>NZ_JALNUL010000053.1:0-25561 GCF_026540775.1 Methylobacterium sp. GC_Met_3
TAACAGGTCCGCGTCGTAAGCCATAAGTTGCACGGTGTCCAGCGCTCGGGCCGCTGTCTAAGCAATACGCACCTCGTGGATGTGTTCTCCGGACGTTCGTTACTGTTCGGGGTGCCGATCGCTGTCAGCCCCATGTCGCGTAAACAAGTCGCATCCTCATGAGTGAAGTGTTCCCAGCTCTCCGGGTTACGCATAGGGCCCGAGTCTTTTGCGAAGCCGTGTCTCGCGTCCCGCCCCTGTGTTCCGAGCGCCCGGGCGTTCTGGCAGACGGATCGTCGTGTGCACCCGAACGGCCGCGGCTCGAAAATTGAAAAGTTATGTCTCGAACATCAAGCGCGTCCGCAGTCTCGGTTTGAAGCCGCATTCTGCGGGGCTGATGGCCGTTTAGCGGCGTCTTGTCGACGTTTGCCATCCCGAAAATGCTTTCGGAGGAAGCGCCTCGTGGCTGATTGGATCGAGCCGCAGCAAGATTTCCAACCTGCCGGTCGCGTGCGCTGCATGCCGATCGCCCGCCTGTGGAGGTGCCCGCCCGCGTGACCGTGCGCCGTGCAAGGCGTTCAGAAGCAGAGTAGGGCGTAGACGCGGCGGATCGTGCCGTGACACGTCGATCGGCTGTATCCGTGCAGTTGTGGTCCGCGTTCGCCCCGACAGGCCCTGGATCGGCGGCGTCTGGCGGCGGCGGCCACGCGACTTCATGCGGCGCGATCACGCGTTCGACCCCGCTGCCTTCGAAATGGGTCTCGCTCGCGAAAGGGCTCGATGCCGCCGATAGGACGGGGTCGGTCGGCCCGATCCGGAGCGCGGCCCGCACGCGCGACAGGTCCGGGATTTAAGTGACTCACGCCCCGCGGCGACCACTGATCGGTGCGGCCGCGAACGCGCACGTCCTCTTGTGAGCGGGCGGTAATAGCTACGTTTGATCCCCCCGATCGCCTGGGTCGTCCGCCGGCATTCGAGTCGGCCGACGGACGCCGGCTTCAAGAGCTCTCCGCCGAAAGTCGTGGGCGGGACGGGGGCGTGAGCGCCACGGCGACGCCTGCAACCTCACGCATTATGGTAACTTCCCGACGCGACGCGACCAAGGCGTCGCCGGGTTTCGCCCTCGATCCGCAACCACGGGGCTGGCGGCTCAAATCGGCCACGTGCGGGCGAGACGCCGCCGATGCACGGTGCCGGGCGTCGGCGCGGACTAAACCTCACGCAACGTTCCGGCTCTCAAGCCGGGTGCGCGCCCGTCGGTCTCGCGGTCTGATCGATCGGCTGCGCGCATCGCCGCCGCGGACTCAGGATTGCCTATCGGCGATCCCTCGCTATTGTGGGGATCGAGTATTCCTGTCGGACTGCTGCCATGCCCTACTTCATAGTCGCTGAACAGCGGGGTGTCGTCATCTTCAACCGAGCGGACACCGCCGCCGAGGGTTTGGAGCTGGCTGTCTTGAGGCGACGCGCCGGCGCGGAGGCCGTTTACGTCCGGGATGAAGCGTGGGCGCTGGTTCCGGCTTCCGCGCTTGAGCAGTCCGTGGAGCGTGAGCGGAGCGGTCGCACGGCGCCGGCTGAGGCGGTCACTGTGCGACTCAGTGCTGCCCCCGAGCCGCCCCGTGAGACGGCCCTGCCGTCGGTGCGGAGCGGCCGTGTTCGGGTGTTCAAAGCTGCTGGGGTTCAGCGGCCGCGCAGTTGAATCGGACCCGAAATTGATAGGAATCCAAGTCTGAGAAAACCCCGACGCCGAGGCGAGACGCTCCGGCCGACCAGGGGGAATCGGGTGCCGCGCTGGACCGCCAATAAGCGCGGCCGTCGAAGCTCGCCGCCTCCGGGCTTGCCTTACCGGAGAAAAGGTCGAGGGGTGTCGACGGCCCCAGCCGGCGGGTCGGTTTGATCGGATGTTCGGCCCGGCAGGAGGTCACAGGCGGGAGGGCCCTGGCAGCCCGGCGGCGCTTCCCCGGGGGCCGGACATCCGCGGCGGCGAACATGTGGCTTCATCGCCGCGAGCGGAGCCTGAGCTGGATCGTTTCAGAGCTGTGTCCGTAGGCGTTGCGACGAAGACCGGGTTGCCGCGTTGACCGTCGAGGGACCGGCGATGCCACGAGCTTGGTCAATCGATCTGCGCGAGCGCGTTGTGGCGGCCGTGATGGAGGACGCGCCTTCCGTCGGTCGGCGACCGGTTTAATGCGAGCGTGCCGAGGGCCAGCCGATGGTCGGCGCGGTACGCGCGGGAAGGGCACGTCGCGCCCAATCGCAGGCGCAGCGACGAACGCCTCCCAGCCATCGAGGCGCAGGCCGATCAGATCCTACCCGCCTATGAGGCCCGGCCGCAGATTGCCCTGCGCGACTCGCTCGACGTCCTGACCGCGCGGGACGTGCAGACCAGCGCGAGTGGGATGTCGCGCTACTTCGCCGGCCACGGCGTCAGCCGTAAAGGGCGCTCTGTGCCCGATTGAGCAGGAGCTCGGATGGAGGGTCGGGTGCCGAGCCTGTTTCGATGTCACGCCCGCTCTCGACCCCGATACGTCGGTTTCCCCCGGCGGGGCCGCGGCCGCCACCGATATGGGCCGCCTTTGCGGACGCGCCATCCGCGGCGAACGGTGCCGGCTGCTCGTGCCATACGGCATTACAAGTTCACGACCACCACGGCCGCCGCGCTGCGCACCACCGGCCTGCGCGCGTTCAGACTCAACGACGGCGCCACGAATGGCCAGCGCTTCCGCAGCTACGTCGCCGACGGCCTCGTACCAATGCTGCAAACAGGCGACACCGTAATCCTCGACGATCTGCAGGCCCACAAGGTCGCCGGTGCGCGCGGCGATCGAGGCGGTGGGTGCGCGGGTCCTCAAGCTTGCGCCCTAAAATCCCAGGTTCAATCCTATCGAGCCGATCTTCGCAAAACTGGAGCACCTGCTCACGACTGTGGCCGCCCGCGCCGTGAGCGATCTCTGGGCAGCCATCGGCGAAACCTTCACTGGCGCTACCCCCAACGAGGGCTGCACCTGCCTCGAAGCCACCGGTTATGATGATGACTTGGCCGTCGCGGTATAGGCAGGACAGCTCTTTTAGAGCCAGTCGCGGCGACCGCACGCTCATTCAGGGCTCGCTCGAGGGAAGGGTACGTGAGCGCTCGGATGAACCAGCGACCGGAGATGACGGCTTTGGGTGATCGGAAGTGACGATCGCGCGGCCGCGCGCTGTCGCGGCACGCCTGCACGTGTACGGCCGTCGTCAGCGAAGTCCCTGTGATCCGGTTGAGTTCCTCGATACAGAGCGCGCAGCGTCTCCGCCTGGCGCCTCTGACATATCTCTTGGATCAACATCGGATGGAATCTGAAGCGCCCCGACGCGTCCGCGGTCGCCGGACCGGGAGCCCTGCGATGGTCCCGCCGATCTTCCAGAGCCGCTCGGGCGTAGTCGTGAAGACGGAAGACCGGACCTGTGCCATCCGCGTCGCAGGCCGTGCCGTTCCCGCTCGACCGGTATGCCTGACCGATGGCCGCGAGCACGAACCGCTCGCTGCGAAAAGCGCCCCTGTCGAAATCCACCCACCGCGCGCTCCACGCTGAGCGGTCAGAGCATCGACGCTCAGACGCGCGCGAAAGCCCGAAACGCCGCCACCAGTCGTGTCGCCTCGACGGTGTATCGTCTCCAGGCCAATTCTCCCACCGGGCGAAGTTCGGCGATGCCGTCGGGCCCGATCACGGGCGCGCGCCGCTCCGAGGCGAGAACCGCGTCCGGGTCGATACCGTCATGTGCACAGAGCGCGCGCGCTACGCGCTCGACCGGATCGTCATCGGGGATCGTATGCCAGTCAAGGCTGATCCGCCCGTCGTCCATCGTATCGGCATCCCAGCACACGCTCACGTCGCGCTGAGATCTAGCAGCGGCCGATGCCGACGGCGAGTCCATCGGCTGAGCCAGGATTCACGGCGTATCGACAGCGACGGTTGATCGAGGGGGCCGCGTCGCCAGGCGGCCCCTGGACCTGCCGAGGTGCGGGCGGTGCGCGGATCTCCCGGGCGACCAGGGAGAGCGGCAAGCGCCACGCCCGTGCCGCCCTGGCGCGTGTCAGTCCGAGGAGGCGCTGAGCGGTGGGGTGGACGCAAACCTCACGGGCCGGCCAGCCTCGTCGATCGGCGAACCTAGCGGGCTTCGGAGGCTATCGGTCGGCGGCCCGTCGGCGCCGCAGGCACTCGTCGATATCCCGTTCGGGAGACGCGGAGCCGAGGCCGGCGACGTGTATGGATCCGCCCGGCCTCTGTGACCGCACCATCTTGAGGCGAGGCAGCCGCCGTCTGGCGCGCAACCCGCTGCGCCGCGCGATCGCGCGCCGCCGGCGCGGAGGCTCGGATGTCGACCCTGGGCGTTGGGCGGTTCAAACGTCCGGCCGGCGTGAAGGGAGTCGCGATGGGCCAGGCGGTTCACGGCAGCGCCGCCGCGACGGGGGCAGTCCGTCGCGCGATCCGGCACGGATCGCCACAGTCCAGCGAGCCTGGGTACGTGGGCCGGTCGCTGCGGCATCGATCCGAGGACGGTGGGCGAATGGAGGACGCGCGGCTCGGCCGACGACTGGCGCACCGGACCGGCGCAGCCGCGCTCGGCCGGTGCGCCAGTCGAGAGAGGGAGAGAGCTCCGCCGAGGAAGAGGCCGGCGTCCCACTCCGGGGTCGTACTGCCGCCGCTCCACGATGGCCGCTCCGAGCGTTTCCGGCGACCGTCCGCCCCGCTCAAAATGCTCGCTGCACCGCGGTAGGCAGCGCTACGGTCCCGTCCGACTGCCACGGGTCGATGGGCGCGAATCGAAGCGGTCGCGTTTCGACACCCGCCTGGTTCCTTCCTCATGGTTCTCGCCGAGACGCTTACGGCCCAAGGCTTAATCTGCCTGTTCCAGGTCGTCGAACGCACCGCCGACTTCGCCGTTATCGTGGTGCACCACCGACCACGTCCCGCCCGGCCGGTGACGCCCTGCGTCGCCGGTCGGTCCCGCGCCCGACCCGGTGCACAAGGTTCTCACCGACGCCGGCATCCACGACCCAATGCCCGGAGACGTCGCTGCCGCAGTCCCCCTCATCGGAGTGGCGATCGCCACGGGCGAGACCTTCCGCGCCAACAGCTTCGAGCCTGGCTCTGCAAAGACCCGGAGCATCGCCTGAGTGAACCGCGCCACCCCTACACGGATACTCAGGTCGATTGAATAGTCGCCAGTTCCAACGGGTTCCGCTTCGGCAGATGCGCGCGACGGCCATGGGCCGTCGCGCGCATCTGCCCGACTTCGACGCCGCCGGCAGCTACGGCGGCCTCATGACCGCGCGCGGATCCAACCCTCGTCCGAGGCAATCGGCGAGGCCCTGACGGTTGAACCTGAGCCACCTCAGGTTCCACCCGCTCCGTAAATTGCCCGGACCCTAAAACCGAGCATCCCTGCGTCGCTGCGCGCCTCACAACCTCGGGCCGTCGTAATCGCTCTGGGCTGAACCGTTGCTCCAGAGGTTCGCTCCGTCTACGGTGCGCTGAACCGATCGATACAACCGATCGCTTCAGCCGTTCTACCGTTGACTAACTCATCGGAGTCTTGCGATCGATGGCGATATACTTGATTGCCGTGGATATGCGCGCCATTGGCCACGACTATCTCGGCTTTTTCAATCATGTACGCCAAGCCGGCTACCATCAAGCGCTGGAGACCAGTTGGCTGATCGAAACTCAAGACCCACTCCGGGCGCTGAGCGACAGGCTGCTGGCGCTGCTCGCCCCCGGGGACGGTCTTCTCCAGGTCGAGATCTCTGCCGATGCGCCGTGGGCCGCGACGCGTCTGAAAGACGGCACAGGGGCTTGGCTTAAACAGCAGCGGCCGTGACCAGGCGCCGCATGGGCGAGCTGGTCCCGGCGCAGAACCGATCCATCCGGACCGGCCGTGGGAGGGCACGTCCCAGAGCCGCGACGTGGGCGCCGCGATCCAGGGACCTCGGCAAGGACGGTTCCGCTAGCCCGATCGAACCGTGTGGTGCCATCGGTCGGCGAAGGTCGGCGCAGGGGGGGCAACGGCCCCAGGCGTCATCACACCTGTCGCGGCTCCTCGATACGCGCGCCGTTGACGGGGCCGTCATCGACGCGTCGAGACGAAGTGGCCGCAGGCTTGGGAATGCGGTTCGGTGGAACGTGCGCCTTTGCCCGCCCCGCACCCGGTCTGAGTGAGACCGCTCTCCGACCTGCGATGCCCCCGATCAGCGGGGGGACCGCGCGTTCTGAAGCGATGCCGCTCACCTGCGGGCATGCGATCGACGGGTCCTCTGCTCGACCCGTATTTCCCTGCGCTGTGCCGCGGCGCGTCGGCCTCGCCGAGATGCGCGCGGCGTCCCGCAGATCGCGTCCGGGCGCCGCGGCGGGGTGATGGACACGCGGGATGTCCACAGTTTCGCGGCGTCGCTGAAGCGCGCCGATTCCCGCCGCGGCAAGGCGGTTCACGCGTCGGGGTCGTCCCGCGGACAGACGCGTCTCGGCGGCCCTCGCCGGAACATCAAACCGATATCGCCATCTCCGAGATTCGAGGGCCATCGGTGCCGGGTGCTAGCCAGGCGCACCGTCCCATGCGGGGCGGCCAGGTTGCACGCCGGGTCAGAACGGCGATATCTAGGTATGTAAACTTATAATTACCCGGTTGATAGGAGGATAAGTTTTAAAAAGATCCTTTGATCCTGCAGAACGGTTCTTGGACAATCGAACCCAGTTCCGCTCGGATCTATCGAGCTGAAAGCGAAGTGTTGAGTCTTGAGTACGGCCATCGGCTTGTTGTTCCAAGATAGACCGCAGGATCCGAACGCGAGCGTCCGGGCGGTACTGTGGAGCACATGCCGGAGATTCACGCGATCGGCGAGGCAGACTTGGACCGCTCGGAGATCGTGAACGCGGCCGCGCTCGTGTTCTTGGACGCAGGCCGGTTCGCGGACGGGTTCGCCCGCATCGCCGGCCTGAAAAAGCGACGGCCGAACCTCCGGCCGCTCGTGGTGTTCGACGCGTTGACCGCAGGCGCTCCGCGCGCGCTCCTGGTCGCAGGTGCCGACACCTTCGTGGGGCACGCGAAATCGCCGCGGGACCTTGGCGCGGCGCTACTCGCCGTCGCGGAGGGGGCCGATCGCCTTGGTCTCCTCGAACTTGGATGTGCCTTTCGACGGGGGCGACGGCCTCGGGCTGACGCTGCGCGAGGCGGAGGTGCTGCGCTGGCTCAGCTCCAGCTTCAGCAACAGGAGGTCGCCCGGCGGCTAGATCTCAGCGTTCGCACCGTGGCGACCCAACGCCTGAATCTGCGCCGATAACCAGGGCCGGTCGATTGAGAGACCTCGTCTGCCTCGCGCGTCGACTCCGGCTTACGCCGATCTGTGACGTGCCGCCTCGGTGCAGCGACAGCGTATCGCGCCAATGACCGCATCGTCGTCGACGAGCATCCGCGACGCCGTCGTGCGCTGTAACTCGATCTGGGCAAAATCGCCCGGCGAAATCGACGGCGCCCGTGCATCCGGTGGCCTGTATGCTTCAGACATCATGGTCCACAAGATCGTCGATCGCAGTACGTCGGTGCGACAGATCTCTGATCTGTCGAGGATGGCTTCGCCCGCGTTCGCGTCTCGAAGCCTGATCGTAAGAGGTGGGAGCGCGGTCGGAACGTCGCGCCGGGATACCTTTCTCGACCGAACTCACTATGGCCTCACCGGATCACTTCGGAGACGCTGGCCAACGCTGCGCGATGCAGGTAGTCGGAGACGAACTGCCGCGCTCGCTCGAACCGCGAGATGCGGGAACCTCACGCGACGCCAAGACCATCACCGATGAACGGCAGGCTCGTGCTCGGCGCCCTCGCAAACGGACCCAAACGGTCGATGCGAAGCCGGATAGACCATTTCAGCGGCAGCCGTACCGTCGCTATGATTTCCGTTCCCTGGAATCGCGTCCGCGCGGTATTACGCGTCTTGTCGTTCGTCCTCATCGTGCAAGCATTCGCCATGAACAGCGCCGAACCGCGAGAATCTCCCGCAGTCACGAGCATCGAGAGGTCGAGCTCGGTTCTCATCATGGGTGTGGAGGGCGCAACGTGGGATCGAGCTCTCATGTGGTCGCTGTCCGTCGCGATCGTCGCCGCCGTTCTCGTCGGCTTGGCGGCGACGGGCTCGATCCTCTCGCATAGACGTGTGGCCGAAGCCGCCGAGCAGACTCTCGGCCGGTACGCTGAGATAACCGCGGCGAAGATCGCCGCAGCGGAGTCTGAAGGCCTCACAGCGGGGCAAGCGGAACGCGATCGCCTCAGCGCCGCGAATGCACAACTGCGGGCCGATCTTGAGAGGGAAAAGGCGTCGCGCAGCGTCAACGCTCAGAACGCGGATCCGGCCAAGCTGCCGCAGCACGCTTCGACGCCCGCCCGATTGGCCGACGAGAAAATCGCGGTCCTGACCAAGGCGCTGCGGGGTAGCTTCGGAAACGTCTCGGTCGATCACGACGGCGGCGACGTGACGACCGCGCCGGTCAGCACGCAGTTGGAGGCCGCGTTCAGAGATGCGGGCTGGAACGTATCGTCTGGGATCAGGATAGGCGTATCAGGAGCGCCAAAGTCGGGCCTTCTGGTGCGTGCGAACAAGAGCGGTATGACGGCGCCCCAAGAGCGAGCGGTCGGCGCCCTCAAGGCTGCGAATATAGCGTTCGACCTGCGGCTCGACCGCGAGCCGAAGCCATATCTGGGCGGACGGGGGCATGTGCCCGCCGGAATGGGCGCAGATGATCTTGAGATCGTAGTGACGACCACCCGACACTGAACGGGTGTGAACCGAGCGGATGTGACGGACCGCGCTCATCCGCAACACGACCCCGACGACCCGTGGGGTCGCCCTCGCTCGCGTCGAGGCAGCGGAAAGGTCGCCCATCGAGACCGTGTCGCGGTCGTCGCCCAAGGTTGCACAGGGTGGCGGCTTGCGAGGCGGTGATTCCCCACGCTGAACACGGCGGCGCCGGACCGGAGCGCTGACCGCGGGGAACGCCGCGCGCCCGTCGGGGGCCGGTGCGCGATACTCCGCGGTCGGTGGGAAGTCCGTTTCGAGGCGCCGAAGGCTGGTCTCGGTCGCCGCGATGGTGCCGACCGCGAATCGTGCGTTCGTGGCTGTCCGCCACGAGGCCGGGCCAACTCTCGTCCGATCGGTATCAGCGTCTCCGCGCTCGTAGCGACCCAGACGGAGGACACAGATCCGCGTGCCCGGGACGGCGACGAGACCGGGTGCGGCATCGATAGCGCGCGGATCGTCCGGGGTGGGCGAGTCCGGCCGCGGGGACTGGGCGTGAGCTCGGGCGACCTCGGACGCGACCGGCCAATGAGATTCTCCGCCGGTCGCGTCACGCTGCCCGCCGTCGAGCCGGATCCCTCGGTGGCGACCTGTCATCCTGTCGCGCCGGGGAGCCTCGTCGGCCCGGTCGACCAGGCATCTCATCGCGCGTTCGCCGGCGGCCGACCGCCGGACCCCACGGCGGCGGTATGCGCCGGCGGCAGGCAGTCGGTCCGAACGTCGTGCCGGGGTGCCGGCACTCGCGCCGCGCGCGATGCAACATTTTCGGCCCGTCGTTCGTTAAAGATTCGCTGCTGTGCACCATGGGCTCGGTCGCTTCGATCTCGCCCCTGGCGGGTAAGGGTCCCGCGCCTTCGGTGACGTGGCTCGACGACCTGTGCTACGGAAATCGGTGTCCATCGTCAGTTTCCGTAAGAAAATTCCGCTCATAAGCGTCGCATTGCCCGAACTAGGTATATAATGCGCAGTGCCCTGCTGCGCGTGCTGAAGCTCTTTCGCGCGTCCTGGACTAGAATCGATCCCAGCGGTGCCGCGAAGATTGAACGCGACAAATTACATCCGTAAAATTTGTCCGGAACATCGCTTGTCATAGGCTCGGTGGCGATATACGGCTGCGGTGACAACACATTTTTAACCGCTCCGTCCTTGGCCTCACGCGAGGAGTCGAGACCAGGCTGCGCCCGACAAGCCATGCCGTTTCTGAGAGTGTCTTCGCGCCGCAGCATAGGGTCGAGATGAGCGATTTCCCCGGGGGGCTGACGAATCAATTGATCGCGCACGCCGGTGAGGTAGCTGAGGCTGCGACTGAAGCGGTCCTGCCGGAGACCCCTTTCGTCGCTCGCGGCCTGCGCCTGAACTGGGCGGCCAAGCGCGGCCTCGACGTCGGCGTGCCCGTCACCGCCCTGTTCCTGCTGTTGCCGCTCCTCCTGCTCATCGCCCTCCTGGTCTGGGCCGGCGACGGCCGGGCCCCGATCTTCCGCCACATGCGCCTGGGCCGCGACGGCCGCTCCTTCGGCTGCCTCAAGTTCCGCTCCATGGTCACCGACGGCGAGGCGGTGCTGGCCGCCCACCTGGCCGCCGACCCGCGGGCCCGGGCCGAATGGGCCGCCACGCACAAGCTCAGCAACGATCCGCGCGTCACCGCGATCGGGCAGGTGCTGCGCAAGACCTCGCTCGACGAGCTGCCCCAGCTCTGGAACGTGCTGCGCGGCGAGATGAGTCTGGTCGGGCCCCGCCCGATCGTGCCGGCCGAGGTCGCCCGCTACGGCCGGGCGTTCCAGACCTGCTTTGCCGTGCCCCCCGGGGTGACCGGGCTGTGGCAGGTGTCGGGCCGCTCGGACACGAGCTACGCCGAGCGCGTGGCGCTAGACCTGGATTACGCCAGCCGCTGGAGCCTGCGCCGGGACATCGCGATCATGCTGCGCACCATCCCGGCGGTGCTCGCCCAACGCGGTAGTAAGTAGCGGCGAACCGGCGGACGATTTTCGACCAGCGCGACGGCGACCAAGCGGTTCGGGTGACGGCCGACCGCAATAATCCGATCGTCCGAATGGAACTCCCAACGCGCGAGGATCGTCTGTACTTTTTAACCACAACAGACGTTCCAGGGATGATTCATTGCAGCGCTTTATCACGGTCGTGGCCGTAGGATTGGCCACTCTGATGCCCGGCGGCGCAGCTTTCGCGGCGTCCGACATCATGTTCGCGGCGGTCGCCACAGGGCGGCTCTACGTCGTCGGTTCCACCGAACACCCGCACACGCCGGTGGTGCTGGATGATCAGTTCCGCACGGAGTCGGACGATAAGGGCAAATTTCAGTACGAGTTGATTTACTACCCAGCTCGCTGCATCGTCTCCGCCAGCATAGATGGCAAAACCTATGAGGCGGTCGTCAGCAACTGCGGACAACGAGCTGCGTCCGAATCCCTGCGAGGCGCGACATCGACCGTCGCGACTCGGCCCGGGCCTGAGCAATCGGGATCGACCAGCCCGCAACAGCCGCCGGTCACCGCGGTGACGAGGCCGCGAGCGCCTGGATCGGTCGACAAGCCTGCTGTATCGGTAGCCCCCGCGCACACTGCCGCGGCACCGCCAAACCCGAGGACCGAGCCCTTCGCGAAGCCGCCAAATCCTCAGAGGCCGAATGCAAATGCAGGTCTGACCAAACAACCGCCGACGACGCTGCAGCGGCCGATCGCAGGTGTGGTGCCACATGCCCGAGTCTCTCAGCCGCCCAAGCAAGTAGGGAAACCCCAACCGCCGCCAGATGAGCCCGCCGATGCGGAACTGCCGGAGGATTGATGGCGAAGCACGTGCCTCGCTCTGCAACGGGTTTTCGCATGAGGCCGGCGCGCGCAGCGTGAACCGGCTCGCTCGGACAGCGTGAAAGCACGCCGAGCGGTTCGCCGGTGACCGGGCGGCGCTGGACCAAGCTTGGGATATCGTTCCGCCCCGTGCCTCCGGACGACCATCGGCGCCGGTCATGCCCCCGATCGTAATCTGTCGAAGCTCCTCGTTCTCGCACCGTGCGACGGTATCCGAGTCGGTTGCGAATTATCGAGCTTGCGGCCGGCACGGCTTTGGCTCGCCGCAGAGCCGCATAGACATGCCCGCGCGGGATCGGCCAGTTCGGAGCCGTTGGGCAAGACGCGATCCAGGGCGTGCGGTCGAGGCGTCTCGGGCGCTGACCGGCGCTCGCCGACCTGGGCGCGTGGGCCTCAGAGGGCGGGTGACGAGCCCGTGCTTCCGCGGCTGATCGACCGGCTTTTCCCCGCACAGATAGTGGCGGCGATGGCGGACCCACCGGCGTGCCGGTCCTATCCACCGAATCTGCCCGTCGAGCTGGCGGTGGCGACGATCCGAGTTAGCCTCGCGCGACGGGGTGGGCTTCCGACCCGCGGGGCGGAGAGTGCCCTGCAGGGATTTCGCCCATCCCCGCAGGTCTTCCCGCGGAGTTGCCCGTACCCCTGACGAGCTCCGACGCCGTGGTCATCGCAAGCGCCCGATATGGGCGTAGATCGGTTCGGAAAGCCCGTCCTACGAAACGCCTTTATCGCGGTCGAGGGGGGGACGCTCGGCGGGTTTGAGAAGTCAGCGCTTCGCGTTTCGGCGGGGCATGAGTCGATCGCCCGACGGCCGGACACCCGGCACAGGCGAGCTTGACCGGCCCGACGTGGCTGCGCCGCCAAGCTCTCCTGATCCCCGTCCCGGCGACGGGGAGACACGTAGATGCCGTGCTTGCGACCACGATTTCGCTGGTATCGAACTCGGCGAGACGTGCGTCGATGCCAACCTTCGCTCTGACACCCACGAATCATTCCGCGGCGCAGATTGTGGAGGTCGTGGGCCCGATCGAGGTGCGACGGAGCCGTGGGCGACCCGGGGCTGGTGCGTGAACCGGCTTGCGACGTCGAGGTATGGGTAATTCATCACCCGTGGTTCGCGGGCGTAACCGGCGGACGGGCAGCAAGTGCGATCGAGTTCGGCCTCCGTCGCGCTTTCGAAGCGGCGGCGGTGCGTCCCTGACAGGATCGTCCTGAAGCGCCGCTTCGGGCTTCTGCATTCCGGGCGCGGGGCGTTTCAGTGATCAGATCGGTGCGGATCCGCTGAGGGTGAACAGGAAGGCCGCGGGGGGTGGATTACGACGCGGACCTTATGGGGGGCGATCCGGCGTCGGGTCCATCCGTGATGAACCGGTGGGAACCGATGAAGCGAAGGCGATGTCGCTCGATCCGGTAGCCCCGCCGCTCGAACAGTGCCTCATCCCTATGATCGAATGGGGGCACCGACCGCGATACGCGGCGCGCGATCCGATCTCTGTCGCGTCAGCTGCGGGAAGCTCGGTGCGAGGCGACCACGAACGCCGCGAATCGTCCCGCAACCTGAGGATGGCCGAGGCCCGCGCCCGCGCCGGCAGGTCACGATCGCGACGCGGCGCGTTCGCCCTGACGGCTTCACGTGAGGCTGCGCTCGGCTCGCCGCAGCAACACTCGGAGTCAGGCGACAAAAACCGGATCGGCGACCGACCTGATCCAAGCCGCCCGAAGGCGTCGTGGCCGCGCCGGTATCTCCCCGGGCTTCGCGCTCGGTACGCTGAAGGCAGCTGCCTCCGACACGCAAATCGCAGGGGTTCATCGACGACGAGCCAGATCCGATGGGGTCTGCTTGGGTCGACGCAGCGGTTGACGCTGCTCCGGCGTGAGTCCTCGGCCGCTATCGGTCGACCCGCTCGGTCGACGTGGGTAGCGCGGGTGCGCCGGCGCCCGGTAACCCTGCCGATTGATACAGCGGGCATCGATGCACCCGTATCCGTCGGAAAATTCCGCGGCTGCCGTCGCTCAAACGAGAGCGATCGATAGCTCCGCTGCCGAACCCGTCTCGACCGATGTCTCGCCGTCATTCGCGAAGGGATCCAGCGCTTCGGCCGTCGCGCCCGCGGCGCTAGCTATCGTCCTCGTCGTCGGCGGCGGCCTCAAGGATTCCGGCGAGCTTGAGCCGCGCCGGCCATGCCCGTGCGACCCCAGGCCGGCCGGCGCCGGAAAACGCGGTTCGGTCTTCGAGTTCCGAAGACGACACCGATTCGCGCCGAGCCGCCGGTAAGACTCCGAGCAGCGCGTCCGGAACGGGGCATCCTCGATGGTCGTGGAAGGCAGGCGCGACCGTGCCGCGGACCCCGTATGCGCCGCGCAGCGCGACTGGACAAAAACCGCGCTCGATCGCGAGGTCGAACCGCAGCGGACTCCTTCAGCCTGTGCCGCTATCACCGGCTCGCGGTCGCGTGCTTCAGGGTCGACCTGAACTGGTTGAATTCGGCGCGGATCGACCGCCCCTCGATGGCGATGATGCAGACGATGAACGATACGATTCCGGTCGCCAACGCGAGGACCACGATCGGCAGGCGGTCCCCGAAGGTGAGCAACACCGATTTGCACGTGACGAAGGCGAACGTGCTCGCGATGAACGCGCCGGCGATGTTTCTCAGCAGCGTCCGGATCTCGGCGCCGCAGACCCTCGATACCATGATCGTGATCACCACCGCATAGATGAGGTTGGCGATGCCCACGAACGCGGCGGCGTAGGCGGGCGCGATGAAATACCCGGCGCCGACGCCGGCGACGCGACCGAAGCTCAACACGGCGATCGACAGCAAGAACATCCAATTGGCGTTCAGCGTCAGCAGCAACGCCGTCCCCATCGAGGCCGTCACGCTCAGCGCGTATCCCGGCGCGAGCACCTGAAGAAATGTACCGGCGTCTGACCATTTCGGACCCAGAACGAAGGCCAATATATCCGACCCTGATGCCGCTATCATCGCCGCCGCAGGAAATGTCAGGAACGCCATGAATCGACAGATCTTGTAATAGATCTCCTGCAGGCGCTCCCTGCTCTCCCGGATCGTCTGCGCGTAGAACGCGGCCCAGGTCGGATTGCTGAATGCCTCGAACAGGAAGCGCGGGACTTGGTTGGCGAAATTATAGGCTCCGAGCGCGGTCGGGCCGAACGCGTTGCCGAAGAGAAGGTTCTCGCCGAACCGGCACATCAGATCCCCGAGCCGTCCACCGATGAGGACGCCGCCGGAGGAAAGGTGACTGTGAATCGTCGCGGGTTTGAAAACGAACCTCGGAAGTTCGAACGCGTAGAGGTTCAAGATGACCGCCCTGATCAGGTAGCCGGTGACATATTGCACGGCCAAGCTCCGCGCGCCGAACCCGAGAGAGCCCAGGGTGACGGCGGCGCAGGCGCTCATGATCGCCGCCAGGAAATCCGCCTTCGAACTGGAGACTAGGTTGCCCTCTCGGGTCAGGCGCGCGAGCGGCAGCACGGAGGCCGACAGGAAGGGGAAACTCAGCGACAGAATCGCCATGATGACGATGAGTTCGGGTTCGGCGGACGCGTAGGCGAGTGCGTAACCGCTCCCGAGGACGACGAGCCCCAGGGTTACGCCGGAGGCCATGAGGACCCAGAAGGCGGTCGACCACACGTCGGGGGAGTTCGACGTGTCCCGGGCCAGCGAAATGCCGACGCCGCCATCCGCGATCACGGCCAAAAACGAAACGACCGGCATGGCGAGCGCGTAGATCCCGAATTCCTTCGGCCCGAGCAGGTGAGCCATGATCGGGAGCAGCGCGAGCTGCACCGCGATCTTGATGAGGCTGACGAGACTGCCGGCGCCGATGTTCCTGACGATCCCGCCGTGACCCCGCCCCGGGCGCGACGGGTCGGGCTTCGCCGGATCCGAGGGTTCCGATGATCGGTAGACCTGCGATTTATCGAGATCCGCCGGAAGGGCGGGCCGGCCGACGATTTCCTGAGCAGGTCGCGCCGAGAACTCACTCTCGATACGGTGTATGGCCGTCTCAAGCAGGAAGAAGTGAATCGTCGCCTGCGAATCGAGCGCCTGCGACCCCTCCGACTGGATGTCGGCCAAAGCACGTCTGGCACGCGCGTAGATCTCGTTGCGCTGAGCGGCGGTGCTGTCCTCCACCGAATCGACGACCGCCCGGACGATGGAATAGATCACCGACTCAGATGGATGGTTCCGTTCACTCATACTGCTCTTCAGCCTTCGCTCTGGATGGCCTCGTCCAATCCGATCGGACTGAGCCGAACCTGCGCTGGACGGTTCGAGTTCGTGCCGACGAAGCGAGCGTCCGGAGGCAAATTGGGGCGGCGATCACTTACAACGTATGATGCCGCGACGAGCGCTTCCGGTTTTTGATGCGACACCGTTATGAAATCCGTATCGGGTCTGCATGCACCGGCGCAGACCGGCTATCGGCCGGTGGTCTTACAGGACAATGTCGGTTCCGGCGACCGCCGCGCGTACCTCTGCGACGCGCGTCGGGTTTCGACAGAGACGCGTCCGCGACGACCCTGCCGTCATACCGGACCTAGCGAGACCCGCGCCCTCAATGCCTGGTGCGCAGGTTCCGTTCCGGATCGCCGGGCCCGGATCGAGGCGTCGGCATGCCCGGCCAGGCGGCATGTCGCCCGAGCGGCCAACGCGGTAAGCGATCGAGCCGGCCGCCGATTCCCGTAAACCCGGCTGGGCGCGATGCCTTCGTCGCCGACGCGCTGTTGGCGCAGCTTCCTCACGATGGCTCGCACGGGTCGTGGCCCGGATCCACCGGTCGAGGCAGCATCGATCCCGGCTTGGGATCTCGGATCCGATCGATAATTCGCGGTTCAAGCTCGATGGCGCCCGCGATCGGCGCCGTGCGTTTGTCGATCCCGTGCGGGCCGCACGTCCGCTTCCGCCATCCGATGCTCCCACTCCTCGAAGGTTTCGACAACTTCCGCGACGAGATCGGGGCCTCATCGGGATCGGCGCCGATCGGTGTGCGCGGTCATCGCTTCAGCTGGATCATCCTCCGTAGCGGCGCGACCGCCGGCTATGACGGCCTAGGGTTCCGTCGAGCGCCCGCTTCATCGATCTCGATGCGACCGTCGGCTGGAGCGACGAGCCCGCCGTTCGAGGCATGATGACGCCCCGCCGGAGGCCTCATTCCCCAAATCCTCCGCGGCCGTTCGGGCGTACGCGTCGCCGCGATCTCAGCCGACGCCCTTGTGCACGAGCACGGCCCGACCATGCTGGCCGGCCCATGACGCGCCGCTCTCCTGCGCGCCGCGTCGGCGGGCACGGCGGCCGGGCACGGTCCCACCCGAGCGCTGCCCTCGCGCATCTCGCGCGCCCACCCGCGCCGACGGACCCGGAGGGGCGGTATGGCGGAGGGTTCGCCGGCCTTGGTCCGGCCTGCCCGAGCAACCGAGCGAGCGGGCTTGGCCCGCGGTCGCGGGCCCCGTCACCCGCATCATGCCCGGTCGTCAGATCGGTGGTCGCGCCGGGGCAGGGGGCGCGCCCTCCGGTCTGACTGGGGACGCGATTGCCTACGGCGATGGCCGTAGGCGCGCGCGCCAGCGCCAGGCGATTCGCACCGGCTCGATCTGGCCGGCGCGTCGATGTACGCCGGTCCGAAGTTGGGGCGGCGAAAGCCCGCCGCGGCGTGACGCGCAGGGCCGCTATATATGCAGTCCGGCGGAGCGGACGATCGTGACCGGACACGCGCGAAACTGTCCGCTGCTCGTCGGCTGCACCTGAAGCCGCGTGAGCGTGCGCGTCGATCGCCGTGCGCGATCCAAGCGGTCCCGACGCCGCGCCGCATAGCGCCCGCCGAGCGAGTCCGGCTCCGGTGAGCGAGCCCGTCCATGATCCAGCGACGCCGGAGCCGGACGCGCGGTCGCCGCTCCGGTGGTGTGCTCGCCCCTCGCTATCTCCCACCGACAGGTCGCACCGACGCCCGGTCGACCGCTCGGGTGAGACTTTGTGGGCAGCCGTCGAACGATCGTGGCGTGAAGGCGACGGCACCGGTGGGCGCCCGCTCGTGCTACGGCGCCCGGGCCGACGCTCGCGCCGGGTCGACGCCGAGGGGAAATCCGCCCTGGAGGACGCCGGAGAATCGGAGGTCACGCCGCGCAACACCTGACGATCGCGCAAAAGTCTCGCCGTCGCACCCCCCGCGTTCCTCAGATCGTCGATCGGCCGCTGGACGAAAACGCCTCCGACGCCTTGCATCCGCGAAGCCGGGTCCCGCCTGCATCCCGCCGGCACCGGGGACTAGCCCGCTCTGATGGAGCCCGAGGCAATCGGATCCGTCGACCGCAGCGTGGTGGGATCTCCGCGCCGCGGAAGCACCGCAGTCGCCGGATGGGCTGCGGTTCAGCGATGTTCCGCTCGAACGTCAGCGCGCATCCGTCGCTTGGCCGATACAGGGCACACAGCATGAGGGGGCGACGAGCATACTCACTCTAAATGGCGAACGACCCGGCCAAAATCGCGATGCCATCAGTCGGCTCACGGACAGTGTGATCAACGGAGGCGTCGAGACGGCACGCTCGACGAACGGCGCCCCGCTCGGCGACCTGCCGTGGGGGGACGTGCGACCCCCGGCATGCAGGATCCCGCCGGACTGCCGTTCGTTGAGGCGCGCGGCCTTCACGGTGCCCGTCTACGCGATCGTCCGCCATAACCCGGCTCGATCCACCTGTATGGATCAGGCATCGCGGGGTTCGCCGATGCGCCCGCGGATCAGGTGGGCCTTGACCGCATCGTCTCGGGGGGGACTGGACCATGCACCGAGGCCGGAGGTGTCGAACTTTTGTCCCGGTCCAACGGGTGCCGCTCCGGCAATCCGGAAGCTCTGCGTGATGGTCATCGCGCCGGATCCTGATGCCGGCAGCTGATCATGTCCAACATGCCAGACCTTCACAGCCAGCGCTGTAACTGCCTTTCCCGCGGCCCCGTGCCTCAATCGATGTCGGATTCGCATCACCCGGGCGGGTCGCCTCGGATTGCGGAGGCGCTACCGCAAGATGTCGTCATCACGTATCTCGCGAATGGCATGCTCCGGAGCGGGCGTGATCGTGCGCTGCCATCTCGCACTGGCTGCGCCGCACAGAGCTCCTACGACGGCGACGGACCGACGATTCTCGCGCCACGCGCGGTCAGTGAATTTTAAGCGGTGCGATCGCTATCGATAATCCGATCATACAGATACGCTGGTACCGCCGTCCCTCAAAGGGCCAGATCGGTGGCGAAAAGCGATGCTGTGTTGCTAAACATGGATCGAGGTTTTAGACGATCCCGCTTTCGGGCGGCCTTGGTTCGGAAGGCGCGAGAGTGTACCGAACGCCGCTCATATCGCCGAGACAATCCGATCAGCTTTGGTCAGAAATTGGAAACGCGAGCGTGTGCTCGGCGGCGAAGGCTAAACGATGTCATTTGAGCCAATTGGAGCCGTTATCTTCCTGCTCGGAATGGCTATGTTGTTCGTCGGCGAGAAAGCCGCGCTCGGAATCTTTCTCCCGTGTGTTCTTCTGCAGTCAGCCGCAGCGATGCTGCTACCCGGGGTCGGCGTGGTTCAGCCGGGCCACTTCGCGCTCGGTTTTGTCATCTTGGTCGCGATGAAGAGTCAACGCTCTCGAGATGCGATATTTGATCGAACCAAATTTGGCAAGCTTGAGATACTTCTCGTTTGCACCCTGATCTATGGATTGCTATCTGCATTTTTTCTTCCGCGGTTATTTCAGTACGCCATCACGGTGAATGCGATCGGCGGCGGGAGCGTACTCTTCGGCACGGAGCGGGTTCAATTGGAGCCCACAAGCGGGAATATCACCCAGCCGATTTATTTCATCGGCGATATCATATGCTATTTCGTAGTCCGCGGACTGTGTCGGTCGGACGCCGCCTTCTGGCTCGGTGTCAGGGCCGTCATGCTGACATGCGTGCTGAATTGCGCGTTCGGGTTGCTCGACATCGCGACCAAGGCGACGGGAACCACTTTCCTGTTGGGGATCATCAGAAACTCGACCTATGGATTGCTGACGGAAGTTTCCTCCGGCAGCTTTTTTCGCATAGTCGGTTCCTATACCGAGGCATCCGCGTTCGCCGGGGCGACCCTGAGTACGTTTACAGTCTCGTGCCGGCTATGGCTGGGAAACGTATATCCCAGGATCAATCTGCCGATTGCTATGCTGTCTTTGCTGCTGTTGCTGTTCTCAACCTCGAGTACCGGCTATGCCGGGCTGCCGGTGTGCTTCGCCCTGTTATATTTTGGTGCCCTCTATCGAATCACTTGCGGTAAATCATCTTACATGGATGCGTATTTCGTTTCAGCGGTGCCGCTAACAATCTTCATAATAATATGTTTTATTATTTATGATCATGATCTATTTCAACAGCTTTCTTTTTTCTTCGATCAAGCGTTGTTCTCGAAGGGATCGAGCGAATCCGGTATCGAACGAGGAACCTGGAATGCGGACGCCCTGCAGAGCTTCTATTCCTCGTACGGACTGGGGATCGGGCTGGGGAGCACCAGGGCTTCGAGTTTCTTACTGGCGTGCCTATCCAATATCGGCGCTCTCGGCAGCATGTTTTTCGGTTTGTTCATCCTCGGGATCGTGATCGGCGGTTTGTCGGCGGAAACTACTGCGACGGCGCACTGCCGAGCGGCGCTCAGGCTCGGTTGTCTGGGAACCATCATAGCCGCCAGCATATCGGGGACGCTGGTCGATCTCGGCCTGTGGTTCTATACTTTGGCTGCGCTCGCGACCACCAACGATATCAGCCGAGTGCCGGCCATCGCGCGCGACAAATTCATCGCGCGATGGTCTCCAGCGGTAGGGGGTCGGCGGTGAGCCTGTTTGCGCGAAGCGGCGTCTCCCGCGCCTCCCGTTGAGCCTAACCCGCCCATCGAGCCCCCGACATCCAGCCGTTTCGCAGACGGCAGGTCTGGTCCGGGCGCGGGACGGCACGAGCGGAGCGCCGCTCGTTCTCAAGGCAACTCCAGGAACGGAGTTCGACGAAACCCCGACTGCCGAACGATGTCGGCAGACTCTCGGTCGGTAGCGTGGGGTGGGGCGAAACCAGACGAACAGACCGACTGCTGCTCCCCCTGTTCCGACGAGACCGGCGCGCCCGGTTCGGAAGGGATTCCTGGGACGGCGATCCTTGAAGTCCGCGCCGACGCTTCGATCGATGCGCAGCAGAGCATCCATCACATGCCCGACCCAGATCAGCTCGGTCGCTGCGACAGCTGGCCGGCACCCCGGGCTCAGCGCTCATCCTCGATGCGCGCGTCGAGCGCACGATTAGTCGCTACGCGCAGGTCCTCATCGATGTCATGGCCCTTGATACTCGACCGAGGTCGAAATCCGGAGCGACGGAGCCGGTGAAGAGCCGGTGGGCGCGGCCCGGGCCTCGGCCTTCTCGACAGAGGCCGGCCGGTAAGTTGAACCCGCTTTGCACGGACGACGACGGAGGCCGAGTTTCACCCCAAGCGCCGATGCCAGCACCGCTTCAGGCGGAATGGATCCCGTCTCGCCAGCGTCATACAGCCGATGATGCTGACGCACGGTATATCCTGGTCGGAAGGTTACGACCCCGGCAAAACCCCGACGATGGCCGCGGACCCCTGCGACCGGGGGGGGGAACTGCGGTCCGGCGTCCGGACCCGTTTCGGGTTCCGCCGACCCCGATCGAGGCTACCTCATCCGAAAGCCGGCATCCGAGTTTAGCTGCGGCCGATCGCGTGATAGAGCGCGGGTATCGACCCGCGGTCGGCGTAACCGGCGTGGCGGCGGGCGGCGCATGTACTCAAACGCGCGCTCTGTCGCCCGCGGGGATGGCCTACGTGCGGCGCTGCGGCGTCGGGCCGACTGCGGATGATCCAGGCGCTGACGCGAATCGGAATTTGCCGAAACGAGATCGTTCGATCCCACCCTCCGCGCCGCCGCCTGGCTGGCCGCCTCACGAAATGCCGAGTGATATGATGTCCGATACGAATTGTGCATCTCCGAACTCAGACGACCGGAAGATCAACGTCTTCGTTCATCTTGCCGAAAACAAAGATGCTGGGAAATGGCGAGCGGACTACGATACGGGCAGATTGCCTGGACGCAACGATAGAAGCCCGTACGGTTACGACCGCGCGACGGGTATGGGCTGCCACATCGTATTTTCTAAGTCGCATCGTGAAAACGTCCTCCAGAAGTTCATCCGTTTGGCGCTGCGAGTGATACTAGGATTCGATATCGTTCACGCCTATCGGCAGCGAAAGACGATGTTGGCCGCAGATATAGTTTGGACACATACCGAGTCGCAATTTCTTGCTGTTGCTGCGATGCTAAATTTCTTTGAGCGAAAGCCTCTGTTGATCGGCCAAGCGATCTGGTTTTTCGATCACTGGAAGAAATTATCGCGCCCGAAAAAATACTTATATTCAAGACTCGTCAGAAATGTCGACATCCTTACGACCCATTCCCCTCTGAACGCTGCCGAAGCCCGAAAGATTTTTGAAAATCAGAGGGTCGAGATCGTTCTATTCGGTATTCCCGCTGAAAATCCTACGCCGCCGAAGGACGAGAAATCGGAAACTTTTTCCCTCATTTCGCTCGGAAACGATGTTCACAGGGACTGGCGGACCCTCGTCGATGCGATCGCGGATCGACCCGAAATCCCATTGGACATCCTTTCCGCAACGGCGCCGAAGCGGTTGGCCAACAATCGGAAGAACGTGACAATCTTCAAGGCTGAGACGCATGAAGATGTGGCAAATGCTTACCGCCGAGCGGACGTCGTGGTCGTTCCCTTGCGCGAAAATACCCACGCCAGCGGTATAACGGTGATCTTCGAGGCGATCTTGTCCGGGCTTCCCGTCATCGCGACTCGGACCGGTGGACTAGATGCCTACTTCAGTGAAGATGAGATCAAGTTCGTTCCCCCGGGCGATGTCGATGCCCTCAAGCGCGCGATCGATGAGCTGCGAGCCAATCAGCAAATGCGGATCGATCTCGCCACACGGGCGCAACGCAGGATCGCCGATCACCATATCGATGCCAACGGCTATATCAAACGCCACGTCGACCTCTCTCGCGATCTCCTGATGCTGCGCGCAGAGCGGTGATCGCACGCGGCCGAGCTGCACTTGTCGGGACCGCTCGGCGGTCGCGCGATCGCCGGAGCGGCGCGGACGCTGCTCGAAACGGTCTGCCGTATCCGTCAGCCTTTCCTTCTCGCGCCGTCGAGGCCGCCGCCCCCGGCCCGACGCGGTCCAAGGTGGCCAACTCGACAATGTACGAGTGATGACCATCTGGGGCCCACGATGTCCTAGTCCGCAGTTCTGGTGCCGGCTGAGTATGGCGTCATCGTCGCATCGCGGCGGGATGCCAAGACAATCCGCGCTCATCCGTCGCACATGGTGCGCCCGGGGCCATGAAGCTCAGTGAGAGCGTTATGACTTGCCCACAGCGATTTCTAACCGGCTGGCGACCGCGAACGAACCGGAGCGGAATGTGATAGATCTCGATCGAGCTCTCGTCCTGTTCTAAAAACAATCTCGTGCCGTTCTCGGTCAGCCGCGCCCGCGCATAGAACGGAGGTCGCGCGCAGAAGTCAGACGGCACGAACGCTGCGAGTTGCTCGGACGATCCAGACAACCGGCCGCGATGTGGTGAGCCGAACGAACAGTCGGCACCGGGCACGCGGCCGGCCAACCATCAGCTCGACCGATGAGATCATGCTCGGCAACCCGCCTTTCCAGTGAACGCAAGGTCCAGCTTGCGCGAAGCCGCTACCGGTTAACGACGGTTTGTGGTAGATATCTATTGCGCTGCATCGTCTCTCTTCGTTCGCACGATCTCGTGGGCGACAATTATGGTTAGCAAGTGACATATGGAAGCCTCGATCGGATACATCAAGACATGGTCGAGATCAGGGCATTTTGTGCCTCGCTTTCGTTTTGTATTCAGGTTTGAGCATAGAGCTTCAAATTAGCCAGCTCCAGATCTGTCTCGCGTCCGCCATCGCCCCACAATTCAGATTATGGGCCACCGGAGCGATATCGGACTTATAAGATGCGGATTGTGTTGAGTCTTGGCAGGTCTACCATGGCAGGGATCAGTATGTTGAAGGTTGGAGCGACGGGTATTCTGAGTTGGGGTGCAATTCTATGTTCCGTGGGTCACGCGTTCTGCGCACCATATCTGCTCGGACCGGAAGATAAATTGCAGATACGCGTTTACGAATGGCGCCCGAACAACGGACAGGCCTTCGAATGGGCGCCATTGAACGGAAAGTTCACCGTATCCGCCTCAGGTAATCTGTCTTTGCCAATGGTGGGTGAGATCCCGGTGCAGGGGGTCACGACGGCCGATGTGGCGGACACGATCGCCACCCGACTTCAGTCGCGGATCGGCCTCTCGAAGCGTCCGGATGCATCGGTCGAGGTCACCGAATACAGGCCGTTCTACATCTCGGGTTTCGTGTCGAAGGCCGGTCAGTTCCCGTACCAACCCGACTTGACGGTCATGAAAGCCGTGAGCCTCGCCGGCGGCTTGTACAGGCCGACCGAGAATAGCGCGATCGCGTTGGAACGCGAGGCTGTCACAAGCCGTGGTGACCTACGCTCTCTCAACGCTGAGTACATCAACCTCGTCGCCAGACGGATGCGACTCGAGGCGGAGATTCAGGACAAGCCCAGCGTCGATCCCGGGAAGGACCTGTCCTCGTTTGGGGCCAAAACTGTCGTTGACCGCGCGATCCGAGAGGAGCAACTCCTGCTCGACGAGCGCCGTCGATTCCTGCAAACTAAAGAAGATGGCTTAAAGCAAACGAAAGCTCTCATTGCTAAGGAAGTCGATAACCTGAAGTCGAAAGGGGTCTCCATGCAGAGGCAACTCGATCTCGCCACCGAAGAACTTGACGCAGTGAGCAGCCTCGTCGCGAAAGGATTATCTGTCACGTCGCGTCGAATCGCGTTGGACCAGAACGTAGCACAATTCAAAACCAGTCTGCTTGATGTTGAGCTCGCCGGTTTACGCGCACAGCAGGATATTGCAAAGACTGATCGAGAGATTCAAGCGAGCCGGAATGACCTCCGGAACGAAGCGCTGAAGGAACTCAACGAGGTGCGGTCGAAAATCGCCGTCAACACTGAGCGACGGGCGACTGCGTCGGCGCTGATCGATAACACAGAAGTCGCCTCTCTCCAGACGAATAACCTGGATCCCTCACAGGAAAGCGAGACCAAGATCGTCTATCGAATCACGCGTGGCACCGGCGGCGACAAGGCAGTGATAACCGCGCAGGAGACCGATACCGTCGAGCCCGGAGATGTTCTTCAGGTCATTTTGAAAAAGAACCCCAACGGCCAGAGTTCATCCGTGCTTAGCTCAAACGATGTATTCAAGAAGCAACCCTGATCGAGTGCACCGGACTTACGCTTCGTACCGACCAACCCGCGGCGCGCTGGCGGGTGGCCGGCACCCGACGCGAACCGTCCACGGATGGCAGGCGCCATGACGAGGCAATCCGAACGGTTTAGCATGGCCGAGCTGCTCTCTGCCGTGGGGAAACACGGTAGAGGTTGAGCTCGCGGCTCGATGGAGCGGATACGCGTTGGGTGATCCTATACGTATACGTTGGGCTTCCGGCTGCGGATGCTAGATCGGCCAAGCGGCTTCCACATCGCTGGGATCAGCCGAACAGCTTACTCGACTTCATTCGGCCGTACGCGTCTTCGTCACCATCACAACGTAATGATTGACCACGCGACGCCAGCGAGTCCTGGCGGCCCAGAGCCCGGTCATCACGGTCGCGAACGGGCCGAGGCTTGAAGATCCATCGGCGTGCAGAACGAGAACTGGTCATCGACCGGCGGTCTTGGAGCGACACGGGCACATGCGCCGTCGCTCCTC
>NZ_JALNUL010000054.1:0-24764 GCF_026540775.1 Methylobacterium sp. GC_Met_3
GCGGGCCTCGGCCGAGGCGATGACGGTGGGCGTCGCGAACACGCCCGTGTCGGCGACCCGTTCCAGGCTGGCCTGGAAGGTCGAGACCTTCGCGTCCACCAGCTTGGCGAATTGCTTGGGCATGCTCTCGCGCGAGGCCGGCCACAGGCGCGTCCCAGTTCCCCCACAGAGGATCATCGGATGGATCGGGGCAGCAGATCGGGACATGCGGCGTCTCCATCGACGGGTTGCGATCGTGGCGTGATCGCGCGGTCCAGGCGCAGCCGCAAGGATGCGGAGTGCCGGCGCCCACGGTTTTCAGGGTTTGCCCTTAACGGCGCAGCGAGGATGGAACAACCTGCGCGGATAATCCGCAATGGATGAGGCTGGCTCAGGACAGCCGGATCGTTATCTCTATTCCTGCCATGAATTCACCCGCCAAGATTCGCCCGACACCCGACGATGCGGCGCAGAGCCCGCGGCGAATCCCGTCGGTCGAGCGCCTGGTCGGCGGCGCCGCGCCGGAAGACCTCGCCGCTTACGGGCGCACGGCCTTCACGGGGGCCGTTCGGGCCGTGCTGGCCGGCATCCGGGCGGAGGGTGGCCCCGTGCCCGACGAGGCGGCGATCCGGCTGGAGGCGGGCCGGCGGCTCGCCGCCGAGCGACGCCCCTCCCTGCGGCCGGTCTTCAACCTGACCGGCACGGTTCTGCACACCAATCTGGGCCGAGCCCTGTTGCCCCGCTCCGCCGCCGAGGCGGTGGCCGCCGTGATGGTGCAGGCGAGCAATCTCGAATTCGACATCGAGACCGGCGCCCGCGGCGAGCGGGACGACCATGTCGAGGCCCTGATCTGTCGCCTGACCGGCGCCGAGGCCGCGGTGGTTGTCAACAACAACGCCGCTGCCGTGCTGCTGGTGCTGAATGCCCTGGCCATGCGCAAGGAGGTCGTGGTCTCCCGCGGCGAGCTCGTGGAGATCGGCGGCTCGTTCCGGGTACCGGACGTGATGGTGCGGGCCGGGTGCCGGCTGCACGAGGTCGGCACCACAAACCGCACCCACCTGCACGACTACGCGGAGGCGATCGGCCCGCGCACCGGCCTCGTCATGAAGGTGCATCCGAGCAACTACGCCATCGCGGGCTTCACGGCCGCCGCCGACCCCGAGGCGCTTCACGCCCTCTGCCTGGAGCGTGGCGTGCCGCTGGCCGACGACCTCGGCAGCGGCAATCTCGTCGATCTCGCCGCTTACGGCCTGCCCCCGGAGCCGACCGTCCGCGCTGCCCTCGAGCGGGCCGATCTCGTCACCTTCAGCGGCGATAAGTTGCTGGGCGCGGTCCAGTGCGGGATCGTGGCGGGCCGGAAGGATCTCATCGCCCGCGTGCGCAAGAACCCGCTGAAGCGGGCGCTGCGGGTCGACAAGATGACCTATGCGGCGCTCGCAGCGGTACTGCGGCTCTACCTCCATCCCGAGAGGCTGGCCGAGGAACTGCCGACCCTGCGGCTGCTCACCCGGGACCGGGCGTCGATCGCCGCGCAGGCGGAGCGCCTCGCTCCCGCGGTGGCGGAGTGCTTCGCCGGCTCGGCCACCGTCTCGGTCGCGGCGTGCATCAGCCAGATCGGGTCCGGCGCCCTGCCGGTGGAGACACTGCCCAGCGCCGCCCTGGTGCTCACCCCCGACGCGGAGGCGGGATCGCCACGCCGCGGCGCGGGAGGGCGGTGCAAGCGCCTCGCCGAACGCCTGCGGGCGCTGCCGGTGCCGGTGATCGGCCGGATCAGCGGCGATGTGATCCTGTTGGACTTGCGCACGCTGGAAGACGAGGCTGGCCTCCTCGCCAGTCTGAAGTCAGTTGCGCGGCCAGCATCCTGAGCCGAATGGGTTTGTTGAGAGACAAAGTTCGCCGGCTGAAGCTCGTGTGCCGGCTTCGCGCGTTGTGGTATCGTGACGGATCCGCGGTCGCGGTCGAGAGGTGCGGTGCCCGGACCGCGATAGGCGAACGATATGGTGCAGAGTGCCGACATGGTGGAGGTTGAGCGCGAGACGGACGCGCTCCTCCTCGACAATCAGCTTTGCTACGCGCTCTACGCGGCCGCACACCGGATGACGAAATCCTACCGGCCGCTCCTTGAACGCCTCGGGCTGACCTATCCGCAGTACCTCGTGCTCCTCGTGCTGTGGGAGCAGGACGGCGTCACGGTCTCGGAGATCGGCCGGCGGCTGCGGCTCGACTCCGGCACGCTGACGCCGGTGCTGAAGCGTCTGGAGAGCGCGGGTTTCCTGCTGCGCACCCGCCGCCAGTCGGACGAGCGCGAGGTCGAGATCGCGCTGACGCCGGAGGGCACGGCGCTCCGCGCCGAGGCCGTTGCAGTTCGCGAGGCCGTGATGTGCCAGCTCGAACTCAGCGAGCCGGAGATCCGGGCCCTGCGCAAGGATCTGAGCCTGGTGATCGAGCGGCTCAGCGTGACCGAATGAGGGAGCCCCGGACGACGCTCAGCCCTCACCGTCGCAGGCGGTTGCCCAGGACGAAGCCGTAGAGCCCCATCAGGATGATGCCGACCGCGCCTTCGAGGCCGACCAGCAGATTGGTGACGCGGCCGGTGGGCTTGAGGCCGATCTCCGGTGGGTTCGCGGTCATCATGTTGAGGGCGCTGTAGCTCATAAGATCGAGGGGGTTGTAGGTCGGCCCCGCCTCGGGCCCCTCCAGGATGATCAGGCCGCCCGTCAGGCCGTAGAGACCCGCGAACACCACGATCAGCAGTGCGAATGCACGGGCGATGCGCGACAAGCTCTCGCCGTAATCGCACAACCACTCGACGAAACGGTCGGCGGTCCAGCGGTAACCGTGCCGCAGCAATCCGGCCCCGTCCCGCCCATTCCAGGCGGCGCGCGCCTGCCGGCCGGCGTGGAAGCGGCCCATCCGTCGGCCGCGCTTGTAAGCCCAGCTCGCCGCATCGTGGCTGCCGATGCTCTTCCAGTTCTGCTCCAGGGCGAGGTAGCTCGCCTGCGCGCCCTCGAAATCGCCCGCCACCTCCTCGCCGACCGCGCCGCCGAGCTGCTCGACGCTCATCCGCGTCCCGTTGAGCCATGCCCCCGAGAAGCGGGCATGCCGTAGCCGGCAGGTGGCGAGGTTCAGCCGTACGAGATCGGTATCCGACAGATCGGCCCCGGAGAGGTCGGCCCCGTCGAGCTTCGCCCCCGAAAAGTTCGCCCCTTGGAGGCGCGAACCCGCCAGCGTCGCCTTGGCGAGGCTCGCGCCGGCGAAATCCGCATGCGTCAGGTTGGCATCGACGAGCTTGGCCTCGTCGAGCCGGGCGTTGCGGAACACCGTGTCGTCCGCGTCCGCTCCGGTGAAATCCGCGCCCCAAAGATCGGCGCTTGCGAAGTCCGTGCCGTCGAGCAGCGCGCCGGACAGGTCGGCGAAGCGCATCGCGGCCTGCCCGAAGCGTGCATCCTCCAGCATGGCGCCGGCGAATCGGACCTGACCCGCGACGATGTCGGAAAAGTCCGCCCCCGACAGGTCGGCGTTGGACAGGTCGGCGGCCTCCAGGATCGCGCCGGTGAAACGCGTGGACCGCCCGACCGCACCGGTAAGCGTGGCCCGGCGCAGGTTGGCCGCGGAGAAATCGGACTCCTCCATGCGGGCCCGGGACAGATCGGCCTCCGCGAGGGGCAAGCCGCCGGATTCGGGATCCGCACAACCCGGCCCGTCGAAACCCGCTGCGGCGAGTGCGCCTGGGGATGCGATCAGGTGCGAGAGGTCCGAGCCCGGCTCCCGCACAACCATTCCGGCGGCGATCCGCTCGATGAGCGTGTGCAGCCGGGCATCCGCCTGAATGTCCGGCTGCGCATCCGGTGGTGTCGCCTGATCCATGGCCGTTCCATGCCGGAGAGTCCGACCGCGCGCCAGACGCCCCGGCCGGTTCAGACCGGATGCGTCGACGCGGTCACACGCACCGTGATCGCCTTGGCGGCCGGCGTCTTGGCCTGCTCGTCATGGTGCCAGAGCGGCAGCAGGACGTTCAGCTCCGGATAGTAGCCGCCGCAATTCCCCTCGGGGATGTCGTAGGCGACCACGCGGAGGCCGGTCACGCGCCGCTCCACCTGATCATCCGCCTCCGTTTCCACGTCGACGCCCCCGCCGTCCTTGAGCCCGAGCCGGGCGATGTCCTGGCGGTTCATGAACAGCACGGAACGGGTGCCCTTCACGCCGCGGAAACGGTCGTCGTAGCCGTAGACCGTGGTGTTGAACTGGTCGTTCGACCGCAGCGTGATCAGGTCGAGGATGTCGTGCCCGCGGGCCGGCAGGTCCGGATCGGCCTCGAGGCCTTCCGGCACCGCGAAATTCGCCCGGCCGGTCTCGGTCTCCCACTTCCGGTCACGGGCGCCGAGCGGCTTGATCAGCCCTCCGGGCTGGAACATCCGCCCGTTCAGGTCGTGAAACACCTTCGGATAGGTGGCCTCGATGGCATCGCGCACCCGGCCGTAATCACCGACCCACGAATCCCAGTCGATCCGCGGATTGGCCGGCAGGGTCGCCTTGGCGATCTCGGCGACAATCCAGGGTTCGGAGCGCACATGCGGCCCGACCGGTTCGGACGCCCCCCGGGACCCGTGGAACTGCGCGGTGGAGCTCTCCATCGAGACCGCTTGCGGACCGCTCGCCTGCTGATCGATCTCGATGCGCCCAAGGCAGGGCAGGATATAGGCGACCGCCCCGGTCACGAGGTGTGAGCGGTTGAGCTTGGTCGAAACCTGCACGGTCAGGCGCTGGGTTCTCCAGGCTGGCTCCATCCGGCCGGTATCGGGGATCGCCCGCAGGAAGTTGCCGCCGAGTCCGATGAAGGCCTTCACGCTGCCATCGAGGATGCCTTCGCAGGCCTCGACCGTGTTGAGGCCCTTCTCGCGCGGCGGCTCAAAACCATAGAGTTCCTTGAGCTTGTCGAGGGGCGCCAGTTCCGGTTTTTCGGTGATGCCGACCGTGCGCTGGCCCTGCACGTTCGAATGGCCCCGCACCGGGCAGATCCCGGCGCCCGGCTTGCCGATATTGCCGCGCATGAGCAGCAGGTTGACCAGCATCCGCACGGTCTCGGTGCCCTTGCGGTGCTGGGTCAGGCCCATCCCGTAGATGCCGATCACCGCCTTGGCGCGTGCGTAGACCGCGGCGGCGGCCTCAAGCCCCTGCCGTTTCAGTCCGGAGCGCCGCTCCAGCGCGGCCCAGTCCTGGCCATCGCAGAAGCGCACGAAGTCTTCGAAGCCGTGGGTGTGCTCGGCGATGAAGGCGTGGTCGAGCACCCGGGGCTTGCCCGCCGCCTCGGCTTCCCGGTCCAGGGCGAGCAGCGCCTTGCACAGGCCGGTGAGCGCCGCGAGGTCGCCGCCGGCTTTTACCTGATGGTACTGGGTCGAGATCCGTGTGGAGGAGCGCGTCAGCATCTCGACCGGCGATTGCGGATCGGTGAAGCGCTCCAGGCCCCGCTCTCGCAGCGGGTTGAAGGTGATGATCTGCGCGCCCCGGCGCCGCGCCTCCTGCAGCGGGTGCAGCATTCGGGGTGAATTCGAGCCGACATTCTGACCGAAGAAAAAGATTAGGTCGGTGGTCTCGAAATCCTCCAGCAGGACCGTGCCCACCGGGGCACCGATCGATTGCGGCAGCGCCACCGAGGTCGGCTCGTGGCACATGTTGGAGGAATCCGGCAGGTTGTTGTTGCCGTAGAGCCGGGCGAGCAGCGCCCACATGTAGCTGGTTTCCAGCGAGGCCCGGCCGGAGGCATAGAACACCACCGAGTGCGGATCCGCCTCGCGCAGGGCCTTCAGCTCCCGGCCGATCTCGGCCATGGCGTCCTCCCAGGAGACCGGGCGGTAGCGATCGGTCTCGGGATCGTAGCGCAGGGGATGGGTGAGGCGGCCCTGCTCCTCCAGGGCGTAGTCGCTCCAGCCGAGTAGCTCGGTCACGGTATGGACGGCGAAGAAATCGGGGGTCGCGCGTCGGCGCGTCTGCTCCCAGGCGGTCGCCTTGGCGCCGTTCTCACAATACTCGAAGGCCAAAGGCTTCGCGGGCTTCGCCCAGGCGCACGACGTGCACATGTAGCCGTCCGGCTTGTTCTGCTTCCGCAGCAGGGCCGAGCCGGTGATCGGTACGCCCTCCCGGGTCAGGATCTCGACCAGCGACCGGGCCGAGCCCCAACCGCCCGCCGGGCCGTCATAGGGCTCGATCCGGATCTCACCGTTCTCCTGCTCGGCCATGCCGTCCTCCCACCCGGCACGTCAGCGACCGGACCAAGGGAACGCGCGAGGGCCACGTCGGATCACAGGCGCGTCACTGCGGCTGCCTCCGCTTCCGTCGCGGTCAGGTCACGGCCGCGAGCTTGTCGGCCATGGACTGGTCCTTGTCCCGCCGTGTCGAGAAGATCAGCGTGAAGAAGGTCCGCTGAACGCCCATCTCGGCAAGCTTCGCCTCGCACCGCTCGGCCAGCGCACAGATCTCAGACAGCTCGCCCTCGATGTTGGTGCCGTTGGGATGCATCGTGGCGGTCAGCCCGCTCGCCTCGACGATCGCCTTGACCTCGCGGACGTAGGGCGAAACGGACGGGCCGACGCCCATCGGCACGATGCACAGGTCGGCTGAGACTTTCATGGCGGCTCCCCTCGGGCTGGTTCTGTCGGGCGGCCTAAGTCGCGCCGCCCGCAGAGGAAGGCATTCGGCGCCCGGCGGCGCGGATCAGAGCTTGCTGATCAGCAGGCCGAGGCCCAAACCGACGAGCCCGGCCACGACGAGCGAGGCATGGGGCCATTCGACCGACTTCTGGTGGCCCTCCCAGGCATATTCGCGACCGTGATCGTAGACCTCCTCGGCCTGTTGCGACACCGCGTCGGCCGCATGCCGGACCGCATCCTTGGTCTGGCCGTAGAGGTTCTCGGCCGCGCCCCGCGCCTCGTGAAGACGGCCTTCGATTGACTCTCGGTCCGAGCCGGCGAGGTCGCCGACCGCGCTCTGGACCTTGCCGCCGAGCTCCCGCGCGGCACCCGTGATCCTGTCCGTATCGACCATGACGTCCTCCGATGCTGTCGTCCCGAACCCGTTTCCGTCCGACGGACGACGCCGAGACGATCCGTGCCGGCTGTCCCAGATAGGCGTCGGCCCGGCCGACGACGAGCGGTGCGGCGTCAGGATGCGGCCGGATCACCTAAAGCCTCGCGGTCCGACGGCAGGGTGGCCGGCGCCGTTGACGCGAAAGTGTAGTAGGCCATCGGCTCCCGCCGGCCCCGGAGCGGTTCCCGGCTGATCTCCCGCCACGCCACCGTGGTCGTTCCGGCTGCGCGTCGGACGGCCTCCGAGGCCAGCACCGAGACCCCGTGGGTCTTTGTCGCCTGCTCCAGCCGCGCCGCCACGTTGACCGTGTCGCCGAGCACCGTGAATTCGTAGCGGGCGTCCTCGCCGATGATCCCGCTGAACACCTCGCCGCAGTGCAGGCCGATGCCGATGCGCACCGTGGCATCGTGGTCGCCCTTGTCGTTCCAGCGGGCGATGACCTCGACGAGATCGCTGGCGAAGGCCACGGCGCGCGCCGCGTCGTCGGCTGTCGGCTCGGGCAGGCCGAACACCACGAGGGCGCCGTCGCCGATGAACTTGTCGACGACACCGCCGTACAGGCGGGAGATGCGCATCACCCGTCGGCGGAAGGCGGACAGGAAGGCCGAGAGTTCCTGCGGGTCGAGATGTTCGGCGATGGTGGTGGAGCCGCGCATGTCGATGAAGGCGATCACCGCCTGCTGGCGCCGGCCGGCTTTGAGGCTGCCATCGTCGTCAGCGAGTCGCGAGACCAGCTCCTGCGGCAGGAAGCGCGACAGGCTCCGGCGGCGCGCCGCTTCGCGCGTGGCTGACATGGCGAACAGGACGAGCGCGATCACGACGGCGGCAAGCAAGCCCCAGATCAGCAGAGCGGCCCGGGAATTCGCGGCCTGACGCTGCTCCATCAGCGCGGCTTCGTGGTCCTCCATCCGGCCGATGATCGCCCGGATCTCGTCCATCACCTGCCGTCCGTCCCCCTGCCGCACCTGCTCCTGACTCGCCTCGATCTCGCCGCTTCGGCGCAGTTCGATCGACGTGCCGAGTTCGTTCAGTTTGTCCCTGAGGAGCGGGATTAGGGCATCGAGTTCAGCGCGCTGGCTGTCGTCGTTCCGGAGGTGGTCGTGCAGCCGGGCGATCTCGCGGCTGACCTGCGCGCGTCCGTCCCGGAATGGGCGCAGGAACGTCTCATCCCCCGTCAACAGGTAGCCGCGCTGCCCGGTCTCGGCGTCCTGGATTGCCAACAACACGCGGCCGAGCTGGCCATCCACCACCATGGCGTGCCGGACTGCCTCGCTGCCGCGCTGCTGATAGGTGAAGGCGCCGACCGCAATGCCGAGCAGCGCCAGGATCACCGCGCAACTCACGACCATTCGATTGACGGTCCGCGAACGTGCGGGCAACCGCTCGATGACGTCCAGGGCGGTGGTCGATGCTTTCATGGGGGAAGCCGGTCTGCGCCAACGATGCGGCGCGAAGCCTGCGAGCTGCCCCTCAAGAAACGATCGGTCGTTTTGTTCCGCGGCCGATCAAGTTGCCAACAGCTCTTCGATGGGCTGGTGGAAGAGCGTGAGTATTGTCAAACCGACGTCAAACGCTTGGCACGGTGCACTTCTGTTTGAGACGATCGGACCTCGGCGCGGCGGGCCAGTGAGCTTCTAAGTCTCCGCCGGACACCAAGGATTTTAATAACGACCGCATTTCCCCTCCTCCTTGTGGGGAGGGGTCAGGAGCGGGGGTGGTGCAGGATCGAGCGCTCCGGTGCTTCCTGCACCTCCCCCACCTTCAGCTCCTCACCGCAAGGAAAGAGAGCGCGGCGGCGCAGGTGCCTGAATTTCGTAGGAACGAAGGGAGCGGGCCGAAACTCTCCTCAAGTCCCCTGGCACTGACACCCACCAATGGGTGCCGGGCGCGTGCCCCCTGCTGCGGACCTGCCCGTTCTACGTCCTGCGTCCGTCAGTGGCCTGTGGGTTCGCGAGCCGTTCGCCGCGGACCTGGGCGGCCAGCGTGCGCACGATCGCGGCGCGCTTCATCGGCACCGTCGTCAGGATCTTGTCGAGGAAGGTGTCCGCCTCGTCCCCTTTCTGCGCGCATACGGTCGCGAGCGCCTGCTGGATGTAGCAGAGATCGACGTCGTCCCCCCTGAGCATGGCGGTCAACATTGTCGGTGTCAGGATCATGCCCGTGGCCTGCTGCCTTCGCGATGCGCCGAAGCCGGCAAGCCTGCGCAGGATCGAGGCTAAGTCAGGTATCAGACAAAGCTAGGCCAGAGGTATGACACAATTTGGCTTCCCAATACCAGCGAAGTGCTGTGTGGGCCGAATACCGGCGGATCCGCCTACGTCTCTGATGACCAACCCTAGCCGGCTGAAGATCCAGTCTTAGGTTGATGGCGGGATGTCACAATACCCTTGAGCCTCACGGCGCGTCGCCGAGACCGGTTACGCGCTTAGTACCCTCCGCCCCCCATACAGGGACGCACCATGCTGTCTTGGTTCCGTGCGCTGATGCCGAAGGAGGACCGGTTCTTCGACCTGTTCGAACAGCACGCCGGCACCCTCGTGGACGGGGCGGCATCCCTCCGCGCGCTGCTCGACGGGACGCAGGATATCCCGGTCGCATGCCGCGCCATCGCCGAGCACGAGGACAAGGCCGACGCGGTCACCCGCGACGCCCTGCTGGCGGTTCGCCGGACCTTCATCACCCCGTTCGACCGCGGCGACATCCAGGCGCTGGTCGGCTCGCTCGATGACGCCATCGACCAGATGCTCAAGACCGCCAAGGCGGTCCAGCTGTTCGAGGTGACGACCTTCGAGCCGTCAATGCGCCAGATGGGGGCGGTGATCCAGGAGGCCGCTGCCGTGGTCGCCGAGGCGCTTCCGAAGCTGCGGTCCCTCGGCGAGAACGCCGCCGCCCTGAATGCGCTGACCGAACGGGTCATCCAGCTCGAGGGCCAAGCCGACGATCTGCACAACGAAGGGGTGAAGATGCTGTTCAGGGCCTCCCGACAGGATCCGATGGCGTTCCTGGTCGGCTCCGGGCTCTACGATCACTTGGAGAAGGTCATGGATCGGTTCGAGGACGTGGCGAACCAAGTCAGCAGTATCGTGGTCGAGCACGTCTGAGCCGAGGGATCGCCCGCGTGACCCTCCTGATCGCCCTCATCGCCATCGCGCTGGTGTTCGACTTCCTGAACGGCCTGCACGATGCTGCGAACTCGATTGCCACCATCGTCTCGACCCGGGTGCTGGCGCCACGCTACGCCGTGTTCTGGGCCGCCTTCTTCAACTTCGTGGCCTTCCTCGTGTTCGGCCTGCACGTCGCCGGCACGGTCGGCTCCGGGATCATCGACGTCACCGTCGTGAACGATCGGGTGATCCTCGGTGCGCTCGGCGGCGCGATCGTCTGGAATCTGGTCACGTGGTACGCCGGCATTCCGTCCTCCAGCTCGCACGCGCTCATCGGGGGCCTTCTGGGCGCCGGCATCGCGAAGGCCGGTCTCGGCGCGATCGTCTGGCCGGGCGTCGTCGCCACGAGCGCCGCCATCGTGCTCTCGCCGGCGCTGGGCTTCGTGCTCGCCCTGATCCTCGTGCTGGCGGTCTCGTGGATCTTCGTCCGCTCCACGCCGGTCGCCGTCGATCGCGTGTTCCGCAGCATGCAATTCGTTTCGGCCTCGCTCTACTCGCTCGGCCACGGCGGCAACGACGCGCAGAAGACGATGGGCATCATCGCCGTGCTCCTCTACGCCCACGGGGCGGGCAGCGGCGAGTTCCACGTGCCGCTCTGGGTGGTCCTGTCGTGCCAGATCGCGATGGCGCTCGGCACCCTGTTCGGCGGCTGGCGCATCGTGCACACGATGGGATCGAAGATCACGCGCCTGACGCCCGCGCAGGGCTTCTGCGCCGAGACGGGCGGGGCGCTGACCCTGTTTGCCGCAACGGCGTTCGGAATCCCGGTCTCCACGACACACACGATCACGGGGGCGATCATCGGTGTCGGCGCGGCCCGCCGCGTTTCCGCCGTCCGCTGGAACGTGGCACAGGGGATCGTCGTCGCCTGGGTGGTCACGATGCCGGCCGCCGGTCTGGTGGCGGCATTGATCTATGCCGCCTCCGGCCTCGTGCTGCCATGAGGTGAGGGCGTGCGCCTTTCAGACCAGACGCATCTCGCCAGGTTTGAGACCAAGGCGCCGGGCGAGGTCGCGCCCGAGGGAGCCCGTCAGTTCCACCTGCATGTCGTCCGTCGCCATTTCGGTGACCTGCGCCAAGGCCGCCGTCGCCGACTGGGCCAGGACCGCGTAGACCCGGACGGCCTCGCGCTTCTGATGGACGGCGATCAGGTGCGCCGTGTGTTTCTTCAATTTCGACACCGACCTGCCTCGATCGGAATGGTCCGCCCCTAACTCCGCCAACGAGCGACGGGTGCAGCGGTTGCATGCGCGGTGGAGGCTGACGTCTCCGCGGGCGGGCTCAGCGGTGCTGCGCTCGGTGAGCTTGGGTCAGGCCATCATATACCCACGAGTCCTTCGGCACTTCGTGGATCTCCACATAGGAGACTTCGGCGAGGCCAGAACCGAGAACATCCTTCAGGAGGCGGCTCGTCTCGGCAATGAACCGTGCCTTCTCCTCGGATGTGTTCGTCTCCGCGCTGATGATGGCATCCACCTGTGCGGCCCAGGTCACCGGTTCGCCGCCCACGCTCCATCCCGACAGCGGAACCTGCTCGACCAGCACGCAGACCAGGGGGCCGACCTCATGCAGAGTCTCGGCCGTCAGGCCGGTGATGCCCGCCTGAAGCCTCTGGACTTGGCTCTGCATGAGCGGTTGATCGTTCATGCCCCTGGTCCGTATCTCGCTGATCAAGGGTCAGTCGTCGGAGCATATCCGTGCCGTCTCCGACGGCGTCCGTGGCGGCCTGATCGAGGCCTTCGGTGTGACGGCCGACGATCGCTTCCAACTTATCCACCAGCACGAGCGGGACGAGCTGATCTACGATTCCAGTTATCTCGGCCTCCACCGCACCGACGACCTCGTGATCATCAACATTATCGCCGGGAATTGGCGGGACACGGCGCAGAAGAAGGCGCTCTATCGGGCGATCACCGACAACCTCGTGGCGGATCCCGGCCTGCGCCCGGAGGACGTGCTGATCGTCCTCTCGCTGAACGCGCGCGACGAGTGGTCCTTCGGCAACGGGCTTGCGTCCTACGTCAAGGACGACGCAGCCTGATACCCCCGGCACGGGCAGGAGATCGACATGAGCATTCTCGTCACCGGCGCGACATCGGGCTTCGGCCTCGCGATCGCGCGGCGCTTCGCGCAGGCCGGACAGACGATCGTCGCGGCCGGGCGCCGTCGCGATCGGCTTCGGGCCTTGGTCGACGAACTCGGCGACCACGTGGTCCATGCCCTCGAACTCGACGTCCGGGACAGGCCGGCGGTCGAGGACGCGGTCGCCGGCCTCCCCGCGGCTTTCGCCGACATCGACGTGCTCGTGAACAATGCCGGCCTCGCGGTCGGGCTCGAACCCGCACAGGCCGCGGACCTCGACGGCTGGGAGGCGATGGTCGACACCAACGTCAAGGGCCTGATGTACGTGACCCGCGCGGTGCTGCCCGGGATGGTCGCCCGCGACACCGGCCACGTCGTCAACATCGGATCGACGGCTGCGAGCTATCCCTATCCCGGTGGGAACGTCTACGGGGCTACCAAGGCGTTCGTCCGGCAGTTCTCGCTCAACCTGCGCGCCGATCTCGTCGGCACGCGGGTGCGGGTCACCGAGATCGACCCGGGCCTCGTCGGCGGCACCGAGTTCTCCAACGTACGCTTCCGCGGCGACGACACCCGTGCGGCAAGCGTTTACGACGGTGCCGACGCGCTGACGCCCGACGACGTTGCCGACACGGTGTGCTGGGCCGCCACCCGGCCGGCCCGGGTGAACATCAACGTCATCGAGCTCATGCCGGTCTGCCAAGCCTTCGGCCCGCTCGTCGTGCATCGGGGCGGCCGCTGAGCCCCGGGCTGGACACGCGAGAGGACGATGCCATGACCGTCAACGCTACGCCGCGCGGGACCTCCGGTGAGCCACCTATACCGGCGCCCGTGCGACGGGCCGAGCCGACCGTCTGGCGCAATCCGCACCGCCAGGACGCCGCCGCGGTGCTGGCCGCGTCGGCATTCTCCGAAGCCGACATGCGCCAGGCGGAGGCGCGCTGGCGCCGCTTCGACCCGCTCCTGGCGCAACTGTTCGACGGCACCGAAGATGGGAGGATCGACTCGCCGTTGCTGCCCGTCGCGCCCGACCTCAGCCGGACCCTGCTGGGCGACGCCCCGGGCTCCGTCTGGGTCAAGGCCGATCACGACCTGCCGGTTACCGGCTGCATCAAGGCCCGGGGCGGCGTCTACGAGGTCCTGGCCTATGCGGAGACGCTGGCTGAGGCGGCCGGTCTCCTGCGGCCCGGCCTGTCCTACGCGGCGTTCGCATCCGACGTCTTCCGCGATCTGTTCGCCCGCCACACGGTCGCGGTCGGCAGCACCGGCAATCTCGGCTTCAGCGTCGGCGTGATGGGCCGCGCCCTTGGCTTCGCGGTCGAGGTGCACATGTCACACGACGCCAAGGCCTGGAAGAAGCAGCGCCTGCGCGAGCTCGGCGCGCGCGTCGTCGAGCATCCGGGGGATTACGGTCTCGCGGTCGCCGCCGCGCGGGAGGCCTTCCAGGACCGCTCCGACGCTCATTTTGTCGACGACGAGGATTCGGTCGACCTGTTCCTTGGCTATGCGGCGGCGGCGCTCGACCTTCAGCGCCAGCTCGCCGAGGCCGGGATCGCCGTCGATGCGGCGCATCCGCTCTACGTCTACCTGCCCTGCGGCGTCGGCGGCGCGCCGGGGGGCGTGACCTTCGGGCTGACGCTGCTGTTCGGCGATGCCGTGCGGCCGGTCTTCGTGGAACCGGTGGCCGCACCCTGCATGCTCGTGCAGCTCGCCTCCGGTCTCGACCGGTCCGTCAGCGTCTACGAGGCTGGGCTCGACAACCGGACGGCGGCCGATGGGCTGGCGGTGGCGAGCGCCTCCCTGCTGGTCGCCCGCACCGTCGGCAGGCTGATCGACGCGGTGGTGACGGTCCCCGACGCGGATCTGTTCCGCTGGCTGAAGGTGCTGTGGTCGGGCGCGGGGATGCGCCTCGAACCCTCGGCGGCCTCAGGCTTCGCCGCGCTTAACCGGTTCCTTGCTGAGACTCCGCCGGCGGATGTGGTTTCCGCCACTCACGTGGTCTGGACCACGGGCGGTGCGCATCTGCCGGAGGCGGAGTTTGCGGCGGCCCTGGCCCGCGCGTGATCCGACACAGGGCGTGCGGCGCGTCGGTTTTGGCGGCGTCAGACAGGGGGCACCATGGCCAACCCGGCCGCAAGCTTTGCCTTCCGGTCGGCGCCCGGTCCATGTAGCCGGCCATGATCCGCCTGATCCCCAGCCTGCCCGCCATTTACGTTATCGCGCGGATGGTGTGGCCCCTGCCGTGGCCGCTCGCGCTCCGGCTCGGCCTCGCCGCGATCCTCCTGGCCGCCTCGCAGTACCACCTGTGGAGCCGGCTCTCCTCCGGATCTGTCTTCGCGCCGGAATTCCCGCGCCCGGTGGTGATCCTATTCAACGGCGTGTTCGGCGCGATCGCGCTGGCCGCGCCCCTGCAGCTCGCCCTCGATCTCGTCGCGCTGGCGTCGATGGCCCTGCCCGGCGGCGATTGGGCGATCCCGACCGTGTGGCGCCTCGCAGTCGGCTTCACGGCCGTGCTCCTCGCGGCGGTCGCAGTGCGGCAGGCCGTGCGCGTCCCGCCATTGAAGGAAGTCCCCGTGACGATCCCAGGCCTGCCGCCCGGCTTCGACGGCTACACGATCCTGCACCTGACGGATCTGCATATCAGCCGCCTGTTCACGGCCGCCTGGGCGCGGGCCGTGGTCACGCGCGCCAACGACCTCAAGGTCGACCTGATCGTCGTGACCGGCGACTTCATCGACGGTTCGCTGGAAGCCCGGCGGAACGACGTGGAGCCGTTGCACGCCCTGCGAGCGCGAGACGGCGTCTGGGCCGTGCCCGGCAACCACGAGTACTTTTTCGATTTCGATGGCTGGATGCGCCATCTGGCAGGGCTGGGTATCCGCATCCTCTCCAATGCCCACACGGTCCTGCGGCGCGACGGCGGCGCGCTGGTGTTGGCCGGAGTCACCGATCGCTCGGCGCGCGCAACCGGTCACCCGGGTCCGGACCTCGACGCCGCCCTCGCGGGTGCACCTGGCGGCGCACCGATCGTGCTGCTGGACCACCAGCCGGCGAACGCCGCGAAAAGCGCGGCGCGCGGCGTGGCACTGCAGCTCTCCGGCCATACCCATGGCGGCATGATCCGCGGCCTGGACCGGCTGGTGGCACGGGGCAATGCCGGGTTCGTCTCGGGCGCATACCGGGTCGGGACCATGCTGCTCTATGTCAGCAACGGAACCGCGCTCTGGCCCGGCTTCGCCCTCCGCCTCGGGCGCCCGTCCGAGCTGACGCGGATCACCCTGCGGAGGGCGTCCTGAGCTCGCGATATGCTGTGCGAGTCGTGCCCGATGGTGTTGCACGCAGTACACGACCGCCTGCCATGCCGGGACCATCCCATCCGATCCCCTCATCCTGAGATGCCCGCGCTAGCAGGCCTCGAAGGAGGGCTCCAGGGATCGCCGCGCAATCTGGAGGACTCCTTCGAGGCCTCCGCTGCGCTGCGGCGCCTCAGCGAGAGCGGCGACGTCGACCGACTTCGTGGCGCTGTCGAAGGCCCTCGGCGCGGGCTGGGAGGCGACCTTCCCGGCCGGCCCGACGGCGCCGCTCGACCTGTCGAGGGTCACGATCCCACTGAGCGACCTGACCCCCGTCGGAGCCGGCGCATCGAACAACTGTGAGGTCGGGGACATCTCCGGACAGGTGGTGATTCAGGGATCGCGCGATGCCTCGGCATCGGCGACCGCGATCACGCGTCCGACCGTCGGCACGAGCGGCAGACGCAGGCTGAAGCGCAGGCCGTCCACCTCGAAATCGAGTGCGGCCTGTGCTTCGAACTCGTAGACCAGCATTTCGTACAGGACCTCCGTGCCGAAGCCGCGCCGGCTCGGCCACCGCGACGCCGCCCCACTCCTTCCAGTCCAGGTGAAGCATCGGTTCGCCCGACCCGGGACCGTCCAGCGGCTGGATCCGCCATCGGACATCGACATGCCCCTGCGGCAGGGCCAGGGAGCCGTGCTCGACCGCGTTGCTGGTCAACTCGTGCAGCGCCAGGGCCAGGACCAGCGCCGCCTTCGGCCTGAGCCGCAACCGCGGACCACTGATCGTAGCCTGCTCGCCTTCCCGCACGAGGTGGAACAGCAGTTCGTCCGATACGAGACTGTGCAGGTCCGCCTCGCCCTGCACATCCGTGGCGGCCTGCACCTGCATCACGGCTCTGAACCGTCCATCGAGATGCGCCACGTAGCCCTCGACATCGCCGGCGCTCTCGGCGGATCGGTGCATGATCGTGCGCATCATCGCCGTTGTGTTGCGCAATCCGTGACGCAGGCCGTCGGGCGTACCCGCTCCATCCAGCAGCCGACGCAGGCGGGCGTTGTCGGCTTCCAGGGCAGCGAGCCGATCCGCCAAGTCAGTTGGATCGGTCATGCCGACACTCCGCGGCGGTTGAACCAAGCAGAGCTGCCAGCCGACGTGCGTGTCGTCGCCGTCGGGGATGTAGTTGGAACGCATGATGATGCGACGGCCCGGACCAGGGGGACCCGCCAATCTACATCCGGACGGCCGCCGAGAGCGGGCCGTAGCATTGCTGCTTAGAGCGAAAAAGTTCGGCATCGCTACCTGAACGACAGGTACAAGCGCCGGTCTACGCTCTCAAGAGGTTGCGCGGCGGCTCGGACCGACGGGCTCGCTGCGGATGCGCGGCGCGTGCTTAACGGCAGAGACAGGCGTGGAGCGGGTACCGGGAATCGAACCCGGGTATTCAGCTTGGAAGGCATCGATAGCCCGTTGATTTAGCTGACTTTCGTTCCTCGTCGCACAGCGACGAAAGGAACATGTCGTGGGTGTTAAAAAGAGCAACGCCGCTGCGGGGGTTGGAGCCCGCAACGGCGTCAAGATTGGTGGTCCCGACCAAAGAACCGAGGTCAGAGATAGGGCGGAACGCCCCTCCCTGGCAAGCGCCCTGACAGCGGTTATGGACCCTCAGGGTTTCGTCATCGCCGTCGTTGCCGGGCGCGTTGCGGCCCGCGCATTCCTGAGGGAGGGCGCACGATGACGCTCTCCAGAACCAACCCCGGCACGCCGCTCACCTTCGATGCGGTTGCCGAGCGGGCCGGCTTAGCCGCTCGGTACGCGGAGGCCGCCGCCCACCTCGCCGCCGCCCAAGACGGTCCCGGTATGGCCCACGCTCTTGGGTGCGCCGGTCGGGCACTCCTGGCCGCTAGCCAAGCCGCGGCAACGCTTCGGCCTTCAGTGAACGGGGGTGCTGCATGAACGCCCCTGTCCTCAATCCAACTTATCAGGCGGGCCGGATAAAGCGGGTCCGGCGCACCGCTGCCCAGGTCGGGCAGCTTGAGCAGCAGATCCTCGACGTGCTCGCCGAGGACCACCCGCAGTCGGTCCGCCACGTCTTCTACCGGATGACGAACCCGCGCCTGCCCGAGCCGGTCGAGAAGTCCGACGCGGGCTACGCGCAGGTTCAGGACCGGATTGTGAAGATGCGCCGGGCCGGCACCTTGCCTTACGGGTGGATCACGGACGCGACCCGCCGCGGCTATTTCGTGGACACGTTCTCCGGCACGGGCGACTTCCTGCGCCGGGTGCAGGGGCTCTACCGCGCAGATCTCTGGCAGATGGCCCACCACTACGTGGAGGTCTGGACGGAGAGCCGGTCGATCGCCGGCACGATCCAGGGCGACTGCGAGGAGCTTGCCGTCAGCCTGTACCCGTGCGGCGGGTTCTCCTCCATCTCGCTGGCCTACCAAGCCGCCGAGAGCATCAACGCCCGCCGCGACGGCAAGCCGGTAGTGATCTTCTACATCGGCGACTTCGATCCGGCCGGCGTGCTGATCGACGTGGCGCTGGAGCGCGAGCTGCGCAGCCACCTGCTCGCCGACGTGGACATGTCGTTCACCCGGCTCGGGATCACACTGGAGCAGATCGAGTTTTACGACCTGCCCGCGAAACCTCGAAAAGCCGGTGACCGGCGTGCGCCGCACGTCCGAGAGACGGTCGAGGCCGAGGCCATGCCCGCCGGCATCCTGCGCCGCCTCCTGCGAACTGAGATCGAGGCCTTGCTGCCGTCGGACGCTCTGGCCGTTGCGCGTGTGGCCGAAGAGTCGGAACGGGCTTTCATCGGTCGGATCTCTGATATGCTGGAGGAGAGCCGATGATGGACCTTCGCTTCGCAGCGCGCGCGCTCGGTGGTGAAGTGGTCGGCCGGGGCATCGTCTGCCCCGGTCCGTACCATAGCCGCCAAGACCGCTCACTCAGCATCCTGTTCGACGCCTCAGCACCGGGCGGGTTCACCCTGCACAGCCATGCCGGTGATGAGTTTGGCGCCTGCCGGGACTATGTCCGCGAGCAGCTCGGAATCACTGATGACAATGTAAACAGTGGTTCTACTGGCGCCGGTAGAAATCAACCGCCGGCGGTTAGATCTAATTTTCGCGTCGACGCGAAAGTTCTCCAGCCGTCGGGAGATTTCAAGTCTGACAATGTACAACTTGAAGCAGGCTCCGACCGCACGGCGCTCGCGCTTCGGATCTGGCGGGAGGCCCGGCAGCCGGCCGAGTCGCCGGTCGCCAGGCACCTTGATCACCGCGGCCTCGACTTCGTGGACAATGTACACGAAGTTCTGCGGTTTCATCCGTCCTGCCCGTTCGCGGGTAGCCGTACCCCGGCCATGGTCGGGTTGGTCCGGAACGTCGTCACCAACCGGCCGCAGGCGATCCACCGGACGGCGCTGAACCTCGAAGGGCGGAAGATCGAGGTCAGTGGCAAGGACCGACTCGCCCTCGGAAGCATTCGCGGCGGCGCCGTAAAACTCACCGCCGACGAGGAAGTGACCACCTGCCTCGGCATCGGTGAGGGCATCGAAACTACGCTCTCGCTTCAGGGTCTCCCCGAGTTTGGGGACACCCCCGTCTGGTCGCTCCTGAACGCGGGCGGGATCACCAGCTTCCCGGTGTTGTCCGGGATCGAATGCCTCTGGATCGCGGTCGATGACGATCCGGCGGGGCGGAGCGCATCCGAGCTGTGTTCCGACCGGTGGCGACGGGCCGGCAAGGAGGTGTTCCTCGTGCACCCCATCGTCGCGGGTGCCGATCTCAATGATGTCGCGATGGAGGTGGCCAATGGCTGAAGCCGCTTACAAGATCGAGCGTCTGCCGCCGCTGCCTCCCAAGCCGCAAGCGCGCCGCTTCGGATCCGCTACTGCCGCAGAACTGATGGACGAGGTGTTGCCGCCCATCCGCTACATCGTCCCCGGCATCTTCGCCGAAGGGCTAACCCTGTTCGGCGGCAAGCCTAAGCTGGGCAAGTCGTGGTTTCTGCTCGGGACCGCCATCGCGGTGGCCATGGGCGGTGTCGCGCTCGGCAACATCGAGGTCGAGCAGGGTGATGTTCTCTACCTCGCGCTGGAGGACAACAAGCGCCGGCTTCAGAAGCGGCTGGGCCAACTGCTGCCCACCGGTAAGAAGCCTGTAAGATTGCACTACGATCTGAACTGCCGTCGGCTCGACGACGGTGGCCTCGATGACATCCGCGCCTGGATTGAGAGCCAGCCGGATCCGCGCCTCGTGATCGTGGACGTGCTCAACAAGGTCCGGCCGGCCATGAAAGGCAACGAGGGGATCTACGACTACGACGTGCGATCCCTGGAGGGGCTACAAGGTCTGGCCGCCGAGTTCGGCGTTGCCGTGGTGGTGATCCACCACACCCGCAAAGCCGAGGCGGAGGATCCGTTCGACTGCCTGTCCGGCTCGACGGGGCTTACTGGCACGGCCGACACGACGCTGGTGCTGGCTAGGGATAGCCAGGGGACTACGCTCTACGGGCGCGGACGCGATATCGAGGAGATCGAGAGCGCCCTGTCCTTCGACCGGACCACCGGCGCTTGGACCATGCTTGGCGCCGCCGCCGATGTCCGCCGCAGCGATGAACGCAACCTGATCCTCAATGCCCTGCGAAACTCGCCCGAGCCGATGTCGCCCAAGGACATCATGCTCAGTGCTGGATTGGAGAACCGGAACGCTCTCGACGTGATGCTTTTCCGGATGGTGAGTGCGGGTGAGATCGATAAGGGGGGACGCGGGATCTACTGCCTCGCAGGGGTCCATAACCCCTGTAAGAACGGTAAGAATGTAAGATCGGGCAACCGGTACGGTGAGGGGGACGACGAATGAGACCCCTCTCTCAATCTTACAATCTTTCCGATCTTACACCCCCCTTGGACCCCTTGAGGGGAAACCGGGAACACGGCGACCGGGACGTGCCGCAGGTGCTCGTTCCGTTCAGCCGACGCGAGGGGTGCTCTGTCGAGGAAGCCGCTGAGATCGCCGGCAAGTCCGTCCGGACGATGCGGCTGTGGTGTGAGCAGCATCATATCGGTCGGCATGTCGGTGGTGGCCCGTGGGTGGTCAGCCGGGTTGCCTTGGAGATGCTGCTCGACGGCGACCATGTTGCCCTCAACGCCTACTTGTCAGGTAATCGATCAAAGCAAACAGTCGTTCGGTATTACGAGCGTATCGGTTTGCTGGATCTAATTCAGCGATGGCACAACATCGGCTCGGCAATGTCGGCAATGGCGACGTAGAACAGACGCGGCAGAAACGGCATCTTTGGGCATCATGAAGCTTTAAGCTGATGGGTGCTCGACATGCCTTCCTGCCGCTCCCTGACCTTCCCCGAAGCCCTTCGATTTCGCGCCGAGCGCGGTCTCTCCGATGCAGTAGTGCGAGCCGCTCGCCAGAACCGCGTGTCGACCTCGGAGTATGTTCGCAGAACCGTGAGGGCGCAGCTCGTCTCTGAGGGCTTCAGGCTTCCGCCGATCAATGATGACGACGGCCCAGACCCCGCCGGTCCCGCAGCCGCCCTGAGGCGCGTCGCCTGATGGTGTCCGACGCCTCAGCCGACCTCGCCACCTTCCTTCTCAAGGAAGTCGCGAGCCGCACGCCCAGCATCTTCGCCTTCATGGTCGCGGAAAGCCGTCGCCTGCCTGAGGATCCTGACGAGGCTCATCACGAGGTCCGCCAGCGCTGGCCTGAGCTGACCGATGAAGAGCGCGGCATGGCCTTCAGCATGGCTCTCAGCGTGCTGCGCCGGATCGAACAGGACTGCGCCGAGAACATCGCCAGGCTCGACACGCTGGCTGGCAATGTAGGGCACGGGTGATGGGACACACCCTAACGGCGACGTCAGGCGGAACGTTCAGGAAGCTGTTCGTGCGCGCTAATACCCGGGTCGAGAAACGACAGATCTACGGCACCAAGCTCGTCAGGGTAGCGTCGACAAATCCTGAGCAGAAGCAGTTGGGCCACGTGGTCGAGGAAGTAGTCTTGGCCCTCAAAGGTTACGGCAAGGCCGGGATGGTCGATGCGGCCCTCGTCCCAGCCCGCACCATCGACGTCGAACACCCACTCAGGCACTTCAAGTTCACCGCCTGGCACATGTCTGTAATTGCCGGATTGATTGCCTGCGTGCTTCGTACCGTTGCAAATACCCCGGGCTACTTCATAAACCGCAGGCCCCATCCTCTCGACCGCACCTCGCACTGGCCCAACACGCTCGCCGCGTGCAGCCGCGATGTAGTCGAGCACGTGGAAGATCACGATGCACGCGAGATAGTTTGGGCGGCGATCGTCGCGTGCTGCCATCGCCTCACGAAGGGTCGGGATGACGATCGTCTCAACGTAGGCGGTGGGTGTCATGGCCAGAGCCTACGACCGGCGCTGCACCCGGTCCAGGGGAACGGCATCCTACCGGCAGGCTCCGAAGGTGGGACCCAAAGACCATCCACGTTGAATTAGAGTTTCAAAGTTTACTCTAGGTTCTTCGGGAGGGTGACGACCCCCGAGGGTCCGCGCGAGTGAATGACCTGTCTAGGTGCAACCCCTGAAAACCACTTAACCCTTCACATTTGGCAGCCGACTCATGGCAATCACAACTAAGGCTGCACTTGCTGCCGAGCTGAAGATTTCTAAGGCGCGTGTCAGCCAATACGTGAAGGCCGGCCTGCCTGTACGTTCCGACGGCAAACTGAACCGCGAGGATGCTCTTAACTGGATCGGTCGGACTCAGCCCAGCCAAACCTTCGAGGACAAGGGCGCACACCGGGCGCGGAAGCTGGCGTCGGATCGGCCTCGCGTGATGCGACCGAAAGAGTTTTTTCCAGCGCCGGAAAAAACCGACGGCTACGAGCCCGAGGTGGTGATCGCGCGCAGCATCATCGGATCGGCTGAGAGGACCGTGGCCGAGAGCGCCTTGGCGGCTGGCGCCTCGATAGAGCTGGCCTACGTCCTGAGCGTCATGGTCGCGAACGCCCTCGACGACACGGCGGCACAGGCCCTGGGCGCCTACGGGTTCGAGGGCTTCGCCAAAGGGCTCTCCGTCGGCGAGCTGTGCGGCACGACGGATTTCCCTGGACCCGACTGGGCTGCCCTGGCCCGGCGTGCCGGAACCACCTTTGATGAGACCGCCTGCGAGACGTTCCTCGCCCAGGTCGAGGCTAGGGATACCGCCAGCGAGAGGGCACGCGCATGACCGAGCATTCCGTCCCCCGCTACGTCGAGGTCGTCAGCCTCCGGGCCGAGCCCAGCCGCATCATCGTACCGAAGGCTACGGAGCGGCAGTGGGTGGATGCACCCGAGCCGGGCTTCGTCCTTGATCCGAATACAGGCAAGGCTCACCGCACCCGGCCGCCGCGCCGCCGCGCCTGGTTGGAGTTCCCGCGCTGATGGAGGTGCGGCCGCATCCTTCCTTCGCGGATCCGGTTCTAGCCGATTTGGTTGAGCGCGCCCGCGCCGCACAGATGGTCGCCGCGACTGCGCAGTCGGCGGTATGGGCCTACATGGACCAATGCCAGCAGGGCACGTCCGAGCCCAAACAGAACGGCTGGCCGATCCACGCCGATCATCCCGATCTGCTGACCGTCGCACAGGCCGCGGTCCGTGCCGGCCGCCACGCCGACACGATTGGCCGGTGGTGCCGGGAGCGGGGCGTTGGCAAGATGTACGGCGGGCGCTGGCGAGTATCAGCCCGCAGGCTGAATAGCCTTCTGGCTTAGGGGGAGAACCTGATGCTTGGTTTCCTCCAGCAGTGCGCGTGAGCGCTCGATTAGCTCCAACGTCCTCTGAACGAGCCCCTCGTCGTATTGAACGTTCTGGATGAGAATTCTGTATTGCTCGGCCTTAGAGAGCGGCTCGTGATCGGGATCTGGCATCGTGGTGCTCCGCGCAGTTCCGGCGCGAGCACACCTCTCGCTCCGCCATCAGCGCCTACGGTCATGCCAGGAAGCCTCTGATCAAGATATCGGATGAACCCTTAGGCAATTTCCTGTGTGAGCAAGCTGATTGAGTTCAAGCCCTTGTCTCTCAGATATCTCTTCAGCCGTGCCGTGAATGCCGTGAATGCGGCGTTGTGCGCGCCGTATTGCTTTGGTCAGATGCCGTTATGGACGGGGCGACCCTTTTGACGGTTCTGCGGCTCAATCGAATAACGGAAACAGTGTCTCCGGGCCCCGCTGCCATTTTCGGCCGGTCAAGGCGCTGACGAGCCGCACGAGATTTAGAGGGACAGGTGAGCGCATGGCTCTGATGGGTCGAAAGCAGAAAAAGGAAAGCATCGGCAGCGCTTCGGACGCCGCTGATCTTGAGCGACTGCGGCGCGATCTGGACGCTGCCGAGTCTGAGCGAGCGGATGCCGTCCGTGCTCAGACCGACCTAGCCGAGCGCCGTGACGCCGTGTTGGCGAGTGAGGACGTGGCCGAGCTTGAGGCGCATGAGACAGCGCTTGCCGCCGTCGAGCGTCGGGTTGCGGTCGCCGACACGCGCTGCGCCCGTCTTGCCGGTGAAGTCGAAGTCGCGGAGGCTCAGGCCGAGCAGAACCGTCGCCGTGCCGCCTACGCTCAGGCTGAGAAGGCGCTGGCAGAGGGGCGCAGGGTTCTTGAGCGCGAGTACCTGCCGGCCGCGAAAGCATTGGCCGATATCCTGAGCCAGGCGCGCGAACTGCGGAAAGTCATTATCGAGGCGAACAAGCTTTTGCCGGACGGTGTCGACCCGCTAAGCACGATGCTGGAAGCCGAGTTCGACGGCCAGTATTACCCTGACGTTCGCGGCCTGACGAAGACGGAGATCTACTTCGTCAATCGCAAAACCGGACTGCGCGCCGGCCCCACCGATTGCCCCGAATACGGGCCGAACGCTGCCGACCTATGGGAGCGCCGGGAGCGCTCCATCGAACTGCCGCTCCCGCTGCACCCGGCGGTCGAGCACCGATCCGTGATCGAGTTCACGAACCTGCCCGGGATCGCCGGGGGGGAATCCTACGTCTGGCCGGCGAGCCATTGGGGCCGACCGCGAGCCGGACGAACCATCGAGGCCGGGAGCGCCTACAATGTTTAGCGAGAAGTCTTTTCTGGCCTGGCAGGCTCGCCGCCCCGAAATCGAGGAGCGCGAGCGCCAGCGCATCCGGGCCGAGATT
>NZ_JALNUL010000055.1:0-24410 GCF_026540775.1 Methylobacterium sp. GC_Met_3
CGCGATCCAGCAACGCCGATTGCTCAGGTGATATCGCCAATGGTCGAATCCGCTCGTTCGAGTGTGGCGACGGCCGCTTCGCGTGCCCTGGGCCGGCGCGATACAGGCATCCGGCGGTCCGCGTTCATGCTAGAACCCACCCGTCCGTCGCTGTCATGATAGTGCCAGTTACGGATGATCGGCGGCCCGATCAATGTCAGGTCGCCATTTTTTTCAGTTACGTGCCTTCACCGCCACAAGAGGTCCACCTTTGAGTCCGGCTCGTCTGTGCACAATCCTGCTCACGCTGGCGATTACGGGTAACGGCGAAGCTTACGCCCAGCCACGACAGCCGGACGGTAACCTTGATTTCCTCTGCAACTTCCTGGGCGATTGCCCGCCGCGGCTCGCCCCCGGCGGCCCGGATCGTGACGTGCGGCCCTTCGTCCGACATCTCGGCCGCCCCTGTGCGTGGCGGAGCCGACCGACGCCGGAGGGCGTGCGGCGGGTGCGCGTATGCTGGTGAGCACACGCCGGAGGCTCTGTGCCACCGCGTTCATTCTCATTGCTTCGTCTGCTTCGGCCGCGCGGGCCGAGGATGCCTGTCCGGCTCTGTTCTCCAACGGGCAGGCCCCGGTTCTCACAAACCCCAAGCTGGCGACGCGAACGGTCCCGCTCTGCTTCGAGGCGTTTGCGGTGCTCCATTCCGGCGTGACGCACACGCCGCTCTATTCCGCGGAGCACCTGACCCGCGCCAGCATCGCCGCAGCCCGCACCGTGGCGCGGGACGATTCGTTCCACGAGGAACTTCGGCTGCCGGCGGACGAGCGGGCCTCGCTGGAGGATTACGTCCGCAGCGGCTTCGACCGGGGCCACCTCGCCCCGGCGGGCGACATGCCGACGCTCGGCGCCCAGGCCGAATCCTTCAGCCTCGCCAACATCGTGCCGCAGAACCGGGTCCTGAATCGCGGCCTCTGGGCCGATATCGAAGAGAGCACACGGCGGCTGGCGACCCGGCGCGGCTCGATCTTCGTGGTGACGGGCGTCATCTTCTCGGGGGATGCCGTCCAGCAGATCAAGGGCGCCGTGCTGGTGCCGACCCAGCTGTTCAAGGCCCTCTACGATCCGGCGAGCGGCGAGGCCGGCGCCTATCTCGCCCGCAACGCGGATTCACGCGACTGGCAAGCGGTTTCCATCGACGAGCTGAACCGGCAGGCCGGGATCGACGTCTTCCCGGGGCTGCCGGTCGGCGCCCGGACCACCGCGATGACCCTGCCGGACCCGCACGCTTCCGCCCGCGCCGACGAGCACCGTCTGCGCCATGAGCCGACGTGGCAGGACTGGCTCCAGCGCGAGATCAACCGCGCCCTGCGCAAAATCGTCCGCGACGTGCTGCGCGGAATCTTCTGAGAGGGATGCATGCAAAAGGACAGGCAGCCGGACAAGCGCCGCGCCAAAGCCGAGCCCCCATCCGATTCCTTCGCGCCCTTCGCGGACGATGCCGGAGCGCGCACGATCGGCGCCCTCTGCTTCGAGAACGGCACCGACCGGATCGCCCTCCACGGCTCCCTCGATCTGACCCGGGACAAGGCGGGCCTCGCCCGGGCACGGCTGCTCAAGCAGACGCTCGACGCCATCGTGAAGGCCCTGGAGGGCGACGACCTGCCTGAGGCGGTGGCCGAAGCGCCCGAGGCGGCGCCGAAATCGGTCCCGAACCCGTTCGCCTGAGCGGCCCGGTCAAGCGGGGGAAAAGCCGGCATCCTTGCCGCGTCCCGGCGGGCCTGATAGTCGAACAGCGTGATTCCTATATCGTCGGGGCGTGCGTACAGGACGGGGGATGGGCCCCGCGCCTGCCCCGTGCCATTGGCACGCATCGCGCATCCCGCACACCACGCCGAGGATTTCCGCGATGGCTCGCGAATTCATCTACCACATGCGGGGCCTGACCAAGGCCTATACCGGCGGCAAGAAGGTTCTGGATAGCGTCAACCTGTCCTTCTATCCCGACGCCAAGATCGGTGTGCTGGGCATCAACGGCTCGGGCAAGTCGACGCTGCTCAAGATCATGGCCGGCCTCGACAAGGAGTTCACCGGCGACGGCTGGGTCGCCCAAGGCGCGCGCGTCGGCTACCTGCCGCAGGAGCCCCAGCTCGATCCGAACAAGTCCGTCCGCGAGAACGTGATGGAAGGCGTCGCCGAGAAGCAGGCGATGCTCGACCGCTACAACGAGCTCGCCATGAACTACTCGGAGGAGACCGCCGACGAGATGACCGAGCTCCAGGACCGGATCGAGTCGCTGGGCCTCTGGGAACTCGATTCCAAGATCGACCAAGCCATGGAGGCTTTGGGCTGCCCGAGCGACGAGCAGCCGGTCGCCACGCTCTCGGGCGGCGAACGCCGCCGCATCGCGCTGTGCCGCCTGCTCCTGTGGGAGCCCGAGCTGCTGCTCCTCGACGAGCCGACCAACCACCTCGACGCCGAGACGGTGAACTGGCTCGAAGGCCACCTGCGCCAGTATCCGGGCGCGATCCTGATCGTGACCCACGACCGCTACTTCCTGGACAACGTCACGAGCTGGATCCTGGAGCTCGATCGCGGCAAGGGCATCCCGTACGAGGGCAATTATTCGGCCTGGCTGGTGCAGAAGCAGAAACGCCTGGAGCAGGAGGGCCGCGAGGACATGGTCCGGCAGCGCTCCATCGCCCGCGAGCAGGAGTGGATCGCCGCCTCTCCGAAGGCCCGCCAGTCCAAGTCCAAGGCGCGTATCACGCGCTACGAGGAGCTGGTCGCCAAGCAGAACAACAAGGTCGATGCCTCCGCGCAGATCGTCATTCCGATCGACGAGCGGCTCGGCAACAACGTCATCGAGTTCGAGCACCTCAGCAAGGCGTTCGGCGACCGGCTGCTGATCGAGGATCTGTCGTTCAAGCTGCCGCCGGGCGGCATCGTCGGCGTGATCGGCCCGAACGGCGCCGGCAAGACCACCCTGTTCAAGATGATCACCGGCCAGGAGAAGCCCGACAACGGCAAGATCGAGGTCGGCGAGACGGTCAAGCTCGGCTACGTCGACCAGTCGCGCGATGCCCTCGATCCGAACGCCACGGTCTGGCAGGAGGTCTCGGGCGGCAACGACATCATCTATTTCAACAAGCGCGAGATCAATTCGCGCGCCTATTGCGCGGCCTTCGCGTTCAAGGGGCCCGACCAGCAGAAGAAGGTCGGCACCCTCTCGGGCGGCGAGCGCAACCGCGTCCACCTCGCCCGGACCCTGAAGGGCGGCGCCAACGTGCTGCTGCTCGACGAGCCGACCAACGATCTCGACATGGAGACCCTGCGCGCCCTCGAGGACGCGCTGGAGGATTACGCCGGCTGCGCGGTGATCATCAGCCACGATCGCTGGTTCCTGAATCGCATCGCCACGCACATCCTCGCCTTCGAGGGCGACAGCCACGTGGAATGGTTCGAGGGCAACTTCTCCGACTACGAGGCCGACAAGGTCCGGCGGCTCGGGGCCGATTCGATCATGCCGAAGAAGATCAAGTACAAGAGGTTCTCGCGCTGAGCGTCAGCGGGACGATTGCGGGGCGCGATCCATCCGGATGTCGCGCCCTCCTTTTCTGTGGGGGGAGAGACGCCACGGCGCTGCGCTCGATCTCCCTGACCCCGGCCCGTCACCCGAGCCGTGCCCGCGCCTCCGCCAGGATCGCCGACAGGCTCTGCGGGAGCGGAATGACCGGCTTCCAGCCCGTCGCCGCCATGAAGGCTGACGGGTCGCAGCCCTCGGCGAGGGTGCTCGCGTCCCGCACCCGGTCGGACACGACCCGGACCGTGAAGGTCGCGTCCGTCATATCGCGCAGCGCATTGAGGATCCCGGAGACCGGGGTCACGGTGCCCGATCCGACATTGTAGATGCCGCCATCCGGCAGATCCGCGAGCCGCTCGGTCAGGCGTATGCAGGCGGCCGTGAAATCGGCCACGTCGAAGAAATCGCGTCCGGCCGAGAGATCGCCGACCTGCAGGCACGGCGGCGCGAGCCCGCGCTCGATGCGGGCGATCTGGCCGGCCAGGGAGGCGACCACGAAGGTCTCGGCCTGCCCGGGTCCGATGTAGTTCGATGGCCGGAGCACGAGATGCTTCGCGCCGGCATGCGCCAGCACGTCGCGCAGGATGTACTCGCAGGCGGTCTTGGTCCGTCCCGAGATCGTGTCGGGCCGCGGGGTCACGCTCTCATCCGGACGCGGCCGGACCCGGAACGCCTCGCCGTAAACCACGCTCGCACTCAGGAACACCAGGGTCGCACCCGATTTCGCCAGCGCCTCGGCGAGGTTCAACGTGCCGAGGAGATCCGCCCGCCACGCGTAGGATGGCGTCTCGCTCGATTGGGCGACCGAGGCCAGGGCCGCGAGGTGGAACACGAGGGTCGGTTCGAAGTCCGCCACCGCCGCGGCGAGCCGGCCGGCATCGAACGGATCGACCATGAGGAACGTCACGCCGTCGAGCGGCGGCTGCGCGGCGCGGTCGATACCGAGGATGCGGCTGTCGGAGGGCAGGTCCCGGCGCAGCGCCTCAAGCAGGCGGCGGCCGAGAAAACCTCCGGCTCCGGTGACGAGGACGCGCATGAACCCTGCCCCTGCCCGGCACCGTCGCTGGCGGCCGGGATCGATCCGTCGCGTCTATACCGCCTCCGGGCGCGAGGCGAGCGTCCCTCGCCGCATCGCGTCGGGCAGGACCCGGAGCGCGGGCAAGCGCCATCGACGGACGACCTCACGCCGCCCGTGAACAAAGACGCGTGATCGACGTAGTCTCCCGCAGCGCCCGCGCTGCACTGCGGTATTATCGCGCCGTAGCCAGCCGCAGCGCACCCGACGATGACCTGATTTGAACAGCATCGACGATCTCGAACGCCCGGCGCTCAATGCCGCGCCGCGTCCTCCAGCGGGTCCCGCTGAGACGTCGCATCCCGCAAAGCCCCTGCGGGATGCGCGGGTCGACGTGTTGCGCGGCCTTGCGCTGCTGACGATCTTCGTCGACCACATCCCGCGCAACGCCCCGGCCCTGTTCACGCTGCACAATTTCGGATTCTCGGATGCGGCCGAAATCTTCGTGCTGCTGGCCGGCTACTCCTCCATGATCGCCTATGGCGGGCTGTTCCGGCGGGCGGGGACCCGGACCGCGGTGGCGCGCATCGTCCGGCGCTGCCTGCGCATCTACCTGTTCCAGGCCGGGCTGCTCCTGGCCACGCTGATCATCGTCCGGATCTGGATGGATCTCACCGGGCTCGTGCCGCGATTCGGCGTGGCGCCCCTGATCCAGATGGGCCTCGTGCCGGGCCTGCTGCGCGGGCTCGCGCTGAACGCGCTGCCCAACTACCTCGACATCCTGCCGCTCTACATCCTGCTGCTGGCCGTGTTCCCGCTCGTCCATTTCGGAATGCGGCGCGGCGTGTGGGGCGTGCTGGCGCTGTCCGGCACGCTGTGGCTCGCGGCAAACGTCGATCACCAGCTCAACCTGCCGAACGCCGCCGCGGTCGATGACGGATGGTACTTCAATCCGTTCGCGTGGCAGTTCCTGTTCGTGGTCGGGGCGGCCTTGGCGCTTGCCGTCCGGGCCGGGGACGGGCTGCTGCCCTGGCGCACCTGGGCTGCGGCGGCGGCCGGTGCCTATCTCGGCTTCGCGCTGCTGCAGGGCGGCTCCTGGACCGCGTGGGGCCTGCCGGATCTCAGGCCGCTGGCGATCGAGGCGCCCGACAAGAGCCATGTCGGCCCCCTGCGGCTGCTCGACATCCTGGCGCTGATCTATCTGCTGCGCAGCATACCCGTGGTCGCCCGCCTCAGCCGTTGGCGCCGGCTCCGGCTGATCGATGCCTGCGGCCGGCATTCGCTGGAAGTCTTCGCCGCCGGCTGCCTGGCGGCGCTCATCGGCCGCATCCTCTACCGGACCTTCGACGCCACATGGCCGCTTCAGGTCGCCGTCAATGTCGGCGGTCTCGCGGTCATGCTGGGTCTCGCGCACCTCTTGGATGCGCGCGCGCGGCACAGGCAAGCCCAGGATCGCCCGAACGCTGGGCCGGTGCAGGGATGAGGAGGACGGATGCCGCCGATGCGCCGCAAGGGCGACCTTCCGCAGAAGGTCTGCGAACAATGCGGAAAGCCTTTCGCGTGGCGGAAGAAGTGGGCACGTGTCTGGGACGAGGTGCGCTACTGCTCGGACCGGTGCCGCGCCGACGCCCGCACGGCGCGGAAGCACGCCGAGGCCTGACCGCTCAGGCCTGAATGTCCCGCAGGGCCGCGAGTGCGGCCGGCGTGTCGATGTCGAGGCCGGTGGCGGCGTCGCCTGGAATCTCCAGCACATCCGCTCGTCCCCGGAGGAGCGGCCCGGCGCCATGGTCGCCGCGCAGATGCGCGATGTCGGCGCCGAGGCGGCGCAGGTTCAGGAGGACCGGGTTCCCGTAACGCCCGTCCTGCACGGGGACCACGGCTGCCGGCTCCGCATCCGCGAAGGCCGCCACGAGGCGGTCGATGTGGGCGGCCGTCACCCGCGGCATGTCGCCCAGCACCACCACGGCGGCGGTGCAGGATGCCGGCAGCGCCGCGAGCCCGGCCCGCAGCGACGTGGCGAGGCCGGCGGCGTAATCGGGATTCTCCACGCGGATCAGTTCGAGATCGTCGAGCGCCGCCCGGACCGCATCCGCGTGCGCGCCCAGCACGGCGACCACCGGGCGCGGCCCGGCACCCAGGGCGGCCTCGGCGGCGTGGCGGACCAGGGGTTTCCCGTCGAGCCGCGCGAGCAGCTTCGGCGCCGGGCCGAACCGACTGCCGCGTCCTGCGGCGAGGAGCACCGTTCCGATCTCAGGCATCGGCCTCCGCCTCGCCGACGGCCTCCCCCCCGGCGCGGGGCTGCGGTCGGGAAACGATCTCCATGAGCAGGCCGCCGACGCCCAGCGCCACGATGTCGGCCCGGGTCACGGTCAGGTCGGCGAGCAGGCGGTGGAGGATCCAGTCGAAGCCGTTCTCCTTCGGCGAGCGCGCGCAGCCCGGGGCGCCGATGACCGGAACGTCGCCCCGGCTGCCGACGAGGAGCAGGTTGCCGGGATCGACCGGCATCCCGAGATGGGCGACCCGGCCCCCGGCGGCCTCGATGCCGGCCGGGATGACGTCGCGCCGGTCGGCGATGGCCGAAGCGCCGAACACCACCACGAGATCGGCCCCGGCGCCGTCGATCGCGCCCGCCAGGGCCTCCGCGACGGCATCGGCCGCGTGCGGCACCCGGGTCTCGGCCACGATCGTGGCGTCCGCTGGGGCGAGGCGCTCGGCCAGCACCCGGAGGGTCTTGTCGATCGTCGCCTCCTTGAGGCTTGGCAGCCGGGTCGACACGACGCCCACCCGGCGGCGGCGATAGGGTGCCACCGCGAGCGTGCCGCCCCCGGCCGCCGCGCAGGCGCAGTCCAGCACCGCGCCGGTCACTGCGTAGGGGATGATCTTGACGGTCGCGATCATCTCGCCTGCCACCACTGGCTTGAACCGGGGGAGCGTGGCCACCGTGACCGCCTCATCGACCGCGTTCGCGGCGTCGATCCGGGCCGGTTCCAGGGTCAGGACGCCTGCGGTCTCGGCGTACAGGTTGCAGCGGCCGGTGAACGGCGCCTCCACCCGCAGGTTCGGCCCGGCGAGGTGAGCGGCCAAGCGCGCGGCGGCGGCATCCTCACCGACATCGCCCGGTTCGAGGGCAGCCGCCACGATCTCCGACACACCGGAACGGGCCAGCTCCGCTGCCAGATCCTGCGGGATCACCGCGCCCTTGCGCAGGGTCAGCCCCTCCCGCCGCACGGTATGGGCGCTGATCAGCCCGGCCGCCTCGGCGAGCGGGACGGGACCGAACCTCACGCGGCCTCCGGGCGGGGCACGTGGCGCAAAGCGGCCACGACCTCGCCGAGCACGGCAAGCGCGATCTCGGCTGGACTGACCGCTCCGATCGGCAGCCCGATCGGCGCACGGATCCGGCCGATCTGCTCCGGCGTGAAGCCGGCTTCGGTGAGCCGGGCGACGCGGGCCGCGTGCGTCTTCCGGGAGCCAAGAGCGCCCACGTAGAAGCAGTCCGCAGCGAGCGCCGCCTTCAGCGCCGGATCGTCGATCTTCGGATCGTGGGTCAGTGCAGCGAGCGCGCAGTAGCGATCGAGCGCCGGCACGCGGGAGCCCAGCACGGCGTCCGGCCATTCGGCCACGAGTTCGATACCCGGGAAGCGCTCGGGCGTGGCGAAGGCGGTCCGCGGATCGATCACCGTCAACGCGAGGTCGAGCCCCGCCGCCATCGGCGCCATGGCCTGCGAGATATGGACGGCACCGATCACCACGAGCCGCACCGGCGGCACGTGGACGGTGAGGAAGAGCGTGCGTCCGTCCGCCTCCACGAGGCCGCTCTTGGCCGAGGCGAGATGCTTGGCCAGCACCGCGCCGAGCGGATCGACGACGATCTCCGACTCGCGCACGAGGCGCTGCGCGCCGTCGGCGATGTCGGTGACCAGGATGGCGGCCCGGCGGGCGGCCCGCTCGGCGTTGAGGACGGACAGGAGGTCGGCGCGCATCAGTCGACCCGCTCGACGAAGACCCGGATCCGCCCGCCGCAGGACAGGCCGGCCCGCCACGCGGTCTCGTCGGCCACGCCGAATTCGAGGACGCGCGGCGCCCCGGCTTCGATCACCTCGATGGCCTCGGTGATCACGGCGCCCTCCACGCATCCCCCCGAGACGGAGCCCAGGAAGTTGCCCGCGTCGTCTACGATGAGGTGGCTGCCCACCGGACGCGGGGCGGAGCCCCAGGTCTCGATGACGGTCGCCAGAGCTACGGCGCGGCCGTCGCGCCGCCAGGATTCGGCAGCGGAGAGGATGTCGGTATCTGTGCTGAGCATGGCCTGGAAATGCCTTGGGCCGGCGGGTGCCCCCCGCGCGCTACAGGTATGGCCCTCGCGGCGCGGTGCAAGGCGGTCCGGCACCCGCGATCGCGATCGCGTCTCATGACACGATGGCGGAGAACGGCGAACGTCAATACTCTAAGGGCTTCGTTCCTCGGCGGATTCGGTGTTCCGAAACGTGTTCGGCCTATCCAACCCATCACCTCATTCTGAGGCGCCGGAGCGCAGCGAAGGCCTCGAAGGGGCCCTCCAGAGCGCGCCGCGATTTCTGGAGGCCTCCTTCGAGGCGGCTGCGCCGCACCTCAGGATGGGGGTGCGGATTGGAGGCCTTAGGGCAACCGATACTTCGACCGCCCCGTGGCCTCGATCCGGGCGGGCGCCCCCATGAACGCCCCCGATCCCGCCCTCGCCCGCGCCCTGCGCCAGGATCCCCCGCGTTCGGGCCCGCGCCGGCTGTGGAAGCGGATCAGCCGCGCGGTCGGCGACCGGCTGCCGAAGGGGCTCTACGCCCGGTCGCTGATCATCATCATCGCGCCGGTGGTGCTGCTCCAGTCGGTGATCGCCTACACCTTCATGGAGCGGCATTGGCAGCTCGTGACCAAGCGCCTCTCGGCGGCGGTCACCGCCGACGTCGCCGCGCTGATCGACATCTACGAGAGCTATCCGCAGGACAAGGACGCCGAGACCCTCTCGCGCATCGCGGGCGAACGGCTGAACCTCGACCTGGACATCCTCAAGGGCGCCAAGCTGCCACCGCCGGGGCCGAGGCCGTTCTTCTCGATCCTGGACGAGGCCCTCTCGGACGAGATCCAGCGTCAGATCCGCCGCCCCTTCTGGATCGACACGGTCGGCCGCTCGAACCTGATCGAGATCCGGGTGGCGATCCCCGACGGGGTGATGCGGATCACCGCCCGGCGCAGCCAGGCCTACGCGTCGAACTCGCACATCTTCCTCGTGTGGATGATCGGCTCCTCGCTGGTCCTGCTCGGCGTCGCGATCCTGTTCCTGCGCAACCAGATCAAGCCGATCCTGCGGCTCGCCGCCGTGGCAGAGGGGTTCGGCAAGGGCCGGGAGATCGAGTTCCGTCCCCGGGGCGCCCGGGAGGTGCGGCAGGCCGGCCACGCCTTCATCGAGATGAAGCGGCGCATCGAGCGGGCGATGGAACAGCGCACCACGATGCTGAACGGCGTCAGCCACGATCTGCGCACGATCCTGACCCGGTTCCGCCTGTCCCTGGCGCTGATCGAGCAGACGGACGAAATCGAGGATCTCAGCCGCGACGTCGACGAGATGAGCCGGATGCTCGAAGGCTACCTCGCCTTCGCCCGCGGGGATTCGGCCGAGCTCGCCAGCCCCACCGACATGCGGTCGCTGCTGGAGGATATCCGCACCGATGTCGAGCGGCTCGGCGCGCATGTCTCCACGGTGGAGCTGGCCGGGGCGCCCGAGATCACGGTGCGCCCGGATGCCTTCCGACGCTGCCTGTTCAACTTGGCGTCCAACGCCGCCCGGTACGGCGAGACGGTGGCGATTTCCGGCCGGCTGGAGGCCCGCGCCTTCTTCGTCTCGATCGACGACGACGGGCCGGGCATCCCCCCGGAGAGCCGGGAGGCGGTGTTCAAACCCTTCGTGCGGCTTGACGATGCCCGGCAGGATGCCGGCGGCTCCGGCCTGGGGCTCGCGATCGCCCGGGACATCGCCCGGGCCCATGGCGGCGACATCGCCCTGCACGACAGCCCGCTCGGCGGCCTGCGGGCCACGGTCCGGGTCCCGGCCTGAACCGCTTCAGGCGTCGGCGGGCCGGCGCAGGCGCAGGAACTCGTCCTGGGCGTTCCGCAACAGATGATCGATGCTGGCCGCGTCGAGACCGGCCGCCGTGAGGCGTGCGCGCAGGGCGGCCTCCCCATTCCAGGCATAACCAGCATCGGTCGGCAGGTGGCGCAGCAACAGGGGGCTGACGATCGCGCCACGCCGGTAGGCCGGGTGGCGCAGCAGTTTCCCGATCTGTGTGGCCAACATATCGACGGGGGACGCACCGGCGCCCGAAGCGCCCGGCCCTTTTCCTGGCCACTGGACCGTTGATCGGCTCATTCGCTTTCGATCTCCCATGATCAGTATCGGGCCGAAAGATTGAGCAAGCGTGAGCGGATCAGCGGCTCGGCGAAAAACTGCAGCCGCCGGGGTCCCAACCGTCGCGGCACGGTGCTATGCAGATTCGTTTTCCAGGGGCGCGCACGCCGTTGCACGCCGGATCCGAGTGCCGAACATGAACCCGCTCGTTCCCCTCTTCATCCTGCTCTCGCTGCCGCTCGCGGCGATCGGCCTCGTGCTCTACACCGACACGGGCATCGAGCCGGCCCTGTTCTACGCCTCGGTGAAGACCTTCGTGATTCTCGGCCTGATCTCCGTGGGGATGTCGTTCGCCGCCATGAAGCTCGGCGAGCGCACCAAGCCCTGACGCTCCAAAGCGCGGAGGGCGCGATGCTGCACGTGGTTCCGGCCTTCTCCCGCATTGGCGAGGAGAACGCCTTCGCGGTGCTGGCCCGCGCCCAGGCCCTGGCGGCCCAGGGCCGCGACGTGATCAATCTCGGCATCGGCCAACCCGACATGCCGACCCCGCCCCATGTGGTCGAGGCCGGCATCAAGGCGTTGCGCGACGGCCATCACGGCTACACCCCGGCGGTCGGTATCCCGCCCCTGCGCGAAGCGGTTGCCCGCGACATCCACCGCCGCCACGGGGTCGCGGTCTCACCGGATTCAGTGATGATCGTGCCGGGCGGCAAGGTCACCATGTTCATGGCGATCCTGATGTTCGGCGCGCCCGGCGTGGAGATCCTGTACCCGGATCCCGGCTTCCCGATCTACCGCTCGATGATCGAGTTCACGGGCGCGACGCCTGTGCCGGTGCCGATCCGCGAGGCGAACGGCTTCGCGTTCTCGGCGGCCGAGACCCTGTCGCTGATTACTACCAAGACCCGGCTGCTGATCGTCAATTCTCCGGCGAACCCGACGGGCGGCGTGACCCCGAAGGCCGAGATCGACGCCTTGGTGCGGGGATTAGCCGACCATCCCGACGTGGCGGTGCTGTCGGACGAGATTTACGGCACGATGACCTACGACGGCGAGGCCCATCACTCGCTGCTGACCTACGAAGAAATCCGCGATCGGCTGATCTACCTCGATGGGGCCTCCAAGACCTACGCGATGACCGGCTGGCGGCTGGGCTGGTCGGTCTGGCCGAAGCCGCTCTACGACGCCGCGCGCAAGCTGGCGGTCAACGCGCATTCCTGCGTCAACGCATCGACGCAGTGGGCCGGCATCGCGGCCCTCGACGGCCCGCAGGATTGCGTGGCCGACATGGTCGCCGCGTTCGACCGGCGCCGGGCGATCGTGGTGGACGGCTTGAACGCCCTGCCGGGGGTTTCCTGCATTGCGCCGAAGGGGGCGTTCTACGCCTTCCCGAACATCTCCGAGACCGGCTGGAAGGCGAAGGCGCTAGCCTCCACGCTTCTCGAAGAGGCAGGCGTGGCGGTGATTGGCGGACCGGATTTCGGCGTCCACGGCGAGGGCTACATCCGCCTATCCTACGCCAACTCGGAGGCAAATATCCGCCGGGCGCTGGAGCGGATGGGGACATTCCTGAGCGGGCGCAAGCCGGGCTGAGCGGCTTACGAGCGTCGGACTGGATCTGCCGCGTAAACTCCCTCCGCCGCTGCTGGCTTGCGGGTTCAAAAATCAGGTCCGCACAGGCTGGTTCAGGATCGAGCACTCGTCCCCTCTATCACTCGCGAGAGGGGACCTATTGCGCTCCGTCAGGAACAACGATGCCCAACCCAGATAGGTGACGATCGTAGCCCGCAGCGGTGGGAAGAAATCAGCCGTTCAGGATCTCACTGCGGCCCGCTTCTCGATCCAGCCGGCGAGCCAATCGGCGATGTCGAGGCTGTTCTTGTCCTGCATCAGCATGTGCGAATTGCCGTGGATGCCGATCTCCGGCAGCAGGATCAGCTCGGCGCGGCCGCCCGCGGCGTTGGCCGCCGCCACGAAGCCGCGGCATTGCTTGAGCCGGGGCGCCCAGCGTGACGAGGTGTCGACGTAGTCGCCGAACAGGACCAGGATCGGCAGGTCCTTGTACGGCGCGAGGTCGTCCTTGGCCGGGTCCGGGCAGCCAGCGGGCTCGATGGCGACGATCGCACGGATGCCCGTGCGGTCGAGGGCGGTGGTCTGGAACGGGTAGATCCCCGATTGCGAGTGCGAGACCAGCACCGCGCCCTTGAGCCGCTTAGCGAGTTCCGACAGGGCCGGCACGGTGGGGTTCGGCATCGGCAGGGCAGCCGACCAGTCCGGGACCATCTGCTTCCAGAACTCTTCTTGCTCCTCCAGGGGGAACTGCATCCCCGGAAACACCTTCGGGTATTCCGGGCCGAACCGGAAGATCGCCCAGGCCGGCTCACGGCCGGCCGAGAACACCGCCGGCAGCGTGTTGGGCTCGGCTCGGCCCATCTTCACCGCGTCGACCTGGGCCGGGCTCGCCGCCGAGCGGCCGCGCCACGCCTGATCGATCACGTAGGTCGGAAAGCCGCGGCGCACGAAGTACTCGTCCCAGCCCATGCGGCCGTCCGGCGTCGTCTCCCAGGTTTTTCCCGTGAGGCAGCAGCCATGGATCAGGACCAGCGGCGGCCGGACCGGCGCGACCGGGAGCTGATAGCGGACATAGATCTGGTCGACGCTGATCGTCCCCGAGGGCGCGTAGGCCGGCAGCGTCGAGAGTGTGTCGGACTGAACGTCGCGGCCGCCCACGAAAAAGCTGCCCTGCGCGGCGATAGTGAGCGGTCCCGGCGACGGTTCGGCCGCCTCGGCGGCTCCAGTCAGCAACAGGGCGGCCATCGCACAGACGGCCGGCCATGCGCGGGAAAAAGCGGGCAGCGACAATCCTGCCATGATGCGTCCCGGCCCTCTCGATCGGGCCTGTCCGGCCCTTCCCCGGGCCGCGATGCTAAGCAGACTGGCGCCGATTAGCCAGCGCTTCATCAGCCAGATCTTCCCCAAAGCATCGTTTGGTGTTGCAGAACGGCGGAAACCCGCAACAAAAGCTGTTTCCAGCCCAGTTCGATAAGATCCCGGTCCCGCACCGCACGGACCTCCGCACCGATGGCGGAAGGGTCCTCGCAGCGTCGAGCGTGCCAAGCCGTGCGGCGACGGTCAGGCGGCGATGTCGCGTTCGATACGGCTCGTCGCGTCGGCGGGCAGATCCAGGGCTTCGGCCAGCATCTTCAGGAACTGGCGCTCCTGCAGCGTGTCGGGATCGATGGCGAGCCGGGCTGCCGCGTAGATCCGGGCCGCAGCGTCGGGGCCCGCCACCCGCTCGGCGATCTCGTCCACATCGGCGGGGCTTTCGAGCTCCCGCTCCAGCCAGGATTGCCCGTCCGCATCGAGCCCGGCCTCGGAGACGGCGGCCTGGAGGCGCTTGCGCTCCGCGGCATCGACCAGGCCGTCGGCCGTCGTGGCCGCCACCATCGCCCGGAGCATCAGGCGGGCCTCATCCTCGGCGACGGCGGTAAAATCCGGACCGCCCGTGGCTGGCGTTGGTGCCTCGGTGCCGCGCAGGGCCCGGAAGGCGAGGCCGCTGATCAGCGCGAGCCCACCCAGCGCCGCGCCCGCGGCGAGGCCGCTCCGTCGTGAGCGCACCAACGCGTCCACCATCCGCCTGCTATCGGCCATGCAACCCTCCCGGTCTCGTTCCCGAATCGGTTCGAAAACGGCCGGGGGGCGCTTCGGTTCAGCCGCGTTCAGGCGTCGGCTTCATCCTCGTCCTCGTCGATGTCGACCAAGAAGACGATGTCGGCCTCGTCCTCGTCGGTCTCGCCGTCCGAATCGGTGCCGGAATGGTGCGCGTCCTCGACGTATTCACCTTCCCCGTCATCCTCAGCGAGGGCGTCCTCGAAGATCTCGATCTCGTCCTCGGTGGCGGCCCGGATCTTGAGCGCCGAGGTGCCGTTCCAGAGCGGCTTGCCCTCGCTCGTCATGGTCCGGATGTCTTCCTTGAAGCCCGCACAGGTGAACAGGTCCTTGGCGGACGCCTCGTCGCTGTTGATCACCGCTACGGCGGTGCCCTCGATCTCGAGCGTGAACATGGCCGGCATCCCTCTCGTAACCGTCCTCAGGCGCGCCCGATCAGCGGGATCGCGCGGGTGCGACGCCGGGCCCCGGACGAAAACCCGTGGGTTTCGTCCGGCGGTCCTGAGCGCCGCCAAGGGGATGCTGTAGGGGTGAAGCGAGCGGGCGCCAAGCCCGTCGCCACGGTGCCGGCGCGATTTGGCGCGGCGCACCTGGCTCGGGACAACAACGGACAAAAGGATCACCGCGCATGCGGATCAGGCTCGGCTGCGAGATGCGCTACGCCTTCCCCTATCCGGTGCCCATGGTGGTCATGCTCAATGTGCATCCCACCCGGGCCGACGCCCTCGAAACGCCCGATACGCTGCGCACCGAGCCCCCCGTTCCGGTGGAGACCTACCGCGATGGGTTCGGCAACCTGTGCGGCCGCCTGACCGCTCCGGCCGGCAACTTCACCATCGGCACCGACGCGGTGATCCGCGACGACGGCGCGCGCGATGCGGCCCACCGGGAGGCCGAGCAGCATACGATCGAGGCGCTCCCCGCAGACACCATCGTGTTCCTCCTGCCGAGCCGCTACTGCGAATCGGACCTGCTGGCGGACGAAGCGTGGCGGCTGTTCGGCGACGTCGCGCCGGGCTGGGACCGGGTGCAGGCGGTCTGCGATTTCGTCCACCACCACATTGCGTTCGGCTACGAGTTCGCCCACCGGGACCGCACCGCCCTGGACGCCTATGCGGGCGGGCGTGGTGTCTGCCGGGACTTCACCCATCTCGCGGTGGCCTTGTGCCGGGCCCTGAACGTGCCGACCCGCTACTGCACCGGCTACATCAGCTTCATCGGCGAGCCCGAGCCGCACCCGGCCGGCGATTTCGCCGCCTGGATGGAGGTCTATCTCGGCGGGCGCTGGCACGTGTTCGACCCGCGCAACAACGCTCCGCGGATCGGGCGGGTGATGGTGGCCTACGGGCGCGACGCCGCGGACGTGCCGCTGACCCACACCTTCGGGCCCAACCCTCTGGTGGGCTTCCGGGTCTGGGCCGACGAGATCGACCACAGCGACGGGTCCGACGCGGCGATCCCGCCGGAGGAACCCTTGCCGCCGCAGAGCATGGCGACCCGGACCGGGTGACGGTCGAGCCTCAGACCCCCGCCCCCCGCGCGATCGCCCGCTTGACCACGCCCTGCACCTCCGGGTTCGACAGGAACAGGTCGTGGTTGATCAGGCCGCCGCCGTAATCCGAGGCGTCGGCGACGCGCACGCCGAGCGCCTCCAGCTTCGCACGGTCCACCGCGCCCGCGCGGACGCCGCCGGCCAGAGCCGCGGAGAGTTCGAGCGCCCGGTCGTTGGTCGCCGAGATCACCGTGATCTTCGACACGTCCGGCCCGAGCCGGGAGACGCCGTTGGAGAACAGGTCGAAGTCGATGTCGGGGGCGGCCAGCACCACCGCGCCGAGGCGCGCCATCGCCGCCTCGCCGGCCTCCGCGCGCAGCATGCGCACGGTTTCCAGCGTCAGGAGCGTGCCCATCGAGTGCGCCACGATGTTGATGCGGCCGCCGCTCGGCGTCGCGGCCAGCGCCTTGAGCAGATCCTCGAAGGCGTCCCGCGACCACAACGCGCTCTCGCGATCGTAGTTGTAATCCAGGGTCGCGGCCGCGGAGGGCCACGTGAACAGGCCTGAAACGCCGCGGAAGCGGATCCCGTCCGACAGCCGCGCGGCACTGACGGCGGCCGACTCGAACGATTCGCGATAGCCGTGGACGTAGATCAGCACGTCGCGGCCGAGGGCCGCCTGCGCGAACGCATCGGCCGCGCCGGGCCCGCTCTCGGTCTTGGGCACGGCGCCGATGGTCCAGTCGCCGGTGATGACTGCGGAGACCTTTCCGAGCAGCGACCGGTCCGGGGGCGACAGACGCACCTCCGCGAAGCTGAGTCCCCGGCCGCGCTCGCTGCTGAAATACGGTGGCCGCGGCGGGTTGCCCACGGGCTTGCGGGTCGTGGCGACCAGCAGCACCGGCATGACATCGAGCGCAGATTGCTTCTCGGGCAAAGCCGAGCCGGTCCCGAGATCGTCGGTGACGCAGGCGCCGAGAGACGGGGCAAGACCAGCAGCGCCCGCAAGGGCACCGAACCGGAGGATAACGCGGCGTGAGACGGTCTGGCTCGGCATGATCCGGGTACGCTCGGGCGGGGGCCGCTTCCCTGGCGCATGATCTTGGCCGTGGCGGGGCAGGCGCGTCACGGATCGCTGTGGAGTACGGGCACGGTGTGGCTTGTTGTGCGCGGGACACAAGCCGCGCTCCCCCTCGACGGCGGCCCGCGTCCCCGCCATGAAGAGGTATGACGCCGTCCATCGATATCGAGAACCTGCGCGAGCGCCTGCTGCATGGCGACCGTGCCGCCCTGGCCCGAGCCATCACCCTGGCCGAGTCGAAGCGGGCCGATCATCGGGCGCTGGCCGCCACGCTGATCGATTCCGTGCTGCCGCAGACCGGCAAGGCGATCCGGGTGGGAATTACCGGCGTGCCCGGCGTCGGCAAATCGACCACCATCGATGCCCTCGGCTCGAACCTGACGGCGGCCGGCCACAAGGTGGCGGTGCTGGCGGTCGACCCGTCCTCCTCGCGCACCGGTGGCTCGATCCTGGGCGACAAGACCCGGATGGCCCGCCTCGCCCATGATCCGAACGCCTTCATCCGCCCCTCTCCGTCCTCGGGCACCTTGGGCGGTGTCGCGGCCAAGACCCGCGAGACCATGCTGCTCTGCGAGGCGGCCGGGTTCGACGTGATCCTGGTGGAGACGGTCGGCGTCGGCCAGTCGGAGACCGCGGTGGCGGACCTCACCGACTTCTTCCTCGTGCTGATGCTCCCCGGGGCGGGCGACGAGCTTCAAGGTATCAAGAAGGGCATCCTCGAACTCGCCGACATGATCGCGGTCAACAAGGCCGATGCCGGCGAGGCCGAGCATCGGGCCAACGCGGCGGCCTCCGAATACCGGGCGGCCTTGCACATCCTCACCCCGGCCTCCGCGACCTGGACGCCGCCGGTGGTGACCATCTCGGGCTTCCACAACCTGCGGCTGGACGCCCTCTGGGCCAGGATCGTCGATCACCGGGAGAAGCTCACCGCCACCGGCGAGATCCAGGCGAAGCGTCGGACTCAGGACGTGAAGTGGATGTGGGCGCTCGTCGACGAGCGACTGCACCAGCGCCTCGTCGGGTCGCCGGAGGTCCGCCGCCGCACCGCCGAGGCGGAGGCGGCCGTGGCCCGAGGTGAGACCTCGCCGGCCGCAGGCGCAACCGCGATCGCCGAATTGATCGGGCTCTGACACCAAAGGCTCAGTCGGGCTCCGGGCGCACAAATTCCAGCCGGACGGGGGGCACAAACCCCATCTCGCGCGTTCCGAGGACGACGGCGTATCGAGCGGCGCCGCCGTCTCGGTGCCGCGCACGTCCAGGAGAGTGTCATGGTGGATACGGATCGGATCGTCGGCGGCGCCAAGGAAGCCGTCGGCAAGGTTCAGAGCGCGGCCGGCGATTTCGTCGGCTCGAACCGGGACTCGGTCGAGGGGCGCTTCCGCGACGCCCAGGGCCAGGCGCAGAACGTCTACGGGCAGGTGAAGGACAAGGCCCGTGACATCGCCGACCAAGCCAGCGACGTCGCCAGCGACGCGTATGACCGCGCCGGCGACTATGCGAGTGACGCCTACGAGCGCAGCGGCTCCTATCTGCGCGACGGCCGCGCCGCCGTCGGCGCTCGGGTCGAAGAGAATCCCCTCGTCGCGCTGCTCATCGCGGGCGCGGTCGGCTACGGCATCGCCCTGCTGATCCACGGCCGCCGCTGATCGAACACGGCCCCGCCCGGTCGCGCGGGCGGGGCCGAATACGCCGCTACTGCGCCGTCCAGCCACCATCCATCGGGATGTTGGCACCGGTGATCTGGCTCGCCGCGTCGGAGCACAGGAACACCGCGAGCGCGGCGACCTGATCGACGGTGACGAACTCCTTGGTCGGCTGCGCCTTGAGCAGCACCTCCTCGATCACCTGTTCCTTGGTAAGGCCGCGGGCCTTCATGGTGTCGGGGATCTGCGCCTCAACGAGGGGCGTCCAGACATAGCCCGGCGAGATGCAGTTCACCGTGACCTTGTGGGGCGCGAGTTCCAGCGCCGCCGTCTTGGTCAGGCCGGCGATGCCGTGCTTGGCGGCGACGTAGGCCGACTTGAACGGGGAGGCCACCAGCGAGTGGGCCGAGGCGGTGTTGATGATCCGCCCCCAGCCCCGCGCCTTCATGCCGGGGATGGCGGCATGCATCGCGTAGAAGGCCGAGGACAGGTTGATCGCGATGATCTGCTCCCATTTCTCCGCCGGGAAATCCTCGATCGGCGAAACGAACTGGATGCCGGCATTGTTGACCAGCACGTCGAGGGATCCGAAGCATCCCTGCGCGTCCCGGACCATCGCGTCGATCTCGGCGGGCTTCGACATGTCGGCCCCGGAATAGAGCGCGCGCACCTCGAACTCCGTCTCGATGGCGGTGCGGGCCTGCTCGATCTCATCCGGCTTGCCGAAGCCGTTCAGCACGATGTTGGCCCCCTCGGCGGCGAACGCCCGGGCGATCGCGAGCCCGATCCCGCTGGTCGAGCCGGTGACGAGGGCGGTCTTGGTCTTGAGCGTCATGGCATCCTCCGGATCTGGGCGGGCCTGTGATCAGGCGAGATAGTCGTGCAGCACTGTGCCGTACGGGAGGGTGAAGTCCACGACCATGTGGCGCGCCCCGACGATCCGGCGCACCGGCAGGTCGGCGACGCGGCAATTGACGTGGGGGATCAGATCGAGGCGGCCCTCGCCGTTCCAGGCGCCGTGGACCGTGACGTCCTCCAGCCGGTAGCCCACGAGCTGGGCGAGCTTCGGCTGGCCGTCGACATCCGGCAGCAGCTTCAGGTTGATGTTGAGCTTGCGCAAGCCCTCGCGGACGGAACCGAGATCGTGCTCCAGGCTCTCGTGCTTATAGGTCATGGTGCCCATCGCGACCCGCTCCTCGTCGTAAAACAGCGTCCCGGTCAGGGTATCCTTCATGAGCTTGAGCTGGGGCTGGCCCCACTTCTTCGGAAAGCCCCAGATCTCGCGGCCGGCGGTGATCGGCGGCTCGTCGTCGAGGTACATCTGGATCGAGAAATTGCACGGCTCGCCGTTGTAGAAGGCATACGCGCCGCTGCCGCTCTCCTCGTAATCGCCGAAGCCCGAGGAATCGGGCATCTTCATCCACTCGTAGAAGACGAGGTTGTCCGGGTGCGGCTCCAGCGGCTCCGGCAGCGCCCGGCGCAGGGCGAGGGGATCGGTCTCGTAGGTGATGATCAGGTATTCGCGCTGGCAGAAGCGGTAGGGCCCGCGCGGATAGCTCGGGCTGAAGGCGGGCATCGAGGTCGTGGACAGGATCTCGTCGCGGGTCATGGTCAAACCTCCGCTCGTCCGGGCTGGGGCGATCGGTCCGCCCCGGCTGCCGTCAGGGTCGTGTCAATCGCGGGCGTGCCGGCTGAGGTCGAAGACGGCGACGCCGTCCTCGTTATGCGCCCGCTCACGCCAGCGCCGGTGGCGCAGGGACCGGACAGCATCGTCTTGCCCGGCCTGCCAGTGCTCCAGCATCGTGGCCCGGGAGAACTCGTAATCCTTCGAGTTCCCCTCGTAGCTCTTCTGCCGGTAGATCAGCTGCATCATCGTGATGAAGTTCTGGCGGGTGACCTGGCGCAGGAAGGTCACGTCGTCGTCGGCCCGCATCTCCGGCGGCAGCTTCTCGATCAGCCGCCGCATGGCGCGCTTGGCCTTGCGGATCTCGATGTTCTTGTCGGTGTTAAGCCGGGTCCGGCTCGAATAGCGGATGTCCTTCTCGCGCTCGGCGGCGTCGACCAGGGTGCGGGGCATCGCCCCCTGGGCCGAGAACAGATCGACCTGGTAGACGACCAGATCGCGCTGGCGCTCGGTGTCGAGCACGTAATCGAGGGGCGTGTTCGAGACGAGGCCACCGTCCCAATAGGCCTCGCCGTCGATGATCACCGGCGGGAAGCCGGGCGGCAGCGCCCCCGAGGCCATGATGTGTTCCGGACCGATCCGGTCGGTCCGGGTGTCGAAATAGATGAAGTTGCCCGAGCGGACGTTCACGGCGCCGACGCTGAGCCGGACCTCGCCCCGGTTAATCCGGTCGAAATCGACCAGCCGCTCCAGCGTGCCCTTGAGGGCCCCGGTGTCGTAGAGGCTGAGCGCCTCCGGAGCGCCGGGCGGGTAGAACGCCGCGGGCGGCACGCGCGGCGTGAAGAACCCCGGCACGCCGAAGGTTGCGATCCAGGCTGCCGACATCTCGTTGAACGCCGTCCGGGCCTGCTCACCCGGGACGAACGGCTTCGCTGTCAGATCCGAGGAGACCAGCTCCCAGAATTCCCGCAACCGGGCGACGCGCCGGTCCGGCGGATTACCCGCGATCAGCGCCGCGTTGATGGCACCGATCGAGATCCCGGCGACCCAATCGACTGTCGTCTCCTCCTTGGCGAGCGCTTCGTAGATGCCGGCCTGATAGGATCCCAGCGCACCGCCGCCCTGCAGGACGAGCACCGAAGCTTCACCGGACGGATACAGGGTCTCGGATGCGATCATCAAACTGCCACGCTTCGAGCCGCGTGCTCTGTGGCAGATCCAGATCTTAGGAATGTGACATCCTGTCACGACCGAGCTGCGCGCGGGCCCTGTCCACAGGGAAGCCAGCCCGACGCGGATGGCGCCTTGTGCGGTCCTGCCTGCTTCATCCGATCGACCGTGTCGCTGTTCGGCAGCATCTGGCACCGGACGAGATCGAACGCGCACGGCATCGTCCCGGTTCGGCACGCAGCACGCCGTCCCTATCCGAGCCCCACCCCTGCGGGTCCCGCCGCGCCGGCCGCATCGCCCTGGGCCAGCGGCAGCGATACCTCCACACGCAGGCCGGGGCCGTTGTCGCGCAAATGCAGGGTGCCCCGGTGAAGGCGCACCACCGCGTTGACGAGGCTGAGGCCGACCCCGAGCCCGGGCTGCGACCGGGATTGCTCCAGACGGACGAATCGCGCGAGCACATGCGCGCGTGCACCCTCGGGAATGCCGGGGCCGCTGTCGGAAACCGCGAGACGAGCGAGCCCGCTCTCACGCCAGACCGCCACGGTGATCCGCCCCGGCCCGCCCCCCGGCGGAGCACCATACTTCAGGGCGTTATCGAGCAAGTTGGCCAGCGCCTGTCCGATCAGCTCCCGATTGGCCTCGACCACGACCCCATCCTCCGCCGAGACCTCCAGGGTGAAGCCCTGATCCTCGGCGAGCGCCTCGTAGAGCTCTGCGACACCCCGGGCCGCCGCACCGAGGTCGTGGGGTGCCATGATGTCGCTTGCGCTGCCGGCTTCGAGCCTGGCGATCATCAGCAGCGCGTTGAAGATCCGGATCAGCCCGTCGCCCTCCTCGATCACCGCTTCCAGAGCGGCGCGCAGCTCATCGGGTGTCGAGGGCCGGCGCAGAGCCTCGTCGGCGCGGTTGCGCAAGCGGGTCAGAGGCGTCTTCAGATCGTGGGCGATGTTGTCGGAGACCTCGCGCATCCCGCGCATCAGCTCGCCGATGCGCTCCAGCATCAGGTTGAGGCTCGATGCGAGGCGGTCGAGTTCATCGCCGTTTCCGGCGACGTGCAGGCGTCCGTCGAGGTCACCCGCCATGATCGCCCGGGTGGTCTGCGTCATGGCGTCGACCCGGCGCAGGACGCGACTCGCCGCGAGCCAGCCGCCGATGACCCCGAGGACGATGATAGCGGCCACGGAGGTGCCGAAGGCCCGGCCGATCACCGCCCGCAGGCGGTCGCGCTCCTCCGTGTCCCGGCCGACGAGCAGCCGGAAGCCACCCGGCAGGGTGAAGACTCGCACGATCGCCCGGTGTGCCTCGGCATCCGAGTCGTTGCGGCCATAGCGGGTCTCGCTCTGACCGGGCGTCGCCAGGATTGCGGCCGGAACGTAGCCGACATTTCCGACCACGTGGTCACCGCCGGCCGTCGTGACGAGGTAGAGGGAGGCGCCCGGCTCCCGCGAGCGTCGCTCGACCACGGTGATCAGGCGACGCAGGCCGCCGGTGTTGTACTGCTCCGACAGGCCGTTGATCTCGGCATCGATCGTCGACACGATCTGGTCGTCCAGCACCGCACGCGCGTTCCAGGCGACGTAGCCGAGCGCCAGGAAGGCGCAGAGCGTGAAGATCGCCAGATAGGCGAGCGACAGCTTGAACGCGGTGGTGCGGAAGAGTTTCTGGAAGCGCGCCGCGCCAGTCTCGGACGGAGTGAGCGCGTCGGTCGGCAGCCGGTTCACCCGGCCGCGCCCTCATCGACGCGCAGCACGTAACCTGCCCCGCGGACCGTGTGGATGATCGGCGACGGGAATCCCTTGTCGAGCTTGCCCCGCAGGCGGGAGACATGGACGTCGATGACGTTGGTCTGCGGATCGAAATGGTAGTCCCAGACGTGTTCCAGCAGCATCGTGCGGGTCACCACCTGGCCGGCATGGCGCATCAGGTATTCGAGGAGCCGGAACTCCCGCGGTTGCAGCAGGATCTCGCGCCCCGACCGCGTGACGCGGTGCGACAGCCGGTCGAGTTCGAGATCGCCGACGCGATAGCGGGTCTCTTCCGCAGTGCCGGATCCGAGCTGCCGCCGGGCCAGGGCCTCGGTGCGGGCGAGCAGCTCCGAGAACGCATAGGGTTTCGGCAGGTAGTCGTCGCCGCCGGCGCGCAGCCCCTTCACGCGATCATCGACCTGACCGAGCGCCGACAGGATCAGGACGGGCGTGGCCACCTTCTGCTCGCGCAAAGAGCGAACGAGCGACAGGCCGTCGAGCTTGGGCAACATGCGATCGACGATCAGCACATCGTAAGCGCCCTCGCGGGCCAGCGCGTAGCCGTCCAGCCCGTCATGCGCGCAGTCGGCGACGTGCCCGGTTTCGCGGAACGCCTTGACCAGATAAGCCGCCGCGTCCCGGTCGTCCTCGATGATGAGCAGTCGCATGGATCCGGTCCATAGCGCGCCGCGTGGATCGGGGGAACGTGCCTCGCTCAGCATGGTCAACCCACTCCCCTCCCCTCTCGCGCGGTGAACGGGCCGGAACCATGGGGCGTAGGTCCCGGCCCGTTCCGAAGCGCGGCGCCAAAGACCTCGGAGGGCACGAGGTCGGCCTGCGGCTTCGTTCGCACGATCCGTCGCGCAGATCGGTGCTGTGGGAACTGTGAGCGAACGCCGGTTACGGGACGGTCGCGGCCAGATGACTTTCCGGCAAGGTTCGACCGACGCAATGCGCACGAACGCAAACAGGCCGCTCCAAAAGGAGCGGCCTGTTTGCGTCGTCGATATCGTGTTGAGGGCGT
>NZ_JALNUL010000056.1:0-23458 GCF_026540775.1 Methylobacterium sp. GC_Met_3
TCGTTTTGATCAGCGATCGCGAAATGCCGTGCGCGGGCCGGCCAAGGCCGGTCACCGCTGACAGTCGGGCCGTCGCCAAACTCAGTCCGTAAAGCTGACCTGTTTCCGGAAGGCCGCCAGCACATCGTTTGGCGTGGCATCGCATCCGGCCGGCACGACGATCTTGACCGCGATGTCGTCGGCCGCCGGGCTTCGCCCGGTGCTGAGCCGGGCCTGGGCCAAGCGCATGAAATAGATCGCGTTGAGGCTGACGGTCGCGGATCGGTGTCCGAGGTTCCAGCCACGATAGATGTAGGACACCTGATCTTCGGGGTCCGGCGTGTCGACCAGCGAGGGATCCGATCCGTAGGGGCCGACCCAGACGAAGGTAACGAGGGCCGCGCGCGCGCACGAACCCGCCGCGACACGGTGACGTCCGGCGCTTGCGCGTGGCAACGAGGTGCCCGCGCCGAGATCGATCGGAGGGAAACCCGCCCCCGGGGCCGCGATCCCGCTTGGATCGGCGGCTTGTGCGTGCGCATAGGCGCGGACCGCAAGCGATGCTCCCAGGAGGAGGCTCAACAGGACGAGGCAACCCCGCGCTGACGCGGTCAGGCTCGGCGTCTCGGCACGCATCTGCGCTCCTCGATCTAGAATAGTGCCGGAACGATCATCGCCACCACGGATGCCAGCGCCACCAGGGACGCCCCCTGGCCGTCATGCCAGACATGGTAGGCCTCCCGGGATGGGAGCATCGCCAGGATGCGTGCGACGTTGATCGCCACCACGAGGCCGAAGCTCGTTGCGAGCGCACCCAGCGCCGGGCGACTCACGGGTTGATCGGCGATCTTCAGGATGGACAGCCAGATCAATACCGCCAGAGACAGGTTGTGAAAGGACGAGCATCCTTCAAGGACGACGATCGCCCAATCACCACGGACGCTGAGGCTTGCTCCTTCCGTCCCCAGTCCATCGTAGACCAGACGGCCGATTCGATAGACCAGGCCGATCTCCGCGCCCTCGATGCTTTGGTAGAGGATCTTGAAGACGAGCTTGCCCCAGAACGCGTAGATCGAGAGGGCGAGCCAGATCTGCCCGATGCCGGCCCGGTAGCGATCCGCCCGCTTGGTGAGCAGAAACCAGCTGCCGGCGAGCGTCATCGCCAGGTAAACCCCGTGCTGCTCGGGGATGAACCAAGCGAGCGCCGACACCACCAGGATCGCGCGATCGGAGCGCGTCAGCGCCATCCTGCCACCCGGCATGGCAAGGAGCTGTGACAGAAGCGCGGCCAGCGCGAACGCTTCGCCGGCATTGAACTCCACGAGATGCTGTGCGGTCTGCACCTTTTCGAACAGATGGCGCTGCACGATCGCCGACAGCATGGTGCCCGCGGAGAAGAGCAGCACGGCCCAGGCGGCGGCCCGGTCGGCGAGACCCGCAGGGGCCGTGTCCGACCGCATGCCGGTGCCGCGCCGCGCGCGCTCGGTCATGGCGAAACCGTCAGGCCTGCGGCTCGGCATTGCGGAACTGCCGCCGACGCAGGAAGGCCACGGTGCCGCCGACGAGGATCAGACTGAGGGCGGCATTGACCTCCGGCGAGGGGGCGCCCCCTGTGTTGCCGCCGGACCCGCCACCCAAGGAACTCAGACTGAAGGACGATCCTGCGAAGATCCCGGCGCTGAAAAGGGATGTCGAGGCGGTCGTTCTCGTGGTGGTCGGCGCCGCTGCCGGAGCCGCGTTCTGCTTCCCGTTCGTCAACGTGCTGTCCCAGCCGCCCGCGAGGGCGTTTCCGCGGCCGGCCCAAGCGGGACTGCACAGATTAACCGCGATCACTGCAAAGCAGGCCATACTTACGTACTTCATCCTTGCACCCACCCATACTGATATCCGCATGAGGGGACAGTTGCGGCGACGAGAGCAAGCAGTGTTTGATTGATTCGGATCCGATTCACATGTTTTTCGCTGTGTTAACTATGTTTATGCGCATTAACCGTTTCGGTCGGCGCGAAAATAAGTAGATACTGTACATCTCGATTAAGCTTGACAGATCTGGAGGCGATGGCGCGCCACCCCTTCGCGTCTCGACCCGTTCGATCGCGACGGAATCAGGAGACGCCGATGGGCTGCGGCTGACATGCTCTCTGCCGACGCGGATGCCGGTTCGGCGCACGATGGCTCTTCAAAACAAAAGCTTCGCGGCCTGCCGGCTCGGAACGCGCTCGGACCCGATTCCTGCCAACCAGCGGCGAGCCGCGGGCGGTGCCTATGCAAAGCACGATCGTTGACGATCCGGTCGTCAAAACCAGGTGTTGCCGAGCGACTCAGCACATAGTGAACTATGACTAAACGATCTATTTACCAATAAAGTCTTCTCATATCACTACATGCGGCCGTGAGAAGTGTGTCGTGAGCGAAGTCCAGAACATTCTTGAAGGTCCGTGTCCCCGGCCCGGCGACAGCATCGGCTCGGATCGTGCTGCCGTGTTCGATGGGCGATCCGACACGCGCCTGCGCCTTGTCCCGGGCCTGGACGAGCCGGCGCCGGCGTCACAAGCGGCGCCGGCGCTGCCCGATTGGACTGGGCTGGTCGATCTGGTGCGCGCGGCCGCACGCCGTCTGCGCCAGATCGAGGCCCATGCGGAGGATCGGGATCGCTCCTGCAGGCAGGCGTTGCGGCGTGCCCGCGACGCGGTCGTCTCTGCGGAGCGGCAAGCCCAGCAGGCCGAGACCTTGGCCGACGCGGCGGGCCGCCGTGCGGACGCTCGGATTGCAGCCGCCGCGGCGCGGGCCGATGCCGCCGAAGCCTGCGCCCGTGCGGCCGACGCGCGGGCGGTCCAGGCCGGGGCGTTGGCCGCACGCGTACAGGCGGCGATCCTGTCGGAATTCCCGGATTCGACCACGCAGGCCGCGGCATGAGTGCGCCATCCGGATCTCCATCACCCGCGCCGCACCCTCAATCCAAACCGGTGCTCGATCCGCGGCGGATGCCCGTCCTCGTGGTCGACGACGTGCCCTTGATCCGCACGGTGGTCCGCGCCGTCCTCGAACAGATCGGCGTCCGCGACGTGCACGAGGCCCCGGACGGCGCCGCTGCGCTGGCGATGATGAGCGCGCATGCCTACGGCCTCGTCATCTCGGACCTGCACATGTTCCCGATGACCGGCTTCGAGCTGCTCCGCCGGGTGCGCGACGACCGTCGCCTGCGGGAGACGCTGTTCGTGATGATGACCACGAAGGAGCACGCCCACGCCTTCACGGCCGTGCGGCGCGCCGGCGTGAACGCCTGCTTGGTCAAGCCCTTCATGCCGGCCGATCTGCGCCGGACCCTCGCGGAGGTCTGGCCGGCCTGATCGCGGTCCGGGCCCCCTCGCGTGTCGGCGGATTGCCGTCTCTGCCGTGCACCCGCCTTAACCCTGTCTGGACAGTTTTGGGGTTCGCGATCGATTTGGATGTGAAGCGGACAGGGAATGGCTCTACTGTTTCCGATGTGGTGCGCTGTCGAATGCGCACCGTGATCTTGCGTTTTCACAGGTGGAGCGATGCGAGGCGCCCGGCTCGGCTATGTCGACACGATCCGCGGCTTCGCCGCCCTGGCGGTGATCTACTTCCATTTCGCGGACCATCTCGTGAAGACCGGACAGGCGGGAGGCGGAATCGAGTGGGCCTTGTTCCAGGCGCTCACCCAATCCGTCGATCTCGGGAAGGTCGCGGTGGTGATGTTCTTCGCCGTCTCGGGCTTCGTCGTGCCCTACTCGCTCGACGCGCGCAGCCGGACCCCCGTCCGGGATTTCGCGATCGGCCGGTTCTTCCGCCTGTATCCGGCCTATTGGCTGTCGATCCCCATGGGCATCTGCGCCTTCTACGTCGCTTTGGGCCGGGATCTCCCGGTCTCGACCGTGATGGCCAACCTGACGATGCTCCAGCAATTCGCTGGCATCGAGAACATCATCGGGCTGTACTGGACCTTGCAGATCGAGCTGATCTTCTACGGGCTCTGCGTGCTCCTGTTCTGTGCCGGTCTGCTCCAGCGGACGCGGGGCCTCGCGGGCGCGGCGGTGGTGATGCTGGCGGCGGCCATCCTGATGGCGGTGGCGCGCTACCATCTCGGTAAGGCCCTGCCGGTGGCGCTGCCGCTGGCCCTCGCGATCATGTTCTGGGGAACGCTCTGGCGCCGCTGGCATGTCGAAGACCAGCCGGAGGCCCGCCGGGCCGCCCTCGGAATCTTGGCCCTGATCACGCTGGCGATCCCCGTCATCTCGGTGCTCGCCTACGGGCGCGACCTCGGCTTCGGCGAGACGTGGTACCGCTACACCGCCACCTACTGGGTCGCGCTACTGCTCTTCGCCTTGATGACCACGCGCTGCCGGATCGAGGCGCCGCTCTTCGCGTGGCTCGGCGCGGTGAGCTACGGCCTCTACCTGTTCGGCCCGGTCGCCCAGGAGGTGGTGATCGCCGTCGCCCGGTCCGCGGGTCTCGTCGTTCCCGGCCATGCGCTGATCGCCGCCGCGATGCTGGTCGCGCTGGCCATCGCGGCCCCGGTCCATCGCTTCGTCGAGCGGCCCTGCATCCGGTTGGGCCGGCGCCTGATCGCGGATCGATCGCATCCCGGGATTCCAAAGGGCTTGCCCTTTGGTCGGTTGCCAGGGTGAAGCCCTGGCGCGCGTCGCGCTGAAGCCCGACGATTGGTCATAGTCCGACAGCAGGGCGCTGCCCTGCACCCGCAAAAGGCCTGAGGCCTTTTAAATCCAGAACTTCAGGTCCCGCCCGTCATCGGCCCCCGGCGCTGCGGCGGGTGCGCCGCTCGGCCTTGCGGGTCGCGGTCTCGCGCAGATGCTGCTCGATGGACTCGTTGGCGCGGCCGCGCATGTGGCGGATCGCCTCCACGTCGTCGAAGGTCTCGGGGAAACGCCGCGACAGCCACAGATAGGCGCTGGCGAGCTTCACCGTCCGCTCCTGGTAGTCGAGCGCGCCCGCGAGGTTGCCGCGCAGCGCCGGGACCGTGAGGCCCGCCGCCCGCGCCTGGCACCAGCGCTCCAGCAGGCCCATCGCGATCTCGTCGCGCCGGTCGATCGGGCAGACCGAGAAGGCAAACTTTTCCTCGATCGGCATCCGGGCCCGGTCGACCGTCCGGGCGACGTCGAGCACCTCCTCGAGCGCGGAGGGCTGGAACGGCGAGCCCGCGTAGAAGGTCGCCCGGGCGAAATGGGTCAACACCTCGTACAGGCTGTGGGTGCGCATCTCCTCGGCAACCGAGCGGATCGCCCCGAGATCCGGGCGGACGAAGAAGCGCGTATCGGCCGCCGGTGCCGTCGGGGCGCCCGAGAGGGCGGTACGGATCGGCTCAGCGGCATAGGGGTCGGTCGCCGCCACGTAGCCGACATCCTGATGCCCGTAGCGGCCGGCCCGGCCGGCGATCTGGCGGATCTCGGAATGGGTAAGCGCCCGCTCGGCGGTCCCGTCCCACTTGCGCACCGTCGAGAACACGATCCGCTTGAGCGGCCCGAGATTGAGCCCCATGCCGATCGCGTCGGTAGTGACCAGCACGTTGGCCTCGCCGGAGCGGAAGCGTGCGGCCTCGGCCCGGCGGACCTCCGGCGACAAGGCGCCGTAGATCGTCGCCACCCGGTGGCCCCGCGCCACCAGAATCTCGCGGTTCTCGTGCACGGCCCGGCGGGAGAAGGCCACGACCGCGTCGCCCGGCTCGACCTTCTCCAGCGGCACCGGCTCCTCGACAAGCAGGAGCGGCGACTTGCGAGTGAAGGGGATGACCTCCAGCGACTCGTTGGCGGCCTCCGCAGCCCGGCGGACATACGACAGGGCGTCGTCGGAGCCGCAGACGATCACCGTCCGGGCCGCGACGCCGAACAGCGCGTTGGTCCACGCCCAGCCGCGGTCGGGATCCGACAACATCTGGATCTCGTCGATCACCGCCACGTCGATCGGCCGGGTCAGGTCGGCGGTCTCGATGGTGCGGGCGGTGTGGGTCGGGTTCGCCTCGCCCAGCACCTCCTCGCCGGTGATCATGCCGGCGCGGAGCCCCCGCTCGCGCAGGGCCTCGTAGTTCTCCAGCGCCAGGAGGCGCAGCGGCGCGAGGTAGGCGCCGGTCTCGGCCTCCGTCAGGTGCTGGAGCGCCGCATAGGTCTTGCCGGAATTGGTCGGCCCCATGTGGAACAAGATTTTCCGGTTGAGGCGCCGGGCGGCCGTGAAGCGTTCGATATAGGCGCCGAACCCGACCTGATCGCGCAGGCGGCGCAGGCGCGAGCCCTCGCGGGCCACCGCCTTGGCGTGCCGGCGCACGGGAGTGAGCGTGTCGTTGAAGGAACGCGGGAGTTTCGCGCCGTAGGTGAACACACGGGACCGCAGGGAGCGATCCATGTGGGCGATGTAGGCGGCGGCATCCGCCCCGACCTCACGGAGATCCACGAGCAGCTGCGCCCGCAGTCGGTCGACCGGCTTGTGCAGGCTGCGGGTGGCGTCGAGCGCAGTGCGCGCCAGGGCCTCGCGCAAGGGCTCCAGGCCGAGGGTGGGATCGTTGCGGGCCGCCATGCGGGAGAGGATCGCGGCGGCCTCCGGGTCCGGGGCGATGTCGAGCCGAAGGTCCAGCCGGCCGTTGTCGAGGAGCGGGATCTCGGTCCGGACCAGCCACGTGATCCGGTGGTCCTTGGTCACCACGGCCCGCAGGGTCGGAATCGCCTTCCGGATCACCGGAACGCCGGTCTCCGCGAAGGCCCGGGCCGCCCGCATCGCGCGCAACACCTGGGCGACGCGCTCGTCCTCCACCTCGGCGCCGTACTCGGGCAGTTCGAGATGGGCGAGCAGCCGGTCGAGATCGACCGCCTCCGGCGACAGGCCGAGCCTCCCCAGGGACTCGATCAGGCTCTCGATCGTCGGACGGGGACGCTTGCGCGCCATGCGGTCACCTTTGGCAGAAGCGTCTCACGCCAACCCGGACGGGATCGGGCGCGTTCCGATCTCGACCATGCGTCGCGCCGACGCCGCGCGCCACTTCAAACGTGATGCGCGGGCCCGTCATTGCGAGGCCGGGTGGTGGTCTGCCGCCATGGGTTGCTCCGCTGCGTTCGCGATGACGGCTGCAGACGGCACGGCATCGCGGTCTTGGCAGATGCGCGCCAGCTTGGAAGGGCGTGGGCTGCTCTTCTGTGCGAGCCGTGGATTTACGCTTTGGGTCCGGCCACATCGCTGCAGAGACGAGTGCAGGTCCCCACTCCCGAGCGGGCGTAGATGTTCACACTTCGCGGGCGGAGACGCGCTCTCCTCCCCCTTGCGGGGAGGAGTTGGAGTTGGAGGTGGGGGTGGTGCAGAAGGCACCGGGGCGCTCGATCCTGAGCCACCCCCACCCCTGGCCCCTCCCCGCAGGGGGGAGGGGAAACGCGCTTGATTCTCAAGCCTTTGGCATCCAGCAGAGAAGTGTAAATCCGCAAGCCCGCCCGGGAGAGGGGGGCAGGCCGCGCTCCGTCACCAATGCCGGTATCCACCCAAGATCTGTAAACATCGTAGCCCGCATGGCGGAGGGGCCCGTCGCGCTGACGCGGCTCACGGAAGCCGCGCCGTCTCGGCCAGCCAGCCGCAGAAGGCGCGGATCGCGGGATCCTCCGTGCGCGTCTCCGGGACGTAGGTGTAGTAGCTGCGCGCCGGCAGCGCCGGACCCGCGAAGGGCAGGACGAGGCGCCCCACCGCCACGTCGTCGGCGATCAGGCGCTCGGGCCCCATGGCGATCCCCAGCCCGTCCAGGGCGGCCTGAAGCGTCAGGTAGAAATGCTCCAGCGTCACCGAGGCTTGGGGCGTGAGGTCGGGCACGCCGGCTGCCCGCAGCCAGTCCGGCCAGACCCGCGGGAGCGTCGCGGCGTGCAGCAGCGTGTGCTGCCGGAGCTGCGTGGGCTCGTCCAGGGGCAGGCGCCGCAGCAGCGCCGGGCTGCAGACCGGGATGCGCCGTTCGGACAGGAACGGCTCCGCCACATGGCCCGGGCGGGTCTCCGGTCCGCCCCGGATCGCCACGTCGAACGGCTCGGTCAGGCGCGCCAGGGGCACGTTGGAGGTGGTCAGCCGCAGCTCGACCGACGGGTTGGCCCGCTGGAAGCCGGACAGGCGCGGAATCAGCCAGCGCAGGGTAAAGGTCGCCAGAGCGTTGACGTGGAGCAGGTGCGGGCGCCCCCGCTCCACCTGACGGGCGGTCGCCAGGGCGATCCGGTCGAGGGCGGCGCCGATCTCGGCCGCGTAGGCGGCTCCGGCCTCTGTCAGGACGACCCGGCGGTTGTGGCGCTCGAACAGGGGCACGCCCAGCCAGTCTTCCAGCGTCTGCACCTGACGGCTTACCGCCCCGTGGGTGACGTGCAATTCGTCCGCCGCCCGGGTGAAGCTCGCGTGGCGCGCCGCGGCTTCAAAAGCTTTCACGGCGTTCAGTGGCGGCAGCCGGCGATGCACGGGTCAGGTTTCCTCACACGCGGGTCAGCATAAGTCGTTTGTCAGCCTCGAACCAGACAGCCATCCTGTGACGGCAGCCAGAAGGTGACAGGATGGCCCTCGCATCGAACCTGACCGTGTCGTCCGAGCCCGCAGCTCCTCAGGAGACGCGGCGCATCCTCACGGTCACGGGGCTGAACCACGCCCTGCACGACGGTTATACCGATCTCATCTACGTGCTGCTGCCGGTCTGGCAGGCCGAGTTCGGCCTCGACTACGTCGCCCTCGCGCTGCTGCGCTCGCTCTACAACGGCGCCCTGGCGGCGCTGCAGATGCCGGCGAGCCGCTTGGCCCAATCGCTCGGCGCCCGGACCGTCCTGGCGCTCGGCACCCTGTTGAGCGCATTGGGCTATGCCGTCGCGGGTGCCTCGGGCGGCCTGATCGGGCTCGGAATCGGCCTGCTGCTCGGCGGCGCAGGCAGCAGCACCCAGCATCCCCTGGCCTCGGCGGTGATCGCCCGGGCCTACGGACCCGGAGCTCGGGGGCCGCTGGGCACCTACAACTTCACCGGCGATCTCGGAAAGGCGGCGGTTCCGCCGTTGGTCGGCTTCCTGCTGACGCTAACGGGTTGGCGCCACGCCCTCTGGGTGGTGGCGGGTGTCGGCCTCGCGGTGGCGCTCGCCGTCGGCCGCCTGCTGCCGCGTGATCCTGACTCACACGGGACCAGTCCGGGCCCGGCAGCGCGGAAACCGCCGCACGCCGATGGTGTGCCGGCGGGCCGGACCGGGTTCAGGCTCCTCGTCGCGATCGGGATGCTCGACAACGCCGCCCGGCCGGCCTTCCTGATCTACCTGCCGTTCCTGATGCAGGAGAAGGGCGCGGCGCTCACCACGGTCGGCCTCGCGCTGTCCCTCGTCTTCATCGGCGGCGCCCTGGGCAAGGCCGTCTGCGGCCGGATCGGCGAGCGCCTGGGCGTGACCCGCACGGTGATCCTTACCGAGACCGGGACCGCCGTGATGATCCTGGCGGTGATCGCGTTGCCGCTGGCGCCCGTGCTGCTCCTGCTGCCGGTGCTCGGCGTGATGCTGAACGGCACCTCCTCGGTGCTCTACGGCACGGTGCCGGAGCTGGCCCCGGGCGGCCAGGTCGAGCGGGCGTTCGCCGTGTTCTACACCTGGACGCTCGGCGGCAGCGCGCTGGCGGCGCCGCTGCTCTACGGGCGGCTCGGCGACGCGGCCGGCCCGCATTGGGCGGCTGCGGCTGCGGCCGCGACGGCGCTCGCCGCGGTGCCACTCATGCTATCGCTGGCGCCCGCCCTCAGGGAAGGATCCGCGCGGTGCCCGGCCTGAGGCCGGTCTCGTTCAGAGGCTCCCGATCACGCTGACCCGCACGGAATCGGACCGTCCGTCCACCGCGATGTCTCGGACCGCCACTGGTGCGACGCGAGCCGCCCGGTAGACCGCCTCCGACACCACGGCCACGCAGCCGAGGCGCTTGGTCAGCCCCTGAAGGCGCGCGGCGACGTTGACGGTGTCGCCAAGCGCCGTGAAGCGGGCGTCGGTGGCGTCGCCCATCTCACCGACGATCGCCGGGCCGGCATGCACGCCGATGCCGTAGCGCAGGATGTGCTCCAGATCCTCGGCCAGCAGGCGGTTGAGGGCGTCGACGGATTCGCCGATGAGGTCCACCGACCGCAGGGCGTCCCGGGCGGCCTGCTCGGGCTCGCCCTCCAGGCCGAACAGGGCCAGCAGCCCGTCGCCGAGGAACTGGTTGGTCGAGCCACCCGCGGCCCGCACGGCCTCGCCCACCGCGCCGAGGAAGCGGTTGATGATGAACACCGTGTCGTAGGGCAGCCGCTCCTCGGCGAGCCGGGTGGAGCCGCGCAGATCCACGAACATCGCCACGATGAAGCGTTCCTCGCCGGATTCCGCCCGGTCGAGCAGGTCCGTTGGGCGTATCCGCGGCTGCGGCGGCAGCAGCGGCACCACCGCGAGGTCGGTCTCGGGCCGGAACTGGCAGGCAAGGCGCACCCCCGGCCCGGCGGCGATGCGCGCCAGCACCGCCCCCTCGGCCCGGCCGGGCGGCGGTGTGCCGTCGCTGCCATCCGTGACCCGGATCCGGCAGGTCGAGCACCGGCCGCGGCCGCCGCAGACGCTGGCATGCGGGATCCGGTTTCGCCGGCTCGCCTCCAGCACGCTGGTGCCGCGGGGCACCCGGACCACCCGCCCGTCCGGATAGCTGAGCCGGACCGTCCCGCGCTGGATCTCCGACAGGGTCCGCGCCCCGCGGGCCGCGATGACCGCTGCGATGAGGCCCGCGTAGATCAGGAGCATCCGGTCCCGGATATCGGCGAGGCGGGCCACCTGATCGGGCCGCCCAATATGGATGGGCTGGAGTTCCACTGCCCGCCAAGCGGGATCCTGCGCCCGGGCGCGGATCGCCCGGCCGCCCTGCGCGAAGCCCAGCAGCGCCACGACCGGCACCAGCACCGCCAGTGCCAGCAGCGCCGGCGCCGCGCGCCCGAAGCTGGGCTTCAGCCGCAGCCAGTAATACAGGCCCGCGCAGCCATGGACCCAGGCGATGACCAGCACGGCCGCCTGCAGCGCCCCCAGCATCGGGTCCGCCACCCAGAAGGCGTAGAGTTCCTGCGCGTAGCCCTTGTCGAGCCCCTCGGTGGTGAAGGCGATCCGGGTCCCGGCGATGTGGCTGACGAGCAGCGGCGGGATCAGGAGGCCGGAGCCCAGTTGCAGGATCTCGCCAGCCCGCAGGCGGAAGAAGCGGCTCGCGTAGAGGGCCTGGAGCCCGAGCAGGATGTGGAGCGAGAGCGCGCCGTACAGGAGCGCGAGCCCCAGCGGGTTGAGCCAGAGGGCCGTGACGACGTCGAGGCCGTCCTCCAGGGCGGCCAGGGAGACGTTGCCGAGCGTGTGGTTGATCAGGTGGGTCAGCACGTAGCCGAACAGCACCAGACCACTCGCAAGCCGGAGACGGCGCACCGTCAGGAGTACCCGCCGCGGCGCGGCAACGGCCGGCCGGGCGCCGGTGGACTCTCCGGCTGGTTGCAGCGTCGCGATCGCGGCTGTGCGCGTCATGCTGGGGTCCGAGGGGATCGGCCGGCGGCTCGCATTTCCGTGACCCTCGTACCAGCAAGACGTGTATCGCGCCCGATCTATTTCGTCGCTTGCGTGTTCACTGCGCTGCGTGGCGGGTCGACCCGGCGGCCTGCCGCGGGTTACCTCCGTCGACGCGGCACCCCGAACCTCGAGCCGAACCCCGGGATCCGATGCTGGACTTCGACTTCGCCCGACCGGCCGCCGCGGTGGCGACGGACCTGATCGGCGCCGGCCTGTTCGTCGACGGGGCGGGCGGCGTCATCGTCGAGACGGAAGCCTATGACCGGACCGACCCCGCCTCCCACAGTTTCAACGGCCCCACCCGGCGCAACGCCAGCATGTTCGGGGCCCCCGGGACGGTCTACGTCTACCGCTCCTACGGGATGCACTGGTGCCTGAACCTCGTGTGCGAGCCGGGAAGCGCGGTGCTGATCCGGGCGCTGGCGCCGACCGAGGGCATGCCCGTCATGCAGGCCCGGCGGGGTATGGACGAGGCGCGGCTGCTCTGCGCCGGGCCCGGCCGCCTGTGTCAGGCCCTCGGCGTCACCGGCGCCCAGGACGGCTGGCCGGTCGGGCGGGCGCCGTTCCGGTTCACGCCCCGCACGGCGCCGGCCGAGGTGGTGAGCGACCGGCGGATCGGGATCACCCGCGGCGCGGAGACGCCCTGGCGCTTCCTGCTCGCAGGCTCCCGGTTCGTCAGCCGGCCGGTGCGCAGGCCTGGCCCAGCCAGCGGGACCGCGTGACACGCTCCGACCCGGAGATGGGTTGGGCGGACGGTCTCACCCCGTCGTGAGCGCGGAGTCCGGCAGGCGCAGCACGATCCGGTACTCGGAGGCGTCGTGGCTGCGCTCCACGGTCGCTTCGAGCTGGCGCAGGGACATCTCGACCAGCAGCGAGCCGAAGCCCCGGCCCTGCCGCGGCTCGGCCACCCGGGCCATCCGCTCGCACCAGTCCAGGATCAGCCCGTCCGGCCCCCGGTCCCAGGTCACCGACAGAGACCCGTCCTCGGCTCCGAGCGCTCCGTACTTCACGGAGTTGGTCGCCCATTCGTGCAGGATCATCGCCAGCGACGACACGTGCCGCCAGTTGATCGCCACGAGCGGCCCTTCGATCACCGTCGGGACATGGTCGCGGTACGGGCGCAGGGTCGCGCCGATCAGGCCCGCGAGGTCGCTCAGGCCCTGGCCGTCGGTGGGGTCGGCTAGCGAATGGGCCCGGCCCAGCGCCGAGATGCGATCGCGCATGTCGGAGGCGAAGATTCCGATGTCGCGATGCGTGCGCGAGCCCGCCGAGATCATGCCGCCGATGATCGCGAACAGGTTCTTCACCCGGTGGTTCATCTCGCGCAGCATCAGGTCGCGGGTCTCGGCCAGCGCGTATTCCGGCGACACGTCGATGCAGACGCCGACGATGCGCTTCCGGTCGCCGCTTCTGGTCAGGCGCCCGTAGCTCCGGATGTGCCGGGGGGCGTGGTCGGCCGCCCGGACGCGCAGGCGCGCCTCGAACTCGTCGAGCCCGTGGGCAGCATCGGCCAGCGCCGCCTCCAGGCCGACCCGGTCCTCCGGCACCACGGTGGCGACCAGGGCCGGGACCGGGTGCGGGGTGTCGGGTGCGAGGCCGAATATCGTGCCGGCGGTGCTGTCGACCACGATGGTCCCGGCGTCCGGGCTGTATTCCCAGACGCCGATCCCGCCCGCCTTGACGGCCAGCTCCAACCGCTCGCGCTCCGCCGCGAGCTGGCGCTCCAGCGACAGGGCCTCGGTGATGTCGGTCAGCACCAGGGTGGCGCCGTCGATGCTGCCGTTCTGCAGGCGATAGGGCAGGACGCGTAACGACAGCGTCCGGTCGCCGTCCCGAGTGGTGAGGCGCCGCTGGATGGCCGAGCCGCCGGTACAGACCGCCTGCGCGTCGTGCAGATAGTCCTGGCCGGCGAGCCGGCTCGCGACGTCGGCCAGCGGCCGGCCCCGGTCGCCCGGCTGCAGCGGGAAGATCGTGGTGGCCGCCGCGGTGTAGCTGCGCACCCGCAGCTCCCGGTCCAGCACGATGACGGCGAGGTCGGTCGACTCGAAGAAGTTGCGCAGGTCGGCATTGGCGATGGTGAGCTGCTCGACCTTGGTCTTCAGCTCGTCGTTGACCGTGGACAGCTCCTCGTTGGTCGACTGGAGCTCCTCGTTCATCGACATCATTTCTTCGTTGGAACTCTTCAGCTCCTCGTTCGTCGTCTCCAATTCCTCGACGGTCGAGCGCAGCTTGTAGCGCGTGCGCAGCAATTCCCCTTCCAGTGCTTCGACATGGTCGCCGCCCGCGTCCAGGTCGAGCAGGTCGAGGTCGCTCGACGGTTCGAAGGCGCTGGTGTCGCGCAGGACCAGCAGCATCGAGCCGTCCGGTAGCGGATCGCAGATCAGTTCGACCTGCTGCAGGCCGTATTCCGAGCGCACCTCCACGTTCCGGACCGCCACGCGCTTGCGCGCGTCCCGGGTCCGCCGGAGCAGGGGGCCGATCACGTCGCGCAGGCCAGGCCGTGCTAGCGTGATCGCGCTGGTGCCGCCGGTGCGCGTCACCGGGAAGTCGAAGTAGCGGCTCAGGGGCCCGTAGGCACTGATGATGCCGCCATCCTCGTTCAGCACCATGCTGGGCGGGGCGTAGCGCTCGATCACGCGCCGCACCGCCGCCGACTCGTCGGCGGTCGATGGTTCGCCCCGGCGCTCCTCGCGCCCACCGCGCCGGACCTCGCCGCGCCGGGCGCTGCCGGGCAGGTCGATCGGGTATTGCGGCGAGCCCGGCGGCCGCTCGAACAGGCGCGCGTGCTGGTCGAGGACGGGGAACAGGTGCTCGAACCGGCTCACGCTCTCGGAGGGGCCGAGGAACAGGTAGCCGCCCGGCCGCACCGCGTAGTGGAACAGCGGCACCACCGATTGCTGCAGGCGCTCGTCGAAATAGATCAGCAGGTTACGGCAGGAGAGCAGGTCGATCCGGGAGAAGGGCGGGTCCTTGACCAGGCTGTGGCTGGAGAAGCGGATCAGGTCGCGGATCTCGGCCGCGATGGTAAAGCGCTCGGCATGCGGGATGATGTAGCGCTCGCGCATCGGGGCCGGGATGTCGGCCAGAGCCGCGGCCGGATAGCTCGCCTCCCGGGCGATCTGGAGCATGCGCTCGTCGATGTCGGTGGCGAAGATCTGCACCGCCAGCGGCAGGTCGAGGCTGCGGGCAGCCTCGGCGAACAGCATGGCCATGCTGTAGGCCTCCTCGCCGCTGGAGCAGCCCGGGATCCAGACCCGGATGTCCTCGTTCGGATCGCGGTTGCGCAGCAGCGGCTCGACCACCCGCTCCCGCAAGGTCTCGAACAGCTCGGCGTCGCGGAAGAAGCGGGTGACGTTGATCAGGAGGTCGCGGAACAGGGCCTCGCACTCGCCCTTGTCGGCGCGGACGCGGGCGAGATAGGCCCGGCCGGATTCTGAGCCCAGCACGTGCATGCGCCGCTCGACCCGGCGCCCGAGGGTGGTGCGCTTGTAGCCGGCAAAATCATGGCCCACGGCGGCGCGGAGCACCCGGCACAGGTCGTCGAGATAGTCGGACACCGCGCCCGATTCCGCATCGGTGCCGCGGCGGCGGAAGAAGGCCGAGAGGCAATCCACGATCTCGCCCGGCGGCTGCACGAAGTCGACGAGGCCGGTGCCGACCGCCGAGACCGGCATGCCGTCGTAGCGGGCGGTATCCGGCTGCTGCACCACGCAGACGCCGCCATGTTCCTTGATGGCGCGCAGGCCGGTGGTGCCGTCCGCGCCGGTGCCCGACAGGATCACGCAGGCCGCGTTGGCCTGCTGATCGACGGCCAGCGACAGGAAGAAATCGTCGATCGGCCGGCGTAAGCCCCGCGGCTGCGCGAACTGCGTGAGTTCGAGGACGCCGTTCTGGATGACCAAGCCCCGGCCCGGCGGGATGATGTAGACCTTGTCGCCGGCGATCCGCTCGCCGCCCTCGCACTGGAGCACCTCCAGCCCGGTATGCCGGTCCAGCAGCTGGGCCAGCATGCTCTCGTGGTTGGGATCGAGGTGCTGGACGATGACGAAGGCCATGCCCGTCGGCGTCCGGGCGCGGGCCAGCATCTCGCGCAGGGCCTCGAGCCCGCCCGCCGAGGCCCCGATCCCCACCACCGGCCCGGTGAAGGGCGCGGCCACGACCTGACCGGCGCCGCCCAGGACCTCCGGGGCTCCCGCCCCGGGCTCGTCAAGGAAATCCTGGTGCATCGAGATCCGCGAGGGTGAGCTTCGCCTGCGCGACGGTGGCGACGGTGTTGGCGATCGTCATCAGCGACCCCTCGATGACGATGCCGCTCTCCACAAGCGTCGGACTCAACCGGGACAGGGTCCGGCTCAGTTCGATATCGTACGCAGAAAGCAACTCTGGTTGCGAGCGGCTGATGTCGAATTGGGATGCGAAAAGAAAGCGCACCTCGCCCGAAAGAGCCTTCAGTTTCGACATGTACAGCAGATTGACGAACGGCCGCCCGTCCTTGCGGAAATTCACGATCGTCGTCCGGACGGCATTGATCCGATCGTCTTCGAGGAAGGCGCGAATCTTGGCGCGGGCCTCCCGGTTCTCCGCATCCTTCTGCAGGACGCGGCAATTGCGGCCGACGACGTCCGTCGCATCATAGCCGGTCAGCTTGTGGAACGGCGCATTCACCAGCAGCAGCGGGTTGTCGGCGGTGACGGCGGCAAGCGCGAGGGCGATGTGGGCGCTGTCGAAATAGCTCTTCAGTTCGGCCGGAACGTTCTGCGTATCCACGGCAGATCCTCTGTCGCCTCACCGTTCGGCCCATCACGGCCGGTCCGGCCCGTCCCACTGGCCGGCCCGCCACCTTAAGAACGGCCACGCTGTCTGGTTCCCGCTTCGAACCGCGAAGCAGCGTTCCGTCGTGGGCGCGGCAGCCCGAGGTCGCAGCCGCGCGCAGCGATGACGGACGGTCGCGCCAGCTTCAGCAGGCTGCCCGAGCGTCCCGATATCGCGTCATCGTGTTCCGGCCGCCTGCTCTCAGTCGCGGTGCGTGCTGGTTTCGGCCTCAGCCCTCGCCCGCGATGATCCCCCGGATCCGGGTGGCGAGCGCCTCCAACGCGAAGGGCTTTGTCATCACCCGCATGCCGGGGCCGAGATGACCGTGGTTGAGGGCGGCGTTCTCGGCGTAGCCGGTGATGAACAGTACCTTGAGGTCCGGGCGGTGCCGCCGCCCGGCCTCGGCCATCTGGCGGCCGTTCATGCCGCCGGGCAGCCCGACATCGGTGATCAGCATGTCGATGCGCACATCCGACTCGAGCACCTTCAGGCCGGAGGCCCCATCGGCCGCCTCGATCGCCGCGTAGCCGAGATCCTCCAGCACCTCGGTCACCAGCATTCGCACGGTGGGCTCGTCGTCCACCACCAAGACGGTCTCGCCCTGCTCGGCGCGCGGTGCGTGGACGAGATCGGGCAGGATCGTGTCCCCCTCCGCCTCGCCGAGATGGCGGGGCAGATACAGGCAGACCATCGTGCCCTGGCCGAACTCCGAGTAGATCCGGACCTGCCCGCCCGACTGCTTGGCGAAGCCGTAGATCATCGACAGGCCGAGGCCCGTGCCTTCGCCGATAGGCTTCGTCGTGAAGAAGGGGTCGAAGGCCTTGGTGGCGACGTCCGCCGTCATGCCGGTGCCGTTGTCCGAGACGCAGAGGGTCACGTACTGCCCCGGCTCCAAATCGCGCGCCTGCGCGGCCCTGTGGTCGAGCCAGCGGTTCGCCGTCTCGATGACGATACGGCCGCCGTCGGGCAGGGCGTCCCGGGCGTTGAGGCACAGGTTGAGGAGCGCGTTCTCCAACTGGCTCGGATCGACCAGCGTCGGCCACAGGCCGCCGGCTCCGATCGACTCGATCGCCACCGCGGGGCCGACCGTGCGGCGCACCAGCTCCATCATGCCCTCGACGAGGCGGTTCACGTCCGTGGGTTTCGGATCGAGGGTCTGGCGGCGCGAGAAGGCGAGCAGGCGATGGGTCAGGGCGGCGGCGCGCCGGGCCGCCCCCTGGGCCGCGCCGATATAGCGGTCGAGATCGGCGACCCGGCCCTGCAGCATCCGGGTCTGCATCAGCTCCAGGGAGCCGACGACTCCGGCCAGCATGTTGTTGAAATCGTGGGCGAGGCCGCCGGTCAGTTGCCCGACCGCCTCCATCTTCTGCGATTGGCGCAGGGCTTCTTCGGCCCGCATCAGCTCGGCGGTCCGCTCGGCGACGCGTTGTTCCAGCGTCTCGTTGAGGCTGCGCAAGGCCGCAGCGGCCCGGTCCCGCTCGGCCGCCACGGCCCGGCGCTCGTCCACGTCGATCAGGACCCCCGGGAAGCTGAGCGGCGTGCCATCGGGCCCGTGGTCGACGCGGCCGTTCGCCTCCAGCCAATAGTAGCGCCCGTCGGCGCGGCGGACCCGGTACTGGTGCGCGTAGGCCCCGCCCCGGGCGATCGCGGCCTCGATCGCCGCGGCGAGCCCCGCCCTGTCGTCGGGGTGGACGGTCTCCACCACCTGGGCCAGGCTCAGGCCCTCGCGCCCCACGGCCGGGTCGAGGCCGAAACTCCGCGCAAACGCCTCGTCCACGGTGAACCGGTCGCTCGGCAGGTCCCACAGCCACGTGCCGATGATCGCGCCCGCCGCCAGGGCGAGCTGGACGCGCTCGCTGTTCGCACGGGCCAGGGCCTCGCTGGCGCGCAGCGCATCCTCCGCCTTCCGGCGCGCCGTGATGTCCCGGAACAGCACCGAGACTTGGCGCCGGCTCGGCGGCTCGATCCGGACCGCCGAGACCTCGATGGTGCGGTCCACGAGCGCGAAGTAGCGCTCGAACCGGATCGGCGTGCCGGTGCGCAGCACGCCGCCGTAGAGGTCGAGCCAGGCCTCTGCGTCGTCGGGCGGGACGAGGCCGCGCAACGTTCGCCCGACGATGCCGGCGATGCCGGTATGCCGCTCGTAGCCCGGATTGGCCTCGACGTGGATGTAGTCGCTCAGCGGGCCGTGCGGGCCGTCGAGGAAGGTGATGACGCAGAAGCCGTCGTCGATGGCCTCGAACAGGGTCCGGTAGCGCTCCTCGCTGGCGCGCAGGGCCTGCTCGGCCGCGCGCAGATCCGTGCGGTCGCGCAGGATCGTGACGAAGCCGGTCAGATCTCCGGCTGCGTCGCGCACGGCCATCGTCTCGCCGGAGACCCAGCGGCGCTCTCCGTCGGCGCGCAGGCGCCAGCCCGCCTCCTCGGCGCGGCCCTGGTCCAGCGCGGTGCGCATCGCCTGCTCCGGGCGCCCCTCCGCCCGGTCCTCGGGGGTGAACAGCTTCGCGACCGGCCGGCCGCGCATCGCGTGCGCGGTCCAGCCGAGGATGGCCTGTGCGCCGGCATTCCAGTCCGTGACGTGACCCGCCGGGTCGGTGGCGATGAGGGCGATGTGCGTGGCGCCGTCGAGGGCCGCCCAGGGGCGCTGCGCGCCCGCCGTCCGGCGGTCCTCCATGGCCGCGCATCCCGCCGCCCGGGCGCGCAGCGCGGCCGCCTCCGTCTCCAGCGCCAGGGCGCGCCGCAGAAGGTCGTCGGGCCCGGGCGCATCCATGGTCAGGCGCCCCGCCGCGCCGGGGCGCATGCATGCGGGGCGCGGCCGGTCTCGGTGAGAGCTGAGAGGGGGGCGGGCACGGGGATCAGCCTGCGACAAGACGGACGTTGCGTGGGCGCCTTCTGCCGGAAACCGGGTTTGCGCGCCACCTGTCCGAGGCGTTACCGCAGCGGCCGAGCGTCGACGCCCCGTCTTGGCCCTCACAAATCCGGAAATTCGTTCGCCAGATGGTCGATGAGGGCGCGGACGGCGGGCGGCAGGCCGCGGCGGGTCGTGAAAACGATATGGACGATGCCGTCCCGGCTCCGCCAGTCCCGGAATACGCGAACGAGCCTGCCGGAGTTCAAGTGCGCCGCGCAGGCGTGATCAGGCAGGAAGGCGACGCCTAGTCCGTCCGCAGCCGCCTCGCAGAGAACCGCGTAGTCGGCGCAGGTCAGCCGGGGCTCGTGGCGCACCACATGCGCCGTCCCGTCCGCGCGCTCAAGCATCCAGGTGGTCTCGCCCGCCTCGTCTCTCGTATCTAGGGTCGGCACCGAGGCGAGGTCGGCCAGGTCGGCACCGAGGCCGCTCGCGACCTGTGGGCTGGCAACGAGGATCCAGCGGGATCGTCCCAGCGACCGCATCGTGAGGGATGCGTCGCTCGTCAACGCGTGGCGGACGCGGAGCGCGACATCGATCCGCTCCGCGATCAGGTCGACGGCTCGATCCGTCACGACGAGTTGGAGCCGGACTTTCGGGAAGCGGTCGAGGAACCCGCGTGCGATGGCCGACACCACCTTCACGAGGTTCGGCGGACAGCTCATGCGGATGCGGCCATGCGGTTCGGCCTGGGCTTCCGCAACGAGCGCCTCGGCCCGCTCGGCTTCCAGCATCATGGCGCGGCAGCGCTCGTAGAAGGTCTGTCCGACCTCGGTGACGCGAAAGCGTCGGCTGGAGCGCTCGATCAGCCGCACCCCGAGCCGAGCCTCCAGCGCCGAGACACGGCGGCTCAGCTTCGACTTCGGCTCGCGGAGCGCCCGACCTGCCGCGGTGAAACCGCCATGGGCGACGACCTCGGCGAAGGTGACGTAGTCGTTGAGGTCTGCGCGCATCATCGTTCCTCAATTGGAACGCTACGTGCCATATCCGCCGTCTGTCCGCATCATCGTTCTAGGAGCATCTCTCTGGCAGCGGCTCACAGGCAGCCGAACCACGGAGAACGACGATGACCGGCAGATTCCAGAACAAGGTTGTGGTGGTGACCGGCGGCACCAGCGGCATCGGCCTCGCCGCCGCTAAGGCTTTCTCGCGGGAGGGCGCCTCGGTGTTCGTCACCGGCCGCCGTCAGGACGCGCTCGACGCGGCGGTGACACAGATCGGCGGCCGGATCACCGGTGTTCGCGGCGACATGGCGAACCTCGCCGACATCGACCGCCTCTACGACGTCGTCCAGCAGAAGCACGCACAGATCGACGTCGTCTTCGCCAATGCCGGCGGTGGTGCGTTCGCGCCGCTCGGTGCCATCACCGAGGAGCAGTTCGACAGCACCTTCGCCACCAACGTGAAGGGCACGCTCTTCACCGTTCAGAAGGCCCTTCCGCTCCTCAAGGATGGCGGTGCGGTGGTGCTGACCGGCTCGACCGCCGGCAGCGAAGGGACGCCGGCCTTCAGCGTCTATTCCGCCAGCAAGGCGGCGGTGCGCAACTTCGCGCGCAACTGGATCCTCGACCTGAAGGAGCGCCGCATCCGCATCAACGTGGTCAGCCCCGGCGCGACGCGCACGCCCGGCCTCGTCGGCCTCGCCGGTGACGATGCCGAAAAGCAGCAGGGCCTTCTCGATTTCCTGGGTTCGCGCATCCCCCTCGGGCGCGTCGGCGAGGCGACGGAGGTCGCCAATGCGGTCTTGTTCCTGGCCTCCGACGAGGCAAGCTTCGTCAACGGCGTCGAATTGTTCGTCGACGGCGGTCAGGCCCAAGTCTGAGGCGGTACGTCGAACGCCCCCATCTCAACGTCCATGTCGATTCACAGTGACGGAACGCTGAAGCCGATGGGGGCACAACGAACGTAAGCAGCCGGTCCGCTTGGCACTCCATGCCCCGATAAGCGGACGGGCTGCTTGCCACCCTCAGCGATCCTTCGGACGATCAAGCGGATCGAGTCTCCATCCTAGCGCGGCTCGGCGAGCCGGCAGGCCGCACCGCTCGCCCGGGGATAGCCGTAGTAGATCGCCTCGGCCTGCGCGGTGGCGCGGCCGGCGATCTCCGGCACCGAGGCCGTCTGCGTATCGAGGACCGCCCCACCGGCCCCGGTGAACGTGCAGAGAATCGTCACCGGCATCGCCGGATCGGAGCCGGTGTTGCGCAACTCGACCTGAGCCCGCTGCGGCTCGTGCGAATCCGGCGGCGTGTGGAGGCGGGTTTCCTGTATCGTGAGGGATCCCGCGGCGCGCACCGGAAGAGCCGCCCCGACCAGCAGGCCGGCGGCCAGAAGAACCCGCGCCGCGCGCGGGCACCGCATCCCGGACATGATCGTCATACCCTCCGTCCTGCCTCTGCGTCCTGTTTCCGCGTCCTGCGATGCGTCGCCGTCGGCCGCCTCCCGTCAACCCCGAGAACCCGTGTTGGGTCTCCGGGCGCGCATCGGCCGGATAGAGACGCGTTCAGTTGCGCAGCGGCTTGGCGTCGATCTGCATCCGATAGATGGTCGTCGGGAATTTTACCGCCGAGGTCTCGCCGCCGTTCATCGCCGGCGTGCGGTTCATCTGCGCGGCCGGGATCCAGAGGCCGCCCTGCTCGTCGATCCACATTGCGTCGACCCAGACCAGCCGGGGATCCTGCACGAGCGTGCTCATCGTGCCGTCCGGTGCAATTTTGAGGATGCGCAGGCCATCCGTGTCGCTCGTGTAGATGGTGCCGGATGCGTCGATCGCCGTGCCGCCCGTCGCCACGGTGGCGGCATGGAGCTTGACGTGCTTGGCCCGCTCGTCATCGCCCACGGAGGCATCGTCGAGATACTGGGTCTCGATGCTGTAGAGCGGGCCGGTGCAGGCTTGGTAGTAGAAGGTCTTGCCGTCCGGCGCGACCTCCAGCTGGTCGGCGTGGATGAACAGCAGCTTGCCCTTGTCGTCCCGCAGCACCCGGCCCTGGCCGGTGAGCGGACGCTGCGCGATCGTCGACCAATGCCCGTCGAGCACCCGCCGCAGGGCCCCGGTGTCGAGGTCGAGGACGAGCAGCCCGGGCTGCCCGGCATCCGTCAGGTAGACCTTGCGGCCGTTGAAGCGGAAATCATCGATGAAGCTCCGGTCGTTGGTGGCCGCCTGCAGCGGGTAGACCTTGCGCACGGTGTTGGTGGCGAGATCGATCTGCACGAGCTTGGGGCCGCCCGGCAGCGGCGCTTCGCCCATGCCGGGGGCGCCCTTGTCGACCACCCAGAGGTCGCCGTCCGGCCCGATCCGGATGGCGTTGACCGCCACGAAGGCCTTGGCCGGGTCGTCGCCGGCCTTCCAGGCGTTCCACCCCGCGTCGGGATAGGCCACGGCCTTGCCGTCCTTCCACTCGCCGAGTTCGATCCCCGTGTCCTTGGACTGGCGCTGGAACGGCGAGAACACCCGGCCGTCCGCCGAGCGGGTGACACCGTTGAACACGAGACTGTCCGACTGGATCATCGGCTTGAGGGCGTCGGAGTCGGCCGGTGCCTCTTCGGCCCGTCCGGGCGTCGCCAAGCCGGCCACGAGCAGGAGGGCGACTAGTGCGGAGCGTGTCATGCGGCGTCCCGGATCGCTGGGCGAGGGGTATTGGCCGGAAAGCGCGAAGGACGGTCCATGTTCCGTGCCGGGTCGCAGGTGGCTGGGATCGCGCCGGAAATCGCAATGGATGCGACGCTTCGCCCGGGCTAGATCCCGCGTGATTAAGAACATATAGTGAACACGAAGGGTGGGCCGAAGGCGGCCAAGAGGAGCACGGGATGGCACGCTACCGTTTCCACTGCACCAACGGCCTCGAATGCGTGTTCGACGCCCGCGGCGCCGAGGTTCGCGCCGCCGGCCGGTTAGGCGCCCGGGCCCAGAAGGTCGCGGCCGACGTGCGGCGCGCGCTGGCGAACCGGACCGACTGGGCCGAATGGCGTGTCACCGTCCACGACCTGACCGGACGGCGCGTCCTCGTGCAGCCCTTCGAGGCCACGCGCGACCGGGTGAAAGCGGCGGCCTGAATGGTCTCGCGGATGACGACGGCCCGGCCGCCAGCCCCGAACGCGACGCGCCCGGGTCTGCTGACGCCGGAGAAGCGGACCGAGGACGTCGATCAGACGATCCGTCCGCTGAGCCTGGCCGAGTTCATCGGCCAGCGCGCGGCCCGGGCCAACATGCAGG
>NZ_JALNUL010000057.1:0-22112 GCF_026540775.1 Methylobacterium sp. GC_Met_3
ATCCAAATGTGAGAGCTGTCGGTCGCTCCGCGGTCGGCAAAATGCTGTCAATCCATGCATAGAGGTCCGCCTGCAATGCGGTCAGATCAGTTCCCACCTCGGGTACGATAAAGGCTTTCAGACGGACGCCCTCCTCCGGGCGCATCAGACGCACCGCTGCCTCCTTAACGCAGGGCCGATCACGGAGGCGCGCCGCGACCCGGTCAGGGTACACGTTGATGCCGCCGACTTGTACGGCACCATCCCGTCGGCCCGCTAGCTCAAACCGCCCCCCGCCTAGCATCCGGATGCGATCCGGTAACGAGAGGCGGCGTCCAGATCGATCGATAATTTCTGGTGCATCCTCGCTGACTGGCTCGACGAAATGCCAGTGTGGCATGAGGCTATACGAGAACTCCGGCCAGGGGCGCACAGCCGCGCCGGCCGTCTCTGACGAGCCGTACACCTCTACCATCGCCGCCAGACCGCGTTCGCGGAGCGCTGCGATTAAGTCTCGCGGACACGGGGCGGTCGAGACCACGCCAGCGACGTCCTCCGGCCAGTTGGGCAGCGAGCGCTCCAGCCAACGCCAGCGGTCGGGAAACGTGACGACGAGATCCCCGGGCGCGAGGCTGCGAGCAATCTCAGCAGGGCCGAGCTTCGTCGCATCGACATGGTCGACGCCGAGCGCATCGGGCAGGAGCGCGGCGAACAGAAAGCCGTAGGCGTGGTGGGTCGGCACAAGGGAGAAGACGCGTCGCCTGTTCCGGAACAGCTCACTTAGGAACGCGATCTCAGTGCGTAGAGCATCGGCCGTATGCGCGCAGCGCTTCGGTCGCCCACTCGTCCCCGAGCTCGTAAAGGTGACCGACGTGACACCGGAGCGCCAGGCGGCCTCGACCCGCTCAATCCAGGCCCCGAACGTGGTGTCCGCAAGCAGCCCATCCTCACCGCCCGCCTCGTGGAGGTGGAACATCTCGTTGACCGCGGAGGCTAGCCACAATCGCTCCAGCGAGTCGCAGCCCAACCCCTCTCCAGCTCCAGAACTGATTCGCGTGGTCTCGGGCCATGCCGATGGCAGGTGTACCGGCAGACGCGCGGCAGGATTCCCGCGGCCGCGCGCGGCAAGGAGTTCAGCGATGAGAAGGCTCTGTAGGACGGTAGCGAGGGCGCTTCGCGAAAGCATCGCAGGATGACCAGCGTTCAGGCCGCGGCCTGATTTGGGTGTGACAGCTCAACCCGGTCGCGGCCCGAACGCTTGGCCTTGTACAGCGCGTTGTCCGCGGCCGCGAGCAGGCCAGCCAGGGATGCGGCCGGATCCGTATCCAACGCAGAGCAGCCAAAGCTTGCGGTGATGCGCAGCTCGATCCCGCCCGTAACGATCGGCTCACGTGCGAGCGAGGTGCGCAAGCGTTCGGCGACCGCAGAGGCCTTCATAAGCGAGGACTCTGGAAGGAGCACGACGAACTCCTCGCCCCCCAAACGGGCGAAGATGTCCTCAGGACGCAACTCCGCTTCGCAGCGGCGCGCGACTTCACGTAGCACCGCGTCACCCGCCGCATGCCCGTGCTCGTCGTTCACGCGCTTGAAGTGATCGACATCGAGGACCACGAGAGCCAACGATCCCGCATCCCGGAGTGCCCGTACACGTTGGCGTTCCGCCGTCTCGAAGAAATGAGCCCGGTTGCTCGCACCCGTGAGATGATCGCGCGTCAACATCCTGCGCAAATCGGCCGTGTCACGCCCTTGGCGGGTCACCGCTCGTATGACCAGGGTATATCCCGCAGCAGCCCCCGCTGCCTCGTTGCGCACGGCGACCAGGCGCTGGCACCAGTAGCGCCCGCCGTCGGCCAGGGCGTGCCAGCCCTCGTGAAGGTACCAGCCGTCCCGTCGCGCCACGGCGATCGCCTCACCGGGCAGAGGCATCGCCGTGGCGCGGTCCGGGCGGTCGAACCATTCAAGCGGTCTGCCGAGGAGCTCGGCTTCCGTGAAACCGGTCTGGCGCGTCGCTGAGGGCGTTGCCGCGTCGACGCAGCCGTTCGCATCGAGCGAGAGCACAGCCACATCATCGACGCCGTCGAGCAGGGAGGCAAACCATGTCTCGGCTTGCTTCAACCGCCGCTCGCGGGCGACCTGCTCGGTCACATCGGAAAGGGTCGCGACGTAGCGATCCTCGGTCAGCTTCACGATGGTGCAGGCCAGGATGGTCGACCGCTCCCCGCGTCCGGTCACGATGCGGTGGCCGTCACAGACCGTCCCCTGCGGTGGTGCGAAGTTGTGGATCATGTTGCGCAGTTCTGGCGCGCAGCCGTCCATGACGTCGAACAGGTTGATGACGAACGGACGACCCGCGATCGGCATGAGAAGGCCCATCGCGGCCGGGTTGACCATGCCAATGGCACCGGCCGCCGAGAACTCGACGAGACCGGCCGGGCAGGCGTAGAGGAATTGGAGCAGCGCCGCATTCTCGGCTTCGAGGTCAGTCGTCATGGCGGCTTCGCTCAGCGCTGGATCAGGATATAGCGGCGATCGGTCTGCGGCGCCTTCAGCAGCCGCAGCCGCACGGGCGTGGGGCGCATGCGTAGGGTGAGCACATAGTCGATGATCTCGTCGATCTCCGCCTCGTCCTCCAAGCGCTGCGCCACCAAGAAGTTATTCATGCACTGCGCAGTCACGGAGAAGTAGTGCGTGCCGAGGACGGTCTCGCGTTGGAGACCAGCCAGCTGCGCCTCTGTGGCGTTATAGATCTCGACTATACCCGCCGATGACAGTCCGACCACCCCGAACGGCAGGGCGTCGAGCTGATCCGCCTCAAGGGTGAGTAGCATGTCGAGAGAGATGGCTTCGAAAGTGAGCACAGCAGGCCTCGCATGTCAGTTCGGAGATGCTCAGGCGGCGCGCGTGCCGAGCCCAGCATCCACGCCAGTCTCCGTTCTTGATCCAGCAGAGCCTCGCTGTGGGAGCCAGGCCGTCGGCAGGCTCGCCACGGCAGGTTTGGCAAACAGATAGCCCTGGAACAGATGAATGCCGGTCGCACGCAGAGTGTCGAGCTCGTCTTCTGTCTCCACGCCCTCGGCGATCACCGCGATGCCCAGCTGACGTGCTATCGCAACCACACCCACGACGATGGTCCGGCGAGCGTGCGACGCTCCGATGCCGCGGATCAGTTCCATGTCGAGCTTGATGAAGTCAGGCTGAAAGCTCGCGAGCAGGTTGAGCCCAGCGTACCCTGCACCGAAGTCGTCGAGGGCGGTGGCAAAGCCCTGCTTGCGATACTCGGTGATGATGCGCTGAACGTGAGCGACATCGGCCATGCGCTCGTTCTCGGTGAATTCGAACATGATCTGCTGATGTGCGAAGCCGACGCGACGCGCCGCCTCCAGCGTCGCCCGGATGCAAGCGGCTGGCTCATAGACGGCGTTGGGCATGAAGTTGATGGACAGACGGGTATCTGGTTCGACGAACAAGGCGCTCGCTAGCTCAATCGCCTTCACACGACAGGCCTGATCGAACTTGTAGCGGTTTGCCTCATCAACCATCGCGAGGATATGACCGGCGCCTTGACCCGAGACGCCTCTGACTAATGCCTCATAGCCCCACACACCATGTCGATGGAGGTCGAGGATGGGATGGAACGCCATTGTGAACTCAAAGGGCAGCGGCTCACCAGCCTGGCAACCCTGGCATCCCCTTTTCATAGCTCGAGCTTCTCATATTGGCGTTGATCGAACCCAGCTAACAGCTTGACGGTTTCGCTGACGTGAATTTTCGACGCGAATAAAGACCCGAGTGAAGGTTCGGTTTCGGGGCGCGCTCGCAAGGCTGTGCGTTGGGGTTGGGTCGGTAACGAGTTGTCTGCTTTGCCGTTCGGTTTTTCCCGAAGCAGACCGGCCGCTTTCGGCCACATCCAGCCCCGGCGGTGGGCGCGCCTGAATGGCTGGGATGGGTGATTTCCTGCCGGTCCGCTCATGAGTGGCATATGCATCGAAGCGGACGCCTCAGCATCCTAGGCAGCCGATCCGCGACCTGACCGGAGCGGCTCCATCCCGACTTTTCTCACTGCGGCTTCGGCCTTGTCGGACTGTAGAAAAGCAATCAGCCGTTTCGCCAGATCTGGGTTTTTGGCCGTCGCCACCGTTGCTGCACTGAACGTTTGGACGAGTTGAACCGCGTCGGGGAGAGCGCCAACTGGCTCGATGCCAGGGATGTTGACGAGTTCGCTGATAGGCCCCAGCGCAAGATCAGCCTCGCCTGCTGCCAGCGCGGCGGCAGAGTCAGTTCCTCGTGGGTAGACCTTCAAACGAACCCTGTCGGCGACGCCGAGCGCTGGAAGGATTTCCCTCTGGATGAAGAGACCACTGGTGCTGCCCGGCATCACGACGAGGCGGGCATCCAGCAAGGTCTGGGTGAGCGCCGCAACTGAACTAACATCGGACTTCGGCGCGCCCGTCTGCACGGCAGCCGCAAGGGGAGCGGTCGCAAGCTCGGCAATCGAGCCCTCGGCGATCAGGCCCGCGCCGATGAGTTCATGGAGCCCTTCGTTGGACAGGATGACGACATCGACGTCGGCACCATGATCAAGTTGGTAGCGGATCGTCTTCGGGCCGGTTCCCTGCGAGGCCCCCGACCGGGTCTCAATCTTGATGCCAGTCTCCTGCTCGAAGTTCGGGATCGCCCTTCGATAGGCTAGCTCAAAGCCTCCGGAGATCAGAACGGTGACCGTAGGTGGGATATCGCTCAACGATGTCATGGCGTGGGCGTCGTTCAGGATAAGGCGGAATGGCCGCCACCTGCATCCTCGGTAGCGTTTGATGGATCTGCTTGCTACCCCAAGCCGGGACCAATGCGTATCCGGGGCATGGCCGGTTTCGGGAGACGGGGACACGCGGTCTACAGGGGCGTGAGTTGGCAGAAGCAGCCGCTGTATCAGGTCGAATATAGCATCCTGTCGGCTTCTACATATTCTACTCAGGAGACGGCGCTCGGCGGCACGTCGTCCTTGCCTTGTGCTGGAGCGGCGATCCTATCGAGAAATGGCGCGGCAGCCTTGTCAGCGGCTCGCTCGATCGCGCGGTAGTGCGCGATGAGATCGGCGCCGAAGGCCGACAGGCGCGCACCGCCACCGGCCTTACCGCCAATCTGTGCTTCTACGACAGGTCGCTCAAAGCCATCGTTCATCGCCTCGATCAATAGCCACGCTCGGCGATACGACATCCCGAGCGCCCTTCCGGCCGCGGAGATTGAGCCATGCTCGGCGATCATCTCCAGAAGTTGCACCTTACCCGGACCTATGCGGTTGCCGGGTCCGACGTCGATCCGGATACTGAGGCTTGCCACCCGCACCTCTCGTCTGCCCTACGCTGTGAGCTATCGCGCCGCCTCATCGGGGGTCCATAGCCAACACGATTACGACTTCCCAGCGCTGTATTCCACAGGATATAGCGCAGCCGACGCACACGTGGCCTAGGACCGTTCCGAGTATGCGCAGCCTGATCCGCACCGGCCTCGTCGCCGCCCTGCTTCTCGCCCCTGGGGTAGTTCAAGCCGCCGACACCGCGACCGTGTTCGCTGCGGCCAGCCTCAAGAACGCCTTGGACAATGCGGGCAAGGCTTTCACCGCTCAGTCGGGCGTCGAACTCAAGGCGAGCTATGCGGCATCCTCGGCCCTCGCCCGGCAAATCGAGAGCGGGGCCCCCGCCGATCTGTTCGCTTCGGCCGATCTGGAATGGATGGACTACCTCGCCAAAAAGAACCTCGTTCGACCGGACACGCGGGTGAACCTGCTCGGCAACCGCCTCGTCCTGATCGCACCGGCCGACGCGAAGGAGAGTGCGATCGCCTTCACACCGGAAGCCATCGCGGCGGCGCTGGGGCCGGACGGCCGATTGGCTACTGGCGAGGTCAACTCAGTGCCGATCGGCAAGTACGCGAAGGTTGCGTTCGAGAAGCTCGGCTTGTGGGCCCGGATCCAGCCGCGTCTGGCGCAGGGCGATAACGTGCGGGCGGCCCTGTTGCTGGTCTCACGCGGCGAGGCACCCCTCGGCGTCGTCTACGAGAGTGATGCGAAGTCCGATCCCAAGGTGAAGGTCGTAGGTGTGTTCCCGGCCGACAGCCATCCGCCCGTGGTCTACCCGTTCGCCGTGACGGCGGACGCGAAGGGCGATGGCGCGAAGCGCTTCCTGGACTACCTTCGGAGCGCGGCAGCCAAGCCCTTCTTCGAGGCTCAAGGCTTCAGCATCATCGATAGCGGCAAGAACTAATCGGCCCTGAGCGGCTCTGAAAGGCAGACATCGTGAAGATCAGCGCACGCAACATCATCAAGGGCACGGTGACCGCAATCGAGAAGGGCGCCACGACGGCGCACGTGAAGATCGAGATCATGCCCGGACAGATCGTCACCGCAGCCGTCACCAACGAGGCGGTCGACAGCCTGGGGCTCACCGTTGGCGGCCCGGCCTACGCCGTGATCAAGGCGTCCGACGTCATGGTCGCGGTCGACTGACGATGATCATCTCCCGCGCCATCCTCACTGCTGGGCTTGTGGCCCTCTCGGTCAACACGGTCAGGGCCGAGGATGCCCCGGCCTGCGCGAGCTTTGCATGGTCGGTGGCGCGGGAACGTGCCGCCTTCGGCGCGCCTAACCTGTCCGCGCTTGCGTCTGGCTCAGCACTGTCGGGCGGCGTCAGCGCAGCGCAGCTTATCCTAAACCCAGCCGCGGAGGTCGCGCTGCCGGTCCCATCCGAGAAGGAAGCGAAGCCCGATACCTTCGCGGGTTTCGTGACGGCTACGGTGCCAGCCGCGGGGATGTACCAAGTGACGCTGTCAGACGAGGCCTGGATTGATGTCAGCCAGGATGGCCGCTCCACCCTCAAGCCCGCGTCCCACAGCGGAAAGAAGGGTTGCCCAGAGGTGCGCAAGAGCGTTCGCTTCGCCCTGGCCGCCGGTGCTGTGACGATCGCGATCAGCCGCGCGTCGAGCCAGCAGATCAAGCTCGACCTTCTCAAAGCCGAGTAGCTGCACCCCCGCGCGGGGGATCCTCGGCGAGCCTACTTGAGTCGAAGATAGAACGGCCGCTTTGGAGAAACGCCAACTGCGGTCCTGGCGGCCGGGTAGGGTCGTTACGCGACCGTCCACTTTTGCAGCAGACCTTCTCCGAAGCAGACCGGCAGCTTTCGGCCAGTTCCGGTCAGTTGCCCCGCGCCCATGGTGAACCCAGGGCGGAAGGTCGCTTTCTGGGAAGCAGCGGCCTCCACATCGCAGAACCAGTCAATGACAAGCTGTCGATCACTCCGGTAAGGGCAATCGTGGCGCGCGACACTCAAGATCATTGGTCGACGGGCCTGTAGAGATCCTCAGCACTCTACTCAGCTGCCTGCCGTACGATCTGTGCGCCCGGCACACCGAGGCCGATCGCCTTTGCAAGTGCCGAACGTTTAGCCGCGTAGTCCTGAGCGATCATCGGGTAATCGGCGGGCAGACCGAACCGCGCGCGGTAGCTCTGGGGCGAGAAACCGTGAGCAGTCAGATGCCGCTTGAGCGTTCGGTACGCACGCCCGTCGATGAAGCTGGTCAGCGCCTCAGCTCTTATGGACCGTCGGATTTCGGCCGCGGTGGGTGAGCTGGGTTCGTTACCCAGCGCGGTCTCGACGACAAGCCCGCGATCCAACGAGCACAGGGCACGATGAATGTCCGCGATGAGCTGCGGAAGCTGAGCGCGCGCGAGATGGTTTTTCGAGACGTAGGCTGAAATTATAGCGACAGTGATGTCTGCGTATCTAGCGTCCTGTGTCTCGTGTTCGCGGTGATCAAGCATAACTCTTTCCCTTTCGCGGCCTGGCTTGAACATCGGCCCCGCTCACAGAGGACGGGTGTCGTGGTGATAAGCTCCTCCGCCGGATCGTCCCTTCGATCCGGCGGAGGAGGCGGTTGAAATGCGGCGACGCCCGGCCGGCGCATCGATCCTCATTCGATGCGTCAGCTTAGTTTGGATCGTCGGAGCGTCTGCTCGGCCACACGACGCCCGAGTTCGATCAGCACGACATCGACAATCTCGCGCAAGGCGGGATCCTGAAGCTCCACGATCGTTCGGCGAAGATCTATGGCTTGCTCGACCGCTCGCTCTAAACGCGATCGTATGCCGTCATGCGGATCAATATCGACTGGTGTCGTTCGTGGCACGGCAGGACCTTCTTCAGCTCGCCAAACGGGCCGAGACTCGGCTCTCGGGGGACAGGACGGACTCCGTGGTCCCACGCATCTTCTGCAGCTGGCGCAGGCTCCGTGCGTCGAAGCCCGCGTTGACGGCGACGATCTCCACATCGTCGATCATCTGCGGAAGTCCGAGGGGCAGCGCGTGGATGTGCAGTTGGAGCAGCCGCAGCAGCCAACTCGTCGGCATCTCGGAGACGAAGCCCTTCAGCTCGCGCGGTAGTCCCCACTCGACGATCGCAGTGAGGATCGCCAGCGCGGTCGGGTTGAGCCGTCGACCAGACGTACGTGCCGGGCCGGCGACGCCGATCCGGCTCCATTCGACGATGTGCGGGGACGATGGAGGGGCGGCCTCGCAGAGCTGGGGAAGATGCTTCGACATGACGTAGGGACGTACAGTCGGCAGCAAGCGGGAGTATCCGACTACCTCGTCATCTTCCACGGCTAAGAGGTGGACGGCATGCTCATCATCGAATTCATCGATTTCGCGCTTGTCGTCCCGTGCGATCGCAGACCAGCCCATCTCTTCGACAAAGATCTTGTGGCGTAACCGCCAAACTTGTTCCATCAGCTCGGCGTTCTGCGCGATATTAGCTGCAGTAATGACTTGGATCATGGAAACACCTCTGTACGTGGTGTGCCCGCCCGTTCGGACGCGCGACACCACGCGAACGCGTGGTGTCGGCATGTTCGTTGCGCGATCGCCGGCTTCGTCTGGATGTATGGCGTCTCATCCCCTAACTTCGTCCGGGATGGGCGCCCTCAGCGTTCGTGGTCAGGATATGCCGTGAGCAGAAAGTCCCTCGATCACACGCTCAAGCTGCTCAAAGAGCTCGATCGAGCCGGGAGCATCCCGGAGGTCATCGCCGCCGTGCAGCGACAGCTCACGGGCTTCGGCATCGACGCGATCATCGCGGGGCTTCTCCCGACGCCGACGAGTTTGGTCAGCTTCAACCGCCAGTTCCTAGTCATGGAAAGCGTGCCGGCGGAATGGCGTTCACGGTACCTCAGCCGGGGGTACGCCACGCACGACCCGATCGTCGCGCTGACCTTCCAGCAACAAGCCGGCTTCCGTTGGAGTGATCCTGTTCTGCCCCCGCCCGCGACGACGACCGCCAGCCGGGTCATGCATGAGGCGGCAGATTTTGATCTTCGTGATGGGTACACGGTACCGCTGACGACCATGGAGGGCGAAGTCGGGGGGATGAGCTTTGCCGGATCCCAGCTCGAAATCGCTCCGGAGCATCGCGGCATGCTCACGCTGATCGCGAGCTACGCCTTCGGTCATGCTCTGCTGATGCGAGGCCAGCCTATCGCTACGCGGTCAAAGCTCTCACCACGGGAACGTGAAACCCTGCAGTGGGCGGCCGAAGGCAAAACGGACTGGGAAATCGGAGAGATCATGGGCATCTCGGAACACGGGATCGACTCCCATCTCCGCCGTGTGCGCACCAAACTGAGAACCCGCAACCGGGCTCAGTCGGTAGCTGAGGGTTTTCGGTTAGGCATAATCGTCTAGGTAGCTAGGTAGGCATGGGGGCAGCCGGGCTCCGGAGGCGCGACGTTGACGGATGACGAGCGGGACGAACGCCTCATAAATTCAATCTCGGCCGCGCTCGGCGTGAACATGACCGTGTTTCACGACGGGTATGCCGAAACACAGAACAGTCCTGCCGATTATCATGACTTGATCGTTCTGGCGCGTCTGATAAAGGCATTTCGATCGTTCTCCGATGAGGAGCGTATGACCGTACTAAGGATGACAGAGAAAATAGCTACGCATAAATCTTAACCAAGGGCAGGCGTGTCTAGTCTTCAGGTTCGATGAAATGGGGCACGAGCTGCGACGTATCGTTCGAGATGACCCCTACGCTCTCGCGTAGGATCATCCCAGCTGACTCGTCGCCCACCACCCACGATCCGATCACGACACGGCGGCCGTCGAACTCGGGGACGTTCGCCAGCGCTTGGCGGACATAGCCGCTCCGGGCGTAGGGGCCGTCCTCAGCAGCCGCGACCTGCCCGTTCGTGACAATGGTGACGTTGGCCCCCTCGCGCCCCAGCAGCGGCTTGAGGACGAAGCTCTTCCCCAATTCGAACTTGCGCGGGTCGTCCTCGAAGTAGGCTGGCAGCAGGTTCGGGTGGCCGGGGTGGCGCTCCCAGAGCAGGGGCAAGATGCCCTTGTTGCTCAGGACCATCTTCCACGCCGGCTCGAAGAAGGTCGTGCCGCTGGCGACGATCGCCGGCCCGAAGCTGTCCCGTAGGAGCCACTCCCACGGGTAGAGCTTGAACAACAGGCGGATTGGCTCGCCGCCGCGATCGACGAAGGTCTGGCGATCGACATCCTGGCGCAGGCCGATGTCTGACACGTCGACGAGGCGCACCTTCAGGCCGGCCTGCGCGGCGCAATCCGCGAGGTACCCAACCGTGCCGCGGTCCTCGGGGAACTCCGTCATGCAGGTCAGATGCAGCGCATTGCCGACCCGGGCCCGGATCTCGACGAGGCGGGCGAGCAGGCGCTCGTGGACCGAGTTGAACTGGTCCGCGCCCGGCGGCAGCGCGTCGCTCACACGCTTGTCCTCCAGCCATCGCAACTGGAACACCGCCGTCTCGAACAAGGCAGTCGGCGTATCGGCATTGTACTCCAAGAGCTTCGCCGGCCCGGCGCCGTCGTAGGCTAGATCGAAGCGGCCGTAGAGATGCGGGTCGCGGGCGCGGTGGCTGCGCGCTACCAGGCCGTGGGCCCAGTTCGGGATGCCGAGGCGCATCATCAGCGCCGGGCTCTCTGCGACCTCGGCGGCGAGGTCGAGGCACAGCCGGTGCAGCTCAGCGGTCGGCGCCTCAAGGTCTTGCTCGATCTGCTCGAGGGTGAAGGCGTAGGCAGCGTCCTCGCACCAGACAATGTGAGCGTCTTCGCTGGTGTGGAAGTCGTAGCCGGCCTCCGCGGCGATCGTGCGCCAATCTTCACGTGGGTTGAGGAGGTGGCGGCCCATCACCCGCCTGCGCCGTGCGCGGCCACCGCACGACCCGATCCCCCGAAGCCGCCGAACGTCGTGGTGCCCGTGGCGGTGCTCGCTCCGGATGCCCCGGACGATGCGCCACCATGGAAGGAACCGATAGATCCACCAGGACCGCCGGATGACGATGACCCAGTGCTCCTGCCGGTGGGATCCTGCGCCGGTGATCGCCCATCGCCGCATCCCGGTGAGGCGGAGCTCCCGCCACGATCACACCTCGGTTGGGCCGGGCTTTCCACCACCTGCTGTGGTTGGTGGCTCGGCGGGGCGGTCCGACTGTACTGCCAGCCGGCGAGTGCAGTTGAGCCGAGCAGCACGAGGGTGACCTGATGCGATCGCTTCAGAATCGGCCTGCTGCGCTCGCCTGATGGACTCGGACCCGGTGACGAAACAGCGCGACGGCCGAAGATCGGTTGAGCACCGCGCCGCAGCATCGGGGATCCTCTGTTTTCGACTCAGACGCTACCAAAATGTCGGTTACTTTTTTCGTTCTGAATGCGATTGCGGCGCTGAAAACCCAGGTTGGCACTACCATGGATAATCAAGCGCTCACGCAGTATGTGTAACTAACAGCAACACCGTGGGGGAAATCCAACCCGGAACGACAGAGCGTCGTGGCGATCGGCGACAGCACCACCCGTCCGATTGCGCGTCGTGCGCAGCTCGCCAGCGGAACGTCCGCATTTCCGGCTGACCTCATCCAAAGCAGCCATTCCGCTTTCGGCCAGACTACGTCACGCCAGATCGCTTGAGCGCGCAAAACCGGACGTTCGGCTGTGCGCCCGTTCCGGTCATTCAGCCCGGTCATGCGAAAGCTCGGAAGCGGACATTCCACCAGCAAGGATTCCAGGTAGGAATGCCTCCTGCCAATCGAACACTGGAAGTCCTCGACAGGTCGTCACTTACAGGCACCGGCACGGATCGGGCCGGCGCCGACCGCCGGGTTCTAGCTATCGACCGAACCCTCGTTGATGCAGTGCCACACAGCAATCCCGACACACGGCTCGCGGGAGGTCGGCCGACGGCACGCCGCCGCTCACTTAAGGCGCCCTTAAGCTGAGAGGTGTGGAGGACCGCGCGCCGGCCCGATGGGCTTGGGCTCAGCGGAACCGTCAGTTCGATGCCGAAGCATTCCACATTATCAACTCCGAGCCGCCGCGGGCTGCTGTCGGCCGCCGCCTTGGGCGGAATGGGCCTGCTGGCCAGCCGCGCCCACGCCGAGACCGTCGACCTTCATGTCCCAGGCGGTCCGAGCACCCGCCCCTTGACTGCGACCTATCCCGAGAAGGGGCGGATGATCGTCCAGCGCACCCGGCCGCCGTGGCTGGAGACGCCGTTCGAGGTCTTCGACACTGGCGTATTCACGCCGAACGATCGGCATTTCGTGAGCTGGCACTGGGCCACCTTCCCGACCCACGTCGACACCGACCGTTTCACCCTGAAGGTCCGGGGCCTCGTCGAGCGTCCCCAGGCGCTGTCGCTGCAGGAGCTGATCCGCGACCTGCCACGCTTCGAGATCGCAGCAGTCAGCCAGTGTGCTGGCAATTCGCGCCTTTACGCGCAACCTCGGGTCGCGGGCGCTCAGTGGGCCAACGGCTCGATGAGCAACGCCCTCTACACGGGCGTGCGCCTCCGGGACGTTCTGGACCGGGCCGGCGTGAAGGGCGGGGCCACCCATGTGCGGTTCGGCGGGCTCGATGAGCCGCTGCTGCCTGACGCCCCCAAATTCGTCAAAGCCTTGGACATCGATCACGCCCGCGACGGCGAGGTGATGCTGGCCTTCGCGATGAATGGCGCGCAGTTGCCGATGCTGAATGGTTTTCCGCTGAAGCTCATCGTCCCCGGCTGGTCCGCCGTCTACTGGATCAAGATGCTCGACGACATCGCGGTGATGGATCACCCCGACACCAGCGTCTGGACCACGCGGAGCTACCGTGTGCCGGACACGCTCAACCACACGGTCGAGCCCGGACAGACGGATTACAGCCTGATCCCAATCACCCGGAACCTGCCTCGTTCGTTCGTAACCAATCTCAAGCCGTCCGACACCATCCCGGTCGGCGTTCCGCAACCGGTGCGCGGCATTGCCTTCGGTGGCGACCGCGGTGTCGCCGCCGTGGACTTGTCGCTCGACGGCGGTCGGACCTGGCAGCCTACGATCCTCGGTAAGGATAAGGGCACCTATGGCTTCCGGCGGTGGCAATCCACGATCAGCCTCGCCGCCCGCGGGGCGCATACAGTAATGACTCGCTGCACCAACACCGATCGGATGGTTCAGCCGATCCGGCGCGTCTGGAACCCCGGGGGCTACATGTCCAACCAGGTCGAGGCCCTCGAACTCGTGGCGGCCTGAGGGGTGAGCGCAACCATGTACCGATTCATCCGCACCGCTGCGCTGGCCAGCCTCCTCGCAAGCGCGTCATCCGCCCTCGCCGCAACGCCGCTGGAGCTTCACCCGACGCCTGAGGTTGACCTGCCCGTCGGTGACGATGTCGCCTTCCCCAATGGGTCAGGATCCGACGTCATCGCGTCGAACTGCACGGCTTGCCACTCCGCCGACCACACCCTGAACCAGCCGGCCCTCTCCCGGGAGGAGTGGCATACGGTCGTCGACAAGATGATCAACGCCTACAAGGCACCAATCACATCGGAGGATGCGCGGGTGATCGTCGATTACCTCGCTCGAATCAAAGGCGAGCCCTAGCCGGCGTCGCACGTCTGGCGAGCCGTGGGCCGAAGATCGCGCTCGCCCTGAGGCCCGGGCTGCCGTCCCGTCCCGCGAGGTGCAGGCGGGCACCCGATTGCTCCAGCGCCATGGTGACGATCGAGAGGCCGAGGCCGCTACCGAGCTTCGCCCGCCGGCTGCCGCGCACGAAGCGGCGGATCACCAGGGCCCTCTCCGCCTCGGCGATGCCGGGCCCGTCGTCGGTGATCGACAGGATGGCGCCTCCGTCCGCGCCGAGCGCGGCGTCCCAAGTGATCACCCCGTCCGGCGGGGTCATAAGCAGGGCGTTCTCCATCAGGTTGCGCATGGCGAGGTTGAACAGGTCCTCGTCCATGCGGATCTCGATTGTCATGACGCCGGGACCGAAGGCGACCCGCTCGAGCGCCGGCAACCCGCCCATCGCGGCGAGCAGGTCGCGCAGGCGCTCCTCGACAGGGATCCAGACGGTGGCGATCGGGCCTACGCTGCTGTCGAGGCGCGAGACGGTCAGGAGCTGCTGGACGAGGCGCGCCGACTGATCGACCGCGCTCAGAGTCTGGGCGAGGGCAGCATCCCGCATAGTGGCATCGGGCGCCTGCATGGCGACCTGGACCTGCGTCTTCAGCCCGGCCAGCGGCGTGCGCAACTCGTGCGCCGCATAGGCCAGGAAGGTGCGCTCGTGTTCGCGCGCCGCCACGACCTTGCCGAACAGCCGGTTCAGCGCATCGACCAGGGGGCGGATCTCCGACGGCATCTGGCCGACCTCGACCCGTTCCAGGTTGTCGGCGTCCCGGGCAGCGAGATCGCGGGTCGCGCGATTCAGCGGTCGCAGGCCACGGCCGACGCTGAACCAGATCAGCGGCGCGAGGATCGGCAGCACGCAGCCGGCGGTGAGCAGCAGGCTGCCGACGAGGCCGCGCTCCAGCTGGCGCCGCTGCCCGAGATTGTCGCCCACGAGGATGCGGAAACCCTTGGCCGGGTCGGACAGGGCGAAGACCCGCCACGCCTGTCCATCGACGACCCTAGTGGAGAACCCTTCGCGCTGATCTGACAGGCTCGGATCCGGGGATCCGGCGGAGGCCCCGATGAGGCGCCCATCCAGCGACCAGATCTGGCAGCTGAGATGTCGATCGTAGCTCACCATCCGGCCGGGCGCAGCGCCCGCGCCATCCGCCTGCCGCGCGACCCCTGCCTGAACCGGGGTGAACAGACTGTCGACCATGCGGGCCGCCTCCATCAGGCGGCGGTCGAGGATGTTTTCGAACTGGGCGCGGCTATCGACATAGGCCCAGGCGATGGCGGCGAACCAGACCAGCCCGGTGGCGGTGACCAAGGTCGCGAACAGGCGCATGCGCAAGGACTTCACGCGCGGTCCTCTCGGATGCGATAGCCCAGGCCGCGTACGGTCTCGATTGCATCTCGGCCGATCTTGGCACGCAGATTATGGACGTGGACCTCAAGAGCGTTGCTGCCGATCTCCTCGTTCCACCCGTAGAGGCGTGCCTCAAGCTGGCTTCGGGACAGCACCCGACCGGGCCGCTCGATCAGCGCCTCCAACACCGCGAATTCACGGCGCGACAGACTGAGAACGATGCCCGCGCGGGTGACCGACCGGTGGCTCAATGCGATTGTGAGATCACGCCACGTGAAGATCGGGTTGGCGCGTCCGGCCGCTCGTCGGATCATGACACGGAGCCGAGCCGCGAGTTCACCGAGGTCGAACGGCTTTCCCATGTAGTCATCCGCCCCCCGATCGAGCCCTGCGATGCGGTCGGCAACAGCGTCGATCGCGGTGAGGATCATGACCGGCATGGTATTGTCCCGCGCACGGATGTGGCTCAGCACGTCGAGTCCGGAGCCGTCCGGCAGCATGAGATCCAAGATCGCCGCGCTGTAATGCGTCGCATCGAAGATCGAGACGGCATCCGAGCATGTCGATACGCACTCCACGGACATCCCATGCAACGATAATCCCGAGGTTAAACCATCCGAGAGCATCGGATCATCTTCGAGAACGAGGATGCGCATAGGTCGTCCACGTCAAGGTAGGATCCTGTGCCGCAATTCCAGCATTTGAGGGCATTGCGGCTGCTGCTTAGTAATATCATTCACGCCGTTTCATCTCCTAACAAATGACGAGATCTGCCGCAGATCGTATACACATACCACAATCAAGAAATATAAGTCCGATCTGAAGCCTATCTTAGAATTGTTTCTCAATTTTTCTAATGCGCGCTCGGCAGCAAGACCATCAAATTGCCGCACTGGCCAGATGAATGCATTATACGATACGTTGGCGTTCGCAGCTCGTGGTTCCGACGCGGGCATCCATCACGGCAGAGGTAAGGCAATGGCGGCGATCGTCCGACTGGCTCTGCTTCGACCCTATACCTTCGTTGTGATGTCGATCCTGATCCTGATCTTTGGGGTCATGTCAGTACTCCGGACACCAACCGATATCTTTCCGAGTATCGGCATTCCCGTGATCAGCGTCGTCTGGCAGTATACCGGTCTTCCGCCGGAGGACATGTCCGGACGCATCGTGTCGGTGTTCGAGCGGTCGCTGACGACCACGGTCAACGACATCGAGCACATCGAGTCACAATCTGTCCCTGGCTACGGGATCGTGAAGATCTACTTCCAGCCCAACGTCGACATCACGGCCGCTCAGGCGCAGGTCACCGCGATCTCTCAAACGCAGCTCAAGCAGCTCCCGCCGGGAATCACGCCCCCCCTGATGCTCGCCTACAACGCGTCAAGCGTGCCGATCATTCAGCTGGCCCTGTCGAGTGACACCCTCTCACAGTCGGCGCTGAACGACTTGGCCCAGAACTTCATCAGGCCGCAGCTCACCACGATCCCGGGGGCTCAACTTCCCTACGCCTACGGCGGCGCGGCACGACAGGTGCAGATCGACCTCGATCAGTCGGCGCTCCACGCCCATGGCCTCTCGGCGGCGGATGTCGGCGCGGCATTGGCCCGGCAGAACCTGATCACTCCGGTCGGGACCCAGAAGATCGGCACCTACGAGTGGATCGTTGATCTCAATGACTCCCCGAAGACGATTGAGGCGTTCAACGACCTGCCGGTCAAGGTCGTGGACGGCGCCGTGGTGTTCATGCGCGACGTCGCCCACGTCCGTAACGGCTCGCCGCCGCAGACCAACGTCGTTCAGCTCGACGGCAAGAAGGGCGTGCTGATGTCGATCCTGAAGATCGGCAACGCTTCGACCCTCGACATCATCGCTGGCGTAAAGGCTCGGATACCAACAATCCAGGCGACGTTGCCGGCCGGCGTCGATCTCAAATACGTGGCCGATCAGTCGGGCTTCGTACGCGAGTCCGTGGTGGCGGTGGTACGCGAGGGTATCATCGCCGCAGCGCTGACCGGCCTTATGATCCTCGTGTTCCTGGGAAGCTGGCGCTCGACGCTGATCATCACGGTGTCGATTCCGCTCGCCGTCCTGTGCTCGCTGATCGCCCTCTCGGTGCTCGGTCAGACCATCAATGTCATGACGCTCGGCGGCCTCGCGCTCGCGGTCGGCATCCTTGTCGACGATGCCACCGTGACGATCGAGAACATCAACCGGCACATGGAGGAGTTTGGCGAGGACATCGTCACGGCGATCACCCGCGGCGCGCAGGAGATCATGCCGCCGGCCACCATCGCCCTCTTCTGCATCTGCATTGCCTTCGTGCCGCTGCTAGCGCTGGGCGGCGTCGCCGGCTTCCTGTTCCGGCCGTTGGCGATGGCGGTGGTGTTTGCGATGATCGCGTCCTACGTCCTCACGTACACGCTGGTGCCGACGCTGGCCCGCTATCTGCTGACCGAACATGCACACGGTGACGCCGCGGGCGTAGGCCCCGGGGCCTTCACCCGTTTCCAGCGTGGCTTCGAGCGACGCTTCGAAGCCTTGCGTCAGGGCTATCTCGGCCTGCTCGCCCTGGCGCTGTCGCATCGGAAGCTGTTTGCGGGAGGCTTTCTCACGGCGGTCGCCGTGTCGTTCGGCCTCGTCCCCTATCTCGGACGCGACTTCTTCCCCGAAGTTGATGCGGGCGCGCTGCGCATCCACCTGCGGGCTCCGACGGGTACGCGTATCGAGGAGATGACGGCGCTGACCGGGCGGATCGAGGGACGGGTGCACGCCCTAATCCCGCAGGAGCGCGTAGCCAGCGTCGTCAACAATATCGGCCTGCCGATCAGCGGTATCAACATCTCTTACGGCAATAGCGGCACCATCGGCACCTTCGATGCCGACATGCTGGTGACGCTGAACGAGGGAGAAGGGGCTTCCACCGCCGCACTGACCCGGGGCTTGCGCGAGCGGCTGCCACAGGATTTCCCCGGCGTGACCTTCTCGTTCCTGCCAGCCGACATCGTCAGCCAGATCCTCAACTTCGGCTCACCGGCCGCCCTGGACGTGCAGGTGGCCGGCGCCGACATTGAGGGCGGCCGCGCCTACGCCAATAAGCTGCTGGCGCGGGTCCGCCGGGTCGCTGGGGTCGCCGATGCCCGCATCCAGGAGCAGGCGCGAAATCCAGCCCTCAAGGTCGACTTCAACCGTGCCCTAGCCGGTGTCGTCGGCCTGACCGAAGGCGATGCCGCCCAGAGCATCCAGGCCAGTCTCTCGGGCAGCACGCAAACCGCTCCGACCTACTGGCTCGACCCACGCAATGGCGTCTCGTACCCGGTATCTGTCCAGACGCCGCAATATGCCATCGACACGCTGGGCGACCTCAACAACCTGCCGATCACCGCGGCCCGCTCGGATCAGCTCCTGGGAGGGCTTGCGACTGTCTCCCCCGCGCCGCTGAGTGCCGTGGTGACGGACTACAACATCGCGCGCACCGTCAACATCCTGGCCACGCCGCAGGACCGCGACCTCGGGGGCGTCGCGGCGGACATTCAGCGGGCGATCGACGACACGCGGGGAGACCTGCCGAAGGGATCGACCGTCACAGTGCGCGGGCAGGCGATCACGATGGCCAACGCCTACCAGCAATTGCTGGTCGGCCTCGCATTCTCCATCGTGCTCATCTACCTGCTCATCGTCATCAACTTCCAATCCTGGGTCGACCCGTTCGTCATCGTGATGGCGCTGCCTGCCGCGCTGGCCGGTATCGTGTGGATGCTCTTTGCCACCCACACGCACGTCTCCGTTCCGGCGCTGACCGGGGCGATCATGTGCATGGGTGTGGCCACCGCCAACTCGATCCTGGTCATCAGCTTCGCCCGCGAGCAGCTCCACGCCGGTCGTACGGCATTCGAAGCTGCTCTGGCGGCCGGGGCGACGCGCCTACGGCCTGTGATGATGACCGCACTCGCGATGATTATCGGCATGGCACCCATGGCGATCGAGCCTGGTCAGAACGCGCCGCTCGGCCGTGCCGTCATCGGTGGCCTGCTCTTCGCTACGTTGGCGACGCTGTTCTTCGTGCCGGTGGTCTTCAGCATCGTGCACGGCCGGCCCCGCCGCGTCGGCGCGGCCGCGCCCGACCCGTCATCCCACGCCGCAACCGACGCCATCCTGTCCCCGTCTCCCTGAATCCGGACTCCGTATGCACACTCCAGAGGACGCCCCGGAGCCCAAGATGCCCTCGAAGCGGAACGTGGCCACACTTCTGTCGAGCGTGGCGGTCGGGGCCGCTGCACTCGCTTGGGTCGGCATCAGTGACCGCGCGAAGAGCATGCAGCAGGTCGATGCCTGGACCGAGCGTCAGGCGGTGCCGACCGTTCGGGTGGTCCATGCCCAACGCGGGCCCATGAACGAAGACTTGAGCCTGCCCGGCTCGCTCAGCGCCTATTACACCGGCTCCCTCTATGCGCGTGCCAGCGGCTACGTCACAGCCTGGCATAAGGACCTGGGTGCACGAGTCCGTAAGGACGAAGTCTTGGTTCAGATCTCCGCCCCCGATCTCGACCAGCAACTCGCCGAGGCGCGCGCTACGCTGACTCAGCTCCAGGCGGCCGTCGATCAAGCCCAGGCGAATGCCGACCTCAGCGCAGCCACCAACAAGCGCACCACCCGGCTCGTGGCGCAGGGCTGGTCGAGCGAGGAGCGGGGCGACACAGACCGCTTCACCGCGGCCTCGCGCACCGCGGCCCTGTCAGTCGCAAAGGCAAACATCGTTGCCCAGCAGGCGAATGTCGGAAGACTTGAGGAACTGACGCGGTTCAAGGAAATCAGGGCCCCCTTCGACGGCGTCGTGACCGCGCGCAACGTCGATATCGGAGACCTTCTGACAGCTGGTGGAACCTCGGGGAAGCCGCTCTACCGCGTTTCCGACATCCATCGCGTGCGCGTCTACGTGAATGTCCCGCAGGCGTTTCTCGGCGCGATGAAGCCGGGCCTCAAGGCATCCATGCGCGTGCCCGGGTTGGAGGAGACGTTCACCGCCGAGGTCACATCGACCGCGAACGCCATCGCGGAGGACTCGCGCAAGGGGCTCGTCGAGCTGCAAGCCGACAATCCGGACGGACGGCTCTGGCCGGGCGCCTTCGTCGAGGTGCAATTCCACGTTCCCTCAAACCCGGGGACCTTGCGCGTGCCCGCGACGGCCTTGGTGTTCAATCGCAATGGCACCCTCGTCGCGCAAGTGCAGGACGACCATCGCGTTGCGCTGAAGCCTGTCACGCTCGGTCGCAACCTTGGCACCGACATCGAAGTGCGCGCAGGTATTACACCTGCCGAAAGGCTCATCGACAACCCGCAGGAGTTCATAGCCTCCGGGGACCTCGTCCGCGTCGTCGGGCAGGATGACGCCCCGCACACCGCATCGGCGGAATGACACTGCAGAACCCTTCAAGGTCAGCAGCACTCCGCGTATCGATCGACCTTCATGACGATCGTGCGCTGTGCCAAGCCTCATGCTTTGAAAGAGACGGACGGCTCTCAGCGAGCTCAGCTCATTGCGGTCTCAGTGACGTTACGGCGTTGGGGCGGCGCATTCGCGATAAAGCGACTAAGTGCGCTTGTCCCTTTCCTGAGAAGCCACGTTTCGCAAATACGCGACCTAGCTTTCTCAATTCATTGCTTCTTTGAAAGAAAACATGGCTAGGCAAATTGGAGGGGCCCGTACTCCCAGGCAGCTGCACCCGTTGTTCGTCGGACTTAGCGGGGCCCTGCTGATGGCTGCACTGTTTACGGATTCCATGTATTTAAGTAATGCGCTGATACAGTGGGCCAACTTCTCGGCGTGGCTGATCACCGGCGGGCTCGTGCTGGCCTTATTTGCTGCGCTCGTGCTCGTGCTGGATTTCGTGCTTGGCAGGGCCGGGCCGATCAGCTGGCCCGACTTCGGCCTGCTGGCCGTCGCCGCGATGCTCTCGATCGTCAACGACTTCATTCACACACGCGATGGCTGGACGTCCGTCGTTCCGTCCGGAATCACCGTCTCGGCCATCGTCGCAATCCTGCTTCTCATAGCCGGCCTTCGCGGCTGGTGCGTGACCTACCTAAAAACTCCCGCCCGGGGAGAGAACGCATGACCATGAAGCGCTTCCGCGCGGCTCCCGGCCTGATGATCGTCGCTCTGCTCGCCGGCTGCAGCGACCAGGGAGGCGATCCCTCGAAACAATACGGACCGAATCCGGACCTTCCTGAGCCTCATCAGTATCTCATCCCGCCGATGAGCGTGCCGCAGGCTGTCGGTTGGAAGGCCGGGGAAACGCCCACGGTTCCCGCCGGCCTGCGCATCCAGGCTATGGCGAACGGGCTGATGCATCCGCGTATCGTCTACCCACTCTCCAACGGCGACATCCTCGTCGTCGAAAGCAACGGCCCCGGTACCAAGCCTTTCCGGCCAAAGGACTACATCTCGGGTTTGATCAAGGCCCGCGGCGGTGCTGCCGACAAAGGTGGTAATCGCATCACGTTGTTGCGCGATGCCGACGGCGATGGCGTTCCGGAGTTGAAGACGGTGCTCGTCGACCATCTGCACTCGCCCTACGGCGTCGCGTGGGTGGCGGATACGCTGTACGTGGCCAACACCGACGCGATCATCGCCTATCCGTTCAAGCCCGGGCAGACGGAGATCAAGGAGGCGGGGACCAAACTCGCGGATCTACCGGCCGGCCCGATCAACCACCATTGGACCAAGGCGATGGTCGCCAGCGCTGATGGATCGAAGCTCTATGTCGGCGTCGGGTCCAACAGCAACGCTGCCGAAAACGGGATGGATGTCGAGGAGGGACGCGCGGCGATC
>NZ_JALNUL010000058.1:0-21495 GCF_026540775.1 Methylobacterium sp. GC_Met_3
GCCACACCAACAGGCCGTTCCGCGACGGCGCCGAACTGTGTGCTGCATTGCGTGAAGCCCTCGCCTCATCCTGAACCCGGGTCCCCTCTCCCGACCCCTGCTAACGCAGGGGCCACCCTCCCCCGCAGAGGGGGGGAGGGGGGGCAGCGGCGCCCATTGTGCCACCCCGATCCCGCGCACCCGGAATCCCCGATGCTGCTCACCCTCGACATCCTGACCACCGCGGCGATCCTGTTCATCGTCTCGATCGGCCTCCTGGCGATCTTCGGCGTGCTCAAGATCATCAACTTCGCCCATGGGGCGTGGCTGACGGTCGGCGCCTATTGCGCGGTGATGACCGCCAAGCTCGGGCTCAATCCCTGGGCGGCGCTGCCGCTGGCCTTCGTGGTCGGCGCGGCGCTCGGTGGGCTGGCGGAACACTTCATCATCCGCCCGCTCTACCGGCGGCCGCTCGACGCGATCCTGGCCACCTGGGGGCTCGGCATCGTGGTCGGGCAACTCGTCACTCTGGCCTTCGGCCGGGACGTCCAGATGACCCCGAACCTGTTCGCCGGCACCGTCGCGGTCGGCGGCGTCGAGTATTCCGCCTACCGGCTCGTCGCACTCGGTATCGCGCTGGCGATCGGCCTCCTGTTCGCGCTCACCATCGAGCGGACCCGGCTCGGCCTCTCGGCCCGGGCGGTGATCATGAACGAGACGCTGGCGCGCAGCCTCGGCATCGACACCGGGCGGGTGCGCTTCGTGGTCTTCATGATCGGCGCCGGCTTGGCCGCGCTCGCCGGCGTGCTGCTGACGCCCCTCACCAGCGTCGATCCCAACATGGGCGTCTCCTGGCTGATCGGCGCCTTCATGCTGGTGATGGTCGCCGACGCCTCCTACCTCGCCCTGGCGGTGGCCTGCCTCGTCTTCGGCGCCGCGCAGGTCCTGATCAGCACCTTCGTGAGCCCGATCCTGGGCAGCATCGCCATCGCGGTGCTCGCCGCCCTCGTGCTGCGGATCAGCCCGAAAGGTTTCTCCCGTGCTTGAAGCCCTGCCCGCCGCCGGGCGCATCGCCCCGGCCCCCCGGCGACGCCTCGCCGTCGCGGCACCCTGCGTGGTCGCCGGCCTCGCCGCCGTGGCGCTCTGGATCGCGCCGGCCGTCCTCGACACCTTCGCGGTCAATGTCCTGACCCGCTCGATGATCTACGCGGTGCTGGCCGTCACGGTAGACCTACTGTGGGGTTTCGCCGGGATCCTGACCTTCGGGCAGGCCGCCTTCTTCGGCGTCGGCGCCTACGCCACCGCGATGATCCTGACCGCGCTGGGCGCCACGCCGGCTGGCCTCGCGGCGGCCCTCGCCACCGCCATCGCGGCACCGGCGCTCCTCGGCCTCGTGGTCGGCTGGCTGTCCTTCTACCACCGCTCGACGCCGCTCTACGCTTCGGTGATCTCGCTGGTCGTCCCGATCGTCGTGGTGCAGCTGATCTATGCCGGCGGGGAATCGACCGGGTCCAGCAGCGGCCTCGTCGGCTTCGACGTGCTGCCCTTGGAGATCGAAGGCTATTTCCGCCTGGCAGCCCTGGTGCTGGTCCTCGTCACGCTGGTGGCCTGGATCCTGGTGCGCTCGGATGCCGGGCGCGCCCTGGTGGCGCTTCGGGACAACGAGGCGCGCTGCGCCTATCTCGGCCTCAACCCCCGGCGCCTCCAGATCCTGCTGACCGCGGCGCTCGCCGCCGTCGCCGGGCTCGCCGGCTTCCTGTTCGCCAACGCCTCGGGCGTCGTCGCGCCGGAGAATGCCGGCTTCCTGTTCGGCACGGAACTCGTGATCTGGGTGGCGCTCGGCGGGCGCGGCACGCTGCTCGGCCCGGTGCTCGGCACCATCGCCATCGACTACCTCGCGGCGAACCTCTCGGGGGACCTGCCATTCCTCTGGCAGCTCCTGTTGGGCACGGCCTTCGTCATCATCATCATCCTGCTGCCGGGCGGCCTTGCCGACCTGGTCGGCCGCCTGTGGCGGGTTCTGCCGATCGGCCGCCGAACCAGAGCGGCGCCGCACCTCGTGGCCCGGGTCGCCGCGCCGGAGGCGGCCGGGACCGGCGTCCCGATCCTCAAGGTCGAGAACCTCGCCAAGGCCTACGGCGCCCTGACGGTGCTTGAGGGCATCGACCTGGAGATCCGGGCGGGCGAGCTGGTGAGCTTGGTTGGTCCCAACGGCGCCGGCAAGACCACGCTGATGCGCTGCCTCAGCGACGGCACCGAACCCTTCACGGGGGCGGTCGCGATTGGCGGCACCCCGATCACCGGGCTGACGCCCAACCGGATCGTCGGCCTCGGGGTCGGGCGCAAGTTCCAGGTGGCGAGCGTGTTCGAGAGCCTGTCGGTGGCCGATTGCCTCCGTCTCGCCCGGGCGACGCATGATGGCCTGAGCCCGGTCGGGCAGGCCGCAACCCTCGGCCTGCCGCAGGCCGCCCTGGACGTGCTGCGGATGACGGGCCTCGACCAGCTGCTGACGCAGCCGACGCGCCTCCTCTCCCACGGCCAGAAACAAGCGCTCGAACTCGCCATGGTGGTGGCGCTGGAGCCGCGCCTGATCCTGCTGGACGAGCCCACCGCGGGCCTGACCAAGGCCGAGCGCACCACCATCGGGACGGTCCTCAAGGCGCTCACCACCGAACGCGGCATCGCCGCCGTGCTGGTCGAGCACGACCTCGATTTCGTGCGGGAGATTTCGTCGCGGATCGTGGTGCTGCACCAGGGCCGGCTGGTTCTCGACGGAACGGTCGACGCGGTGGTCGGCTCCGAACTGGTCCGGACGATCTATTCGGGAGGCGCCCATGGCTGAGGCAGCACGGCAGGTTGCACCGATGGAGGCCGCCCTCGCCCTCGAACGGGTGTCGAGCGGCTACGGCGCCGTCTCCATCGTGAAGGACGTGTCCCTGTCGGTCGGGCAGGGGGAGATCGTGGCGCTGCTGGGCAAGAACGGCATGGGCAAGACCACCCTGCTCAAGACCATCCTGGGGATGGTGGCCCTGCGCGGCGGCGCGATCACCATCGGTGGGCAGGCGCTCGCCGGCCTCACGCCCGCCCGGCTCGTTGCGCTCGGCCTCGGCTACGCGCCCCAGGAGCAGCCCCTGTTCCAGGATCTGTCGATCCGCGACAACCTGCGCCTGGCCGTGCCGTCCGACCGGATGCTGCCGGCGGCGCTGGAACGGCTGTTCGGCCACTTTCCCTTTCTGAAGGACCGCCTTGCCCAGCGCGCCGGCACCCTGTCGGGGGGCGAGCAGAAGATGCTGATCCTCGGCCGCGCACTGATGCTACGTCCGCGCCTTCTCCTGATCGACGAGATCTCCGAGGGGGTGCAACCCTCGATGGTCGAGCGCCTGCGCGGCGTGCTCCAGGCCGAGCGGGCGGCGGGCGTCTCCATGCTGGTCGTGGAGCAGCACGTCGCCTTCGCGCTGGGGCTGGCCGACCGCTACGCGGTGCTCAAGCTCGGCGAGATCGTGGACAGTGGCCCCGCCCAGGCGCCGGACGCGCAGGCCCGCGTGATCGATCACCTGGCGGTGTGAGCCATGAGTGAACTCAACACCTTCTCGATCGTCGCCCGCTGCCCGCGGACCGGGCAGCTCGGTGTCGCGGTGGCGAGCGCGGTGCCGGCAGTGGGCGGTCTCTGCCCGTATCTCCGGGCTGGGATCGGGGCCGTCACCACCCAGTCCTGGGTCAATCCCTACCTCGCCAAGCGCATCCTCGACGGGCTCGGCGCTGGGCTGGATCCCGACGCGGCGCTCGCAGCGGCGCTCGCAACCGACGACCGGCCGGACCTGCGTCAGCTCGGGCTCGTCGACGGTCGCGGGACGGCCGCCGCCTGGACCGGCGCCGGCTGCACGGCGGCGGCCGGGCACCGCACCGGTCCGGGCTACGCCGTCCAGGGCAACATGCTGGCGGATCCCGGCGTGATCGACGCCATGGCGCTGGCCTTCGAGGAAAGCGCCCAATGCGACCTCGACGAGCGGCTGATGCGCGCCCTCGAAGCCGGGGACGCAGCCGGCGGCGACAGGCGCGGCAAGCAATCGGCCGCCGTCAAGATCGTCGCCGGCGAAGATTATCCCTGCCTCGATCTGCGGGTCGACGAGCATGCCGAGCCCGTCGCCGAACTCCGCCGGGTCCTCGGCGTCGCCCGGCACCAGCTCGTGCCCTTCGTGGCCGGCATGCCGCGCAAGAACGGTCCCGCGGGCGCGTTGCCGGAGGATGTTTCCGCGATGCTGCTCCGCCCGCCCGGAGACAGGCCCGGCGCGGCGCCGGAGGACGGATCGGACCTCCTGCCCGACGCCATCGGTCTGCCCCCGGAGGCAGCCGAGCGAATGGCGCACCTGCAAGCGCAGTTCGCGCCGGTCCTGGCCGAGATCAGGGCCCTGCGCGCCCTCGACCTCACGCAGGTCCATCCGCCCATCCTTTTCGATCCGTGTCTGCCCTATCGCGGGGTGCCCCATGAGTGACGCCCTGTGGCAACTGCCGATCACGGAACTCGCCCGGCAGATCGCGTCGCGAAAACTGTCGAGCGTCGAACTCGTCGGTGCCGCGCTCGACCGGATCCGGCGCCTCGACGGCGACCTCCAGAGCTTCGTGGCCGTTTCGTCCGCGGCCATCGACGCGGCGCAGGCCGCCGATGCGGAGATCGCCCGGACGGGCCCGCGCAGCCCGCTCCACGGGATCCCGATCGGCATCAAGGACAATTACACGACCGCCGAGCTGCCGACCCGGGCCGGAACGGCGGTGGACGCTCTCACCTTCCCGCAGGAAGACAGCCACGCCGTGTCGCGGCTCCGGGCAGCCGGCGCGGTGATCCTCGGCAAGACGCGGATGCACGAATTCGCCTGGGGCATGGTCACGCCGCCGACCCGCAACCCCTGGGACCGCGACCGGGTGCCCGGCGGATCGAGCGGCGGTTCGGCAGCGGCGGTGGCGGCCCGGCTCTGTCCGGCGGCACTGGGCTCGGACACCGGCGGCTCGATCCGCATTCCGGCGGCCCTGTGCGGGATCGTCGGCCTCAAGCCGACCTTCGGCCGGATCGGCCGCTCGGGGATCGTCCCGCATTCGTGGTCCCTCGACCATGCCGGCCCGCTGACCCTCACGGTGGCCGATGCGGCGCTCCTGTTGCAGATCCTCGCCGGTCCCGATCCGGCCGATCCGGCGGCCCCCGCGGTCCCGGTGCCGGATTACACGGCCGATCTCGACCAGACGCTGCAGGGCCTGCGGGTCGCGGTGATCCGCAACCACTTCTTCGAGATCATCGACGACGACGTCTTCGAAGCAGTCGAAGCGGCGATCCGGTTCTTCGCCGGGCAGGGCTGCACGGTGCGGGACGTCGCGGTGCCGTCCCTGCGGTTCGGGCTCGGCGCAATCTACGCCATCGAGCTGGCCTCCTCGACGGCCTACCACGACCGCAATTTGGCGCAGGGCCACGTCGCGGGCTTCGCGGAGGATGTCCGCGACCTCGTGGAGATGGGCCGCTTGGTGACCGGCCCGGACTATCTGCGAGCCGAGCAGGCGAGGGCGTTGATCATGGCCGAGATGGCCGCCGTGCTGGAGGAGGCCGACGTGATCGTCACTCCCACCGCACCCCTGACCGCATGGCGGGCCGACGAGAGCACCGTGACGATCGCCGGGCGGCAAGAGAGCGTCCTCGCGGCGTCCTGGCGCCTGACTTATCCGTTCAATCTCACCGGACTCCCGGCGATCGCGTTGCCCTGCGGCTTCGACCGGCGATCCCTGCCGATCAGCCTGCAGATCGCCGCGCGACCCTTCGCCGAGGCCATGCTTCTGCGGTTCGCGCACCAGTACGAGCGGGCGCATGACTGGTGGCGCCGGATCCCTTCTGCACCGAATTCTTGAGGCCGGCGCAGGCGCGCCTTCATGCTCGGACCGTCCCGCGGAGGACTTCGAGTCGGCGATATGCTGTTCCTAGAAGAGCAGCGCCGCGCCGTAGTGTAACGCGGGGTCGAACACGACCCGCCATGGTCGTCGCTGCAAGCGTGGCGGACGCGGCGAATCGCATTCTCGCTCGGCCCATCGGTGCGCCGGATCGTGCACGGCTCCAGGCTGCTGGGGCCGCGATAATTCTCATGCCGGGCAGGGAGACTATGGTCGCCCGCACGGAATACCGCGCCGGATCGCCGTCGAGCAGACGATGTGACCGACCGCAGCCGAAACGGTGGCTCGATCGAGCACGACGGTGACGGGCGCGACCTTCTGAAGCATAAAGAGCATCAACGCAGACCAATTTTTACTGTATTGCAATAATTAAAAAGAGTAATAGCCTGCTATATTTCTCCGAAACGCTCGACAATATCGAGGTTCTTAGCAGTAATTGCGCATATCGGGCCGATTTTCTACTTTATATAATCTCTTCTGGCCCTGGTTTTGCTTCGCCTTCCACGTCCTTGACTCATCCGAAATAGGAAGCGGCAGGCGAGATGGCAGAGGCATCGGGTTTCAGTCGGCGCAAGCTGATCGCCATGGTCGGGGCGGCCGCCGGGAGTGCGGCCGCCTATCAGGTCATGGCCAGCCTCGGGTTCGCCGAGGAATCGCCCTATCGTGGTCCGATCCGGCTCGACGGTGATCCCAAGGGCGCCTCGGTCCTGATCCTGGGGGCCGGCCTCGCCGGCATGACGGCCGCGCTCGAGCTGCACCGGGCCGGGTACCGGGTCCAGATCCTCGAGTACAACGCCCGGGCCGGGGGTCGGAACTGGTCGCTGCGCGGCGGCGATACCTACACGGAACTCGGCGGCGCCGTGCAGCGCTGCGAGTTCGAAACCAGCCTCTATCTCAATCCCGGCCCGTGGCGGATCCCCTATCACCACCACGGCGTGCTCGATTACTGCCGGCGCCTCGGGGTCGCCCTGGAGCCTTTCATTCAGCTCAACCACAACGCCTATGTCCACAACACGACAGGATTCGGGGGTGCGCCGCAGCGAATCCGTACGGTCAAGACCGATTTCAACGGCGCCACCGCAGAGCTTCTGGCCAAGGCGACCCGCAAGGGCGCCCTCGACGCGGAGGTCTCCAAGGACGATCAGGAGATCCTCATCGAGGCTCTGCGGTCGCTCGGCGGCCTGGACAAGGAGCTCACCTATCGCGCCGGTGACACGTCATCGGAGTTCCGCGGCTACGCCCGCGATCCCGGCGGCGGGCTCTCGGCGCGCCCGGTCGACGGCGCGCCGATGGGCCTCCGCGACATCCTGACCTCGCGGCTGTGGCGCGGCCTGCAGAACTTCCTGCTGTACGAGTTCCAGACCACGATGTTCCAGCCGGTCGGCGGCATGGGCCGCATCGGTGAGGCCTTCGCCCGGGCCCTGCCAACCGAGACCATCCGGTACGGCGCGAAGGTGATCGAGATCGCCCAGGACGGTCACGGCGTCACGGCCACCTACCAGGATACGCGCCCGGGCGGCGCGGTCCGGCAGGTCCAGGCGGATTGGTGCATCTGCGCCCTGCCTTTGACGGTCCTGAGCCAGATCCCGACCCAGGTCGGCGCGAAAATGAAGGCGGCGATCGACGCCGTGCCCTATGCCGCGTCCGTGAAGATCGGGTTGCAGTTCAAGCGGCGGTTCTGGGAGGAGGACGAGCACATCTTCGGCGGCATCTCCTACACCGATCTGCCGATCCGCCAGATCAGCTATCCATCGACCGGCTACAACACCGGCGGCAAGGGCGTGCTGCTTGGCGGCTACACCTGGAACGGGCCCGGCTCCTACGAATTCACCGCCATGACCCCCGCCGAGCGGGTACGCCGCGCGGTCGCGTACGGAAGCCAGATCCACCCGCAATACCGCACCGAGTTCGAGACCGGCATCGCGGTCGCCTGGCACCGCGTGCCGTTCACCCTGGGCTGCGCCGGCGATTGGACCGACGAGGCGCGCGCGGAGCATTATGACAACCTCTGCGCCCTCGATGGGCGGATCATGCTCGCCGGTGAGCACGCCTCCTACATCCCGGCCTGGCAGGAGGGCGCGATCCTCTCGGCGCTCGATGCGGTTTCGCGGCTCCACAAGAGGGTTCTGGCGGCATGAGCGGAGTCTTCGTATCCCGAACGATCGCCGGAGCGGTCGCAACCACCCTGATCCTGGCGACGCGCGTCGGCGCCTTTGCGCAGGAGCCAGCCACCAAAGCGGCGCTGCCATCGGCCGGGCCCGCGATGAGCGTCGGCAAGAGCTTCACCGAGACCGGGGGGGAGGCCCTTTACGCCCAGGTCTGCGCCGCCTGCCATCAGCCGGGCGGGGAGGGCGCGATCGGTGCGGCGTCCTACCCGGCGCTCACGCATAACGCACGGCTCGCCGCGGCGGGCTGTTCGGTCACGATCCTGGTGCGCGGCCTGCGCGGCATGCCACCGATCGGGCGCATGATGACCGACACCCAGCTGGCGGAGGTCGTGAATTACGTCCGCACGCATTTCGACAATCATTACGACGACGCGATCACCCCCGAGGATGTGAAAGCAGCGCGGCCATGATCGGACAGACCCTGATGAGGCAGACGGTGATTCCGGGCTCCCTGGCGCTCGCGCTGGTCCTGACAGCCGGGCCGGGCCGCGCCGCGGAGGACATCGTCCGGTACCCGATCCCGGGCTCGGACTTTCCGATCTCCGAAGCGATCGAGGTGCCGGCGGGCCACGCGACGGTCTATCTCAGCGGCTTCGGGCCTGCGGTGGCGGACCCGAAGGCCGAGAAGAACACGCTCGCCGCCTTCGGCGACACCCGCACGCAGACCGCCTCGACCCTGGCATCGATCGAGGCCGCGCTCAAACGGCGGAACCTGTCGCTGCGCGACGTGGTGAAGATGACGGTCTTTCTGGTCGGCGATCCGGCCAAGGGCGGTCGGATGGATTTCGCCGGCCTGATGGAGGCCTACCGCGAACGATTCGGGACGCCGTCCCAGCCAAACCTACCTGTCCGCTCGGCGCTTCAAGTCGCAGCGCTGGCCAATCCGGGATGGCTCGTCGAGATCGAGGTCACCGCCATTCGACCGTGACCGAGGATTGAACCGAGATTTGGACACCCATTCCGTCATCCCGGGGCCGCCTGCGGAACCTGGGATGCGGAGCCGGCGACGGGGCTACCTTTACAGCTGCCGTTGAGCGGGGTTCAGAGGCCCTGCATCGTCATGATTGGCGCATCGTGGACCTCGGAAACCTTGATCGAGGCGACGTGTCTTTCGGCTACTGCATGCTTGTCGCCATGCAGTAGCCTATCCAGTCCGGTCTGGCCGTCGCACGGTCTTCCCGTCAAACAATGCCACCACCACTGCCCCGCGCGGCCGGGCGCGCGGCCGCGACCTTGGCGCGGTAGCGGCTGTCCCGGTAGACCGTGATCGGGTCGATTGCGCCGCCGGAATCCTGACGGGCCCGCGCCAGGATCGGGCCGACATCCGTGCGGAACCCCACTTTCAGCGTCTCCGAGGCCATCAGCGCGTCGTTGTCCGCCTGGTAGCCGGCGAGCGCCGCCCGGTCGACCAGCAGCGACCGGGCGTAGGCGCGGCGGATCTCGTCGGCCGAGCGGATCAGGCTCTCGATCGGGTCGGTCACGTTGTGGGACTGGTCGATCATGTAGGCGGGGGCGTCGCCGCTTTCGCCGAGATCGACCAACACGTCGAACACCAGGAACAGCCGGAACGGATCGATCGGCCCGGCATCGAGGTCGTCGTCGCCGTATCTCGAATCGTTGAAGTGGAAGCCGCCGAGTTTGCCCGCATGGGCCAGCCGCGACACGATCATCTCGATGTTCACGTTCGGCGCGTGGTGGCCGAGATCGATCAGGCAGGCCGCCTTCGGACCGAGCGCCTGGGCGGTGAGCAGGCTCGTCCCCCAATCCTGCACCACGGTCGCGTAGAAGGCCGGCTCGTACATCTTGTGCTCGAAGAACAGCCGCCACCCCTCGGGCAGCGCCGCGTAGATCTCCTGCATGGAGGCGAGGTAGCGCTCGAAGGCCCGGCCCATGAGGCTCTGGCCGGGGAAGTTCGCGCCATCGCCGATCCAGACCGTGAGCGCCTTCGAGCCCAGAGCCTCGCCGAGGCGGATGCCGGCGATGTTGTGCGCCACCGCCTGGGCCCGCACCGCCGGATCGACGTGGCTGAGCGAACCGAACTCGTACGACAGGGGATGGCCCGGATCGCCCGGATGGTCCTGGAAGGTATTGGACAGCCGCTCCTTGGCTTCCTCTGGAGGGAGGCGCGGATTTATTCGGGTGGGAATTCTTATACCCAGGGCCGTATCGCGGCGCGGCGCAGGGTGGCAGACCGCTTTATTCCGCTGTCACGTCCGTGCATGATAGTGGAATGAGCATCGCGCCCCCGGGCGCGGGTGCTTTCACGGGATCTGGTCTCAAGCCTGACGTTAACTGGCGCACCGATCCCGCCGCGGGGAGGGTTTTGGATGGATCGTCGCGTCCTGTTGGCCGGCGTCGGCGGTCTCGCCGCATGGACTGCGCTTCGCCCGTCCACCCCAGCCTCGGCCGGGGATCGGACGCCCGTGGTGCTCTGGCATGCGATGTCGGGCGCGAATGGCGAAGAGGTCGAGCGTCTGGCGCGCGACTTCAACGCGAGCCAATCCGAGATCACGCTGGAGGCGGTGTTCAAGGGGTCCTATCCCGAGACGCTGACGGCGGCGATCGCCGCCTACCGCGCCGGCAAGGCGCCCCACATCGTCCAGATCTTCGAGGTCGGCACGGGGACGATGTTGCAGGCCGGCCCCGCCATCAAGCAGGCCTGGAAGCTCGCGGAGGAGACGGGGCTCGGCCTCGATCCCAAAGCCTACATCCCCGGCGTGCGCGGCTATTACAGTCTGCCGGATGGCAAGCTCGCCTCGATGCCGTTCAACTCCTCGACGGCGGTCATGTGGTACAACCGCGAGGCCTTCGAGAAGGCTGGACTCGACCCGAACAAGCCCCCGGCCACCTATGACGACTTCGCCAAGGCGGCTCGCACTCTCGCCTCCAAGGCACCGACGCCCATCGCCAGCACCTCGGCCTGGATGACCTGGATCCAGTTCGAGGAATACGCCGCGATCCAGAACCTCGCCTACGCCACCCAGAATGACGGCTATGACGGCCTCGGCGCGGAATTGCTGATCAACACCAAACCCTTCGTCGATCAGCTCCAGCGCTTCATGGACCTGTCGAAGGACGGCGCCTTCAAATATGCCGGCCGCGATGGTGCGCCGGACGCAGTCTTCTACTCCGGTCAGGCCGCGATCGGGTTCGGCTCGTCCTCGGGCCGCGCCGACATCGTCAAGAACGCCAAGTTCCGTTACGCCGAGGCCTTCCTTCCGACGGAGCCGGCGCTGAACCCAAGCCCGAACAACTCCATCATCGGCGGCGCCAGCCTATGGGCGATGACGGCGCCGAAGCGGACAGAGGCCGAGTACAAGGCCGTCGCGGCCTTCTACGCCTTCATCGCGAAGCCCGAGCAGGTTGCCCTCTACGCGCAGAACACCGGATACGTCCCGGTCACGCTCGCGGGCTATGAGGCCACCAAGCAGGCGGGCTATTTCGAGAAGAATCCCGGCACCGATGTGCCCGCGCGGCAGCTCTCCCGCGGGGAACTGACCCCGAACTCGCGCGGCCTGCGTCTCGGCCGCCTGCCGGAGATCCGCGCGATCCTCTACGAGGAGATCGAGAAGGCGCTCCAGGGCCAGCAGACCGCACAAGCGGCGATGGATAGCGCCGCCACGCGCGGCAACCGCGTGCTGCGCGACTTCCAGAAATCCGCGCGCGGCTGACGCGGCGGACCGGCGCAAGGCTCCCCTGGCATGGAACGACGGACGCTGTTCCCCGGCCGGCTGCTGCCGGCCCTTCTGATCCTGCCGCAGCTGGTGCTGACGGTCATCTTCTTCCTCTGGCCCGCCATCCAGGCGGTAAAGTCGAGCCTGGAGCGTGAGGATGCCTTCGGTACCAGCACCGAGTTCGTCGGGCTCGACAACTTCACCGACCTGTTCGCGGATCCGCTCTACCTCGCGGCGATCGGGCGGACCGTGGTGTTCTGCGCCTGCGTGACCGCCGTCTCGATGGGTGTGGCGCTCGTGCTCGCGGTCCTGGCGGATACCGAGATCCGGGGCCGCGCCTTCTACCGCACGATGCTGATCTGGCCCTATGCGGTGGCCCCCGCCATGGCGGCGGTGCTGTGGGTGCTGATGTTCCACCCGCAGATCGGCCTCGTCGGCGCATGGCTGAACCGAATCGGGATCGCCTGGGACTACAAGCTCGACGGAACGCAAGCCATGGCGCTCGTGATCCTGGCCGCCGCCTGGAAGCAGATCAGCTACAACTTCATCTTCTTCCTGGCAGGCCTCCAGGCCATCCCGAAGACGATCATCGAAGCGGCCCGCATCGACGGCGCCCGGGGCCTTCGCCGGTTCCGCACCATCCTCCTGCCGCTGCTGATGCCGACGGTCTATTTCCTGCTCGTCGGCGATCTCGTCTATGCGGCCTTCGACACCTTCGCGACGGTCTACGCGGTGAACGGCGGCGGGCCGGGCCAGTCGACCCAGACGCTCGTCCTCAAGGTCTATCTCGACGGCGTCGTCAACGCGAATGTCGGCGCATCCTCGGCGCAATCCGTGGTGCTGATGGTCGGCGTGATCGTCCTCTGCGCCCTGCAGTTCCGGTTCCTCGGGCGGAAGGCTGCCACCTGATGCGGCGGAGAACGCTGAATCTGATCCCCCACGCCGTCATGATACTGGCGATCCTGCTCTTCGCCCTGCCGATCTGGATCGCAATCGCCGGCTCGACCCAGGATTCGGCCGTGATCGCCCGCGGCGAAATCTCGCTCGTCCCGAACCTCGCCGGCCTCGGAGTCTATCGCGACGTGCTGATGAACGGGTCGGCGGGGGCCGGGCCGGTCTGGCGGGCGCTGCTCGTCTCGGCCGGGATGGCGCTCGCCATCGCGGCCGGGAAGATCGCCCTGTCGCTGCCGTCCGCCTACGCCGTCACCTTCTTCCGCTTTCCCTTCCGCATGGCGGCTTTCTGGCTGATCTTCCTGACCCTGATGTTGCCGGTGGAAGTGCGGCTGATCCCGACCTTCCAGGTCATGTCCTCCCTCGATCTGATCAACAGCTTCACGGGACTGACGATTCCCCTCATCGCGTCCGCGACGGCGACGCTGCTGTTTCGCCAGACCTTCCTCGCCGTCCCGGACGAGCTCGTCGAGGCGGCTCGGATCGACGGGGCCGGACCCTTGCGCTTCCTGCGGGACATCCTGATCCCGATCTCGGGCGCCAACATCGCCGCCCTGTTCGTGATCCTGTTCGTCTACGGCTGGAACCAGTACCTGTGGCCGCTCTTAATCGCGACCGATCCGAAACTCGACACGGTGGTCATCAGCATCGTCAAGATGATCGGCGTCGACACCGCCACCGAATGGAACAAGGTCATGGCAACGGCGGTGCTGGCGCTGATCCCCCCGGTGGCGGTGGTGCTCCTGATGCAGCGCTGGTTCGTGAAGGGCCTGACGGAGGGTGACAAATAATGGCGGGCCTGAGACTCGACGGCCTGCGCAAGAGCTTCGGCAGCAACGAGATCCTGAAGGGGGTCGATCTCACCCTAGCGGACGGTGAGATGCTGGTGATCGTCGGCGCGTCGGGCTGCGGAAAATCCACCCTGCTGCGCATCGTGGCCGGTCTGGAGACGCCCACCGCGGGGCGTGTCCTGATCGACGGGCGCGACGTCACCGACCTCGACCCGTCGGCGCGCGACATCGCCATGGTGTTCCAGAACTACGCCCTGTACCCGCACATGAGCGTTTTCGACAACATGGCCTACGGGCTGAAGATCCGCGGCCTGCCCCGGGCTGAAATCCGGGCGAAGGTCGATGCGGCCTCGGCCCTGCTGGGCCTGGAGGCGCTGCTCGAGCGCAAGCCGCGTCAGCTGTCCGGCGGCCAGCGCCAGCGGGTCGCCATGGGGCGCGCCATCGTCCGCGACCCGAAGCTGTTCCTGTTCGACGAGCCCCTGTCGAACCTCGACGCCAAGCTTCGGGTGCAGATGCGCGGCGAGATCCGCCGCCTCCAGCGCCGGCTGAAGGTGACGAGCCTCTACGTCACGCACGATCAGGTCGAAGCGATGACGCTGGGTGACCGGCTGCTCGTGATGCACCAGGGCGTGCCGGTGCAGCTGGCGACGCCCACGGAGGTGTATGCGCGCCCCGCCGATACCTACGTCGCGGGGTTCATCGGTTCTCCGGCGATGAACCTCCTGCCCGGTCTGCTCGGTCGGAACGGGACGATGGTGCGTGTCGCGGGGGCGGACATCGACCTTGGGCCGCAGCGGTTCGATCGGCCAGACGGTCACCCCGTGATTCTGGGCATCCGGCCGGAACACGTCGTGCTCGACGCATCGGGCATGCCATGGCCGGTCGAGGTCGTGGAACATCTCGGGGCCGAGATGCTGGTGCATGCCGGTCGCCCGGGCGAGGCGGCGTTGACGCTCAAGATCGCGAACGGCACGCCGCTGAGCGACGCCATCCGGGTGTCGTTTCCCGCGGCGCATATCCACGTCTTCGACCAAGCGACGGGGCTGCGGTTCGAGCCGATTGAATCGGGCCCATCGACGTCGTAATCGGCGACGCGCGTTCCACGCAGCCTCCGACACCGGCCCTCAGGAGGGCAGGGCGGTTTTAATCTCGCAGCCTTCGGCCGTCACCGCGACGCGCTCAGTCCTTCGAGTGGGCAAGACGCCCCCGTGTCAGGATGTCGGACCGCCGCCGCCGCTCAGTGCCGTCGTGCGGGCATCCTGAACGGCGCGGCGCAGGATGCGGGACAGGTCGGCGACGGAATAGGGCTTGCGCAGCAGGTCGAACCCGTGTGTCCCCTCCGACGCGAGCACGTCGCTGTAGCCAGAGGTCAGCACCACCGGGATATCCGGTCGCCGTCGACGGATCTCGCCGGCGAGTTCGACGCCGTTCATCCCCGGCATCACCACGTCGGAGAACACCACCTCAAATCGGGCTGGGGTGCGCCCGATCTCGGCGAGCGCCGTCGGCGCGTCGGTCACCCAGACCGTACGGTAACCCAGCTCACGCAGAGCCTGTTCGGCGAAGGCGCCGACGTCGAGATTGTCCTCAACGACGAGGACCTGGGTGCCGTGCCCTTCGGCGAGCGCCTCCGGCTCTTCGGCCGGCCCGGCGATGCCCGCGGAGGCGACGCGCGGCAGGAACAGGGTGAAGGTCGTGCCGCTGCCGAGCGTGCTCTCGACGATGACCTCGCCGCCGGACTGCTTGGCGAAGCCGAAGACCTGGCTCAGGCCGAGGCCCGTGCCTTGCCCGACGGTCTTGGTCGTGAAGAACGGCTCGAAGATCCGTTCCAGGTTCTCCGGCGCGATGCCGGAACCCGTGTCGGTGATCGAGATCGCCACGAACTCTCCGCGTTGGCGGGAATGCGCCCGCACGGCTGGAACCGTCGTCGTCCGGCGGAGCCGGATGCGCAGGTGCCCTTCGCCGTCCATCGCGTCGCGGGCGTTGATGACGAGGTTCACCAGGGCGGTGTCGAACTGGCTCGGATCGGCATTGATGTGCAGGTCGTGGCTATCGCCCACGGGCAGGTCGAGCTCGACGTGCACCCGGGCGCCCGTGAGCGTGCCCACCATATCGGCCACGGCGATGACGGCGCGGTCGACCGCGAAGGTCTCGGGCTGCAGCGCCTGTCGCCGGGCGAAGGCGAGGAGTTGGCCGGTGAGCTTTGCGGCCCGGTCCACGGTGTCGGCGATGGCCCCGACATACCGTTGGCGACGCTCCTCCGCCAGATCGGGCCGCTTCAGCAGGTCGGTGGAGGACTTGATCACCGTCAGCAAGTTGTTGAAGTCATGGGCCACGCCGCCCGTGAGTTGCCCCACCGCCTCCAGCTTCTGAGATTGGCGCAGTTGCTCCTCAAGCGCCCGCCGCTCGGTGACGTCGCGGCCGGCAGCGTAGAAGCTGTCACCCGTCGGAATGGCGTTCCAGGAAATCCATCGATAGGCGTCCTCGCGCGTTCGCATGCGCACGTCGACGTCGGCGAGAGGGTTGCCGCCGTCGAGGCGTTCGAAGGCCCGCGCAGCGATATGCCGGTCGTCGGGGTGGACGAACGCGTCGAAGCGCGCACCGACAACTTCGGCCAGATCCCAGCCCAGCATCTCGGTCCACGCGGCGTTCGCCGTGCGGAAGCAGCCGTCGAAGCCGCAGATCACCAGCAGGTCCCGGCTCGCGCGCCAGACGAGGTCGCGCTCGGTGGTCTTCTCGTCCGCCGTCGCCTGGAGCGTGGTCTCGGCCCGGCGACGGTCGGTGATGTCGTTGAACAGCAGGGCCACACGGTGCTGCTCGGGCTCGCCGACGCGGAGGGCGTGAACGTCGAACCATCGCCCCAGCGCGACCGCCCCGCTCTCGAACCTGATAGCGTGGCCAGTCCGCGCGACCTCCCCGTAGGTGTCGAACCAGGAGCGTTCGAGGCTGGGGACGAGTTCGCTGACCCATCGGCCCGCGGCGTGGCGCAGTCCCGTCTGCCGCTCGAAGGCCGGATTGACCTCGACGAAGCGGTAATCGACCGCTTGTCCTTCCGCGTCGAAGCGCATCTCGACGATGCAGAAACCGCTGTCGACGGCGTTGAACAGGGCCCGGTAGCGGGCCTCGCTCTCGGCGAGCACGCCTTCGGCGGTCCGGAAGCGGGTGACGTCGAGCTGGCTCGCGAAGAAGTAACGGAGCTGACCGTCAGGATCGAAGACCGGGCTGACGTAGAGTTCGTTGCGAAACGGCGTGCCATCGCGGTGGTAGTTCAGGATCTCCACAACGACGTCGCGCCGGCCGGCAATGGCGTCGCGCACCTTGGCCACGTCAGCGGGATCGGTGTCGCGGCCTTGGAGGAAGCGGCAATTGTGCCCGATGAGTTCGGCGGCATCGTAGCCGCACAGATTCTGGAAGGCTCGATTGGCGAAGACGATGGGGTTATCGGGCTGATTCGGGTCGGTGATGATCTGCGGCATGCGGGTCTTCTCCGCAGCCGTGAACAGGAGGTCGGCCGAGGCCGCGGACGTGCGCTGGCCCTGGCCCGGCCGCTGCAGACCGTCGCCCGGCCCCGCCGCCACTTGTGCCTGCAGGCGAGCGACGCGCTCTTCGAGTTCGCGTTCACGCCGTCGCAGTCTGTCGTTCTCTGCGTCCATGGCCCCCTCGATCGGCCGTGGAGATAGCTTCGGCGACGGCACGGGACAACGCCTTACATTTAGACTGGAGCCGTCGCGGTGACGCCGCAGGACTGATCTGTTCCGCTGGGCGTAGTCCGCCTCCAGGTTTGGCTGTCGAGCCAGGACGAGAACGGACCGACGGGAACGAAGCCGCACAAGTCCAAGGACGTGCTCTCCAAGCTGGGGCAGGAGTCGTACGTGCCGGCCAAGGTTTGAGCATAAGCCGAGCGCACAGCGCGGCTGCGACGATCAGATGCCAACGCTAGCCGCTCCGGCTTCGGCGGCCTGCTGAACAGTCGCTCCCTTCCGCAACGCCGCCGCGATCGCCGTCGACGCCGTATCGACAGCTGCAGCTCGATCCTCGCCGTGATCGTGGGTGCCGTTTGTGCCCCCGCTCAGCCGGGCATGGTAGTTGTCTGGAAAGTGCTGATCCATCCGCAACTTAAGCAGTTTTGTAGCAGCGCGATAATCCGCATCGAAATTTCTAGGCCGCCCTGCGGTCTCAACCTTGTAACCCCCGGCCTCTCCCTTTTCGGCCATCGATCGGCTTCTGCGCTGATCCCCGCCGACAGAGAAAAATTGGGCGATCTTGGAGAGCAACCAAACGAGCGGGTTCATCGTGACGTCCTGACGGAGCAGCGGCGAACGCGCTATCCCGAAGACGACAACGCGTCTCAGCGACGTGTGGACTCCGAGGTGCGGCTATGACTCCTCCGAGCGCCGCTCTTGGCTCTGATCCCGGCAGCAGACCGCGCGACTGCTGATCGGCTCCCATCGTGCGGACACCGTGCGGAGCTCTGCCCTGTCTCGGGCCATCCAATCCCAGTGGTGCAGCGCCGTAGCCTTCCCTGAAGAGGAAATGGTCGCGTTTGAGCGCGCCTTTCATCCCACGCCACGACCCGTCCAATCTCCGCATACGAAGGCGGCGGGGCACACGCCCCGCCGTTCAACCGCTCGTCGATCTCAGCGGCTCCAAAGGTCCCGTGTCATCCGCGACTGTTCACAGGCCCATCAGCACGCCGGCCGAACCGATCACCGTCACTGCGAGGCCGCCTGCGAACACGGCGATCATCGCGTAGGAGAACAACCTGAGCTGCATGGTTTCGATTTGCCTCACCGAATCAGCAGCGGTTTCCGCCGGCGGTCTGGCCGTACTGCTTAACCGGGAAGTTCTGCTGGTTGGCGTTGCCCTCGGCAGCGGAGCTCATCGGGCAGGTCGCGGGGTTGTTGTCGTGGCCGAATAGGCGGCCGGCTGGGGCGCCAAGCGAGCCTGTGGTTTCAACATCGTAAGGCGTGGAACCGGCCCAGGCAGGACGGTCGTAGGCCATAGCGGACGAGATCGGGACTACGCCAAGCACCAGAGCGGCGATAGTAGCGGTGATACGGGTCTTCATGGTCACGTTCTTGTTCCTTTACGCAGTACAGTCCGAGTTGTCCGGTCTATTTCTTCTTGCGTAAAGCTGATATAGGTATGACCGTCCTTTGGTGACGTGCCCCTGCGCACGCAGCGTATGGGATTAAGCGGGGCGGAGGTTCTGCTCGGACTCTCACAGCGGTCGCCGCCGACAGGCTGCTGCAGATCGTCGTGACGGGCGAGCGAGACCGGAACGCCGCCGCGAGCCTGGGCAGGGCCGCGGGGTCGTCCCTGGACAAAGACCCTGACGCCCAGTTCCACCGATGTTCTCGATGTGCCCGGCCTGCGTCCCGGGTAGAAGCCTGTCTGTCGCTCTCAGACGTCGGTCTCCCGCTTCACAACGGCGTCTTCGTCGGTGCCCTTCTGCGTCAAGCCGACCTCCGGACGATCGGTCGGATCCGTAGAGGTTTTGGGACTGGCCGGGGAAACGGACTGCCGTTCGGCTCCGACCCGAGCCCAGCGCTCGCCATCGTACTCGCTATTGGCGAGATCCTGCGTATTCGTGCTCTTCGTTTCGTCGGGCATCAGACGCTCTCCGTGTAAGAGGGCAACTCGGGCCGGTGCTGCTGTATCCGTTCCCTTCCCCGGCAGGACGCCGACACGTGCATCCGATCCTAGCGTGAAGTCGCATAGCCGGTGGTACATGTTCGGCCAGCTCGTTGTCTGTAGCTTTCATGCTGTCCCAACCGAATGCTGGTAGATGCCGAAACCAGCCATCATCGCGCAGGTGACCGCCATCATCCAAGGGGAGGGGATGTTGTAAGCGCGGCGACTTCCCAACAGCTGCACTCCTTAAAAGCACTTGCCCATCGAATACCCAGTGTTCTCCGCCGCCACGTCGTCTCGACCGAACGCGACCGAGCGACCTTTGCACCAGCCCACAGACCGAACTGCAAAGAGCCGAACCACGTCGTCACGGGATCCGGACCGCATTACCCGGGGTGAATTCTTTAGCTCCAGCCACCAGCAACGCATGACGTTCATCTGCAGCGGCTATCGACCCCAAGCCGAAGCAAGAGGCGTTGAAGCTGTCCGGCGACAGGTCGATGCGGACTGGTGGGGGATCGTGGCGGGTGTAGGCTGGCGATCGACACCGAGGCATGACGATGGCACGGACAGAGCGAGGGCAGTGTCGGTTCACCGTAAAGGAGGGTGCTGATGGGCGACCATTCATCGCCCTCGAGCCTCTTGGCAGGGCGATTGAGGCTCTCGGCGATGCGTTCCTGGGCCTCACTCTGCGGGACAGCGTCAACTACGCCCATGCCCAGCAGATCGCAGAGATCCTGAATGATCAGGTGACCGGCCTATCGGTCGCGTTCACCGAGAAAAACGGCGGAAGGGTAGGTTGATGAGCGCAAAGAGAATGCTTGATCGTCTCGGCCCGGACCTGAGGGCTTTTAGACGGGCAATGCGGCTCGTCACTCAGCGCTGAACAGCGAGCGTTCACGTTAACGGTTCGGTAAAATTGCGTACGTATGAAGCCTTAACTTCTGAGGTGGCTTTATGCGTGTTCTCCTGATCGAAGACGATGCCACCGTTTCTCAAAGCATTGAGCTGATGCTCAAGTCCGAGAATTTTAATACCTTCACCACCGACTTGGGGGAGGAAGGTGTCGATCTCGGCAAGCTGTACGATTACGACATCATCTTGCTCGATTTGAACCTGCCCGATATGTCGGGCTATGAGGTTTTGCGCTCGCTGCGCGTGGCGAAAGTGAAGACGCCGGTTCTCGTCCTCTCTGGCTTGGCCAGCATCGAGGATAAAGTTAAGGGCCTCGGATTCGGGGCGGACGATTATCTCACCAAGCCGTTCCACAAGGACGAGCTGATCGCGCGCATCCATGCCATCGTGCGTCGCTCAAAGGGCCACGCCCAGTCGACGATCACGATCGACGACCTCATGATCGACCTTGACGAGAAGCTGGCCTCGATCGAGGGTAAACGTGTCCCCCTGACGACGAAGGAGTACCAGTTGCTGGAACTCCTCGCACTCCGGAAGGGCTCGACGATCACGAAGGAGATGTTCCTCAACCACCTCTACGGTGGCTTGGACGAGCCGGAGCTGAAGATCATCGACGTCTTCATTTGTAAGCTGCGCAAGAAGCTCGCCAACACCAGCTCAGGCAAGAACTACATCGAAACCGTCTGGGGACGCGGATACGTGATGCGCGACGGCATCAGCGAAATGCGCGCGATGGCAGGTTAAAAATCTCCAACCCGACAGAGAAAATCATTAATGAGCGTTGATTTCTAGTGTTCGTCGGCACATACGTTCTGCTTCGCTTGAGCAGGTGTGCCGTGGACGAGAACGCAGAGACCATCGAGACTTCTGCCGTCGATTATATCGGATTCACGGCAGAAATTGTCTCGGCCTACGTGTCGAGGAATTCGGTACGACCCGCCGATATGGCGGAGCTGATCGCCAGTACACACACTGCGCTCACCGGGCTTGGCCAGAGCAGCGCGACTGAAGCTCCGGCAACCGAGAGGCTTACCCCCGCTCAGATCCGAAAGTCGGTCACGCCGGACGCCATCATCAGCTTCATTGACGGCAAACCGTACAAGGCGCTCAAGCGTCATCTCAACGGCAACGGCATGACGATCGAGCAGTATCGCGAGCGCTTCGGCTTGCCACGCGACTACCCCTCGACGGCGGCCAACTACTCGGCACAGCGTTCGGCCCTGGCTAAGAACTTTGGACTTGGCCAGCAGCGCAAGAAGGCCGCTCCTGCGGCTGAAGAGTTCGAGGAGACGGTCTCGGAGAAGCCGAAGCGCCCTGGTCGGCCGCGGAAGGACAAGGTGGCTACCGAAGGGTAGCAGCAGGGAGGCTCAGAATCTTCTCGGCTCTGGCCCGCCTTTTCCAACGATCGCAGCAGTTGAGCGCCCTCACGCTCCTGCCGGCGAGCGCGCCGGTTGT
>NZ_JALNUL010000059.1:0-20425 GCF_026540775.1 Methylobacterium sp. GC_Met_3
AACGAATGCGCTGTAGCTGGTGCCGGCGATCGGGCTGATCTCGCGCAGGTCGCCCGGCATGCACGCCTCCACCGCCTCTAGACTGACGAAGGCCTCCACGTCGCGGCGGAATTCAGCGCCGTACTCAGCCGAAGCTGCCGCCGGATCGCGGGTGAAGGCCCGCTTCACCACCGCGGGATCCAGGCTCGGGTTCATGGTCTGCGACGGGGCCCGCAGCACCAGCACCGTCGGATCACCGTCGGCGCCGTAGTCCCGCTGGTAGGTGCGGTACAACTCGCCCTTTCCGGCGTAGGGTGAGGATAGGACGCAGAGCGGGCCGCCGGTCGTCGCCAAGCCAGGGCGGATCGCGTCGAGGATCAGCGTGTCGGGGTTGGCGCTGTTCTCAAGGTGCCAGAACGCCACCTCGTCGCAGAGCGCCGCTGCCAGGGTCTCGCCGCGGATCGTCTTGTAGTTCGCCGGGCGGACCTCAATGTCCACGCCGGCACGCAGGCGGATCGTGTCGGCGGTCGGATCCCCGTCCACCATGTCCTGCATCTCGGCCGAGTGTGTGAACACGCCCAGCACGTAGGAGAACACCTTCGCGGCCTGGACCGTGGTCGAGGCCATGATCGGCAGCTTCACCCGCTCACCCGGGGCCGCCAGCGCGCCGTAGTCCACCAGCCCGGCCAGATAGGCGCCCAACACGCTGAAGGCGCGGGACTTGCCGCCGCGACGGCCCACGATGCCCCACAGCTCGTCGACAGGGCGCTCTGGCTCGCGCTCGCGGCCGGTCAGAGCGGTGAAGATCGCCCGCTCGTCGTCGGTCAACGCCTCACCCCTGGAGGCGATCAGGATGGCGCGCCACGGCGCCCAGGTCTCACCGGGCAGGATCTCACCGAAGATGGCGGGATCGGCTAGGGCCTCGCGCATCGTGCAGAGGGGTCGGCAGGCCGGGTTCATGCCGGGCGCCTTCCGTAGCGTTCACGGACACCAGGACGCTCAGGAGCCTTCGGAGGCCCCATCCTGCGAGCTTGCCGGTCCATCCGGTCGCCGATCTGGCCCATGGCCTCCAGATCGACCTTCTGGCCGCCCGCTATGGCGGCGTGCAGCTTGGCCAGCTCGACGGCTAGGCCGGCATAGGCGCGGGCCGCCTCGCGAGCGGTAACGGACATGGCAGCCTTGCCGCCCCGCTCCGCCTCCACCTCGTCCAGCACGGACTTGTAGTGCCTGGCCGCCTCGGTGCTGCCCGGCACGGTCACGAGGAACGGCCGGCTGCCGTTGGCGAGCGCTGCTTAGGCGAGCGAGTAGTGGCGGGCTGTGCTTGGGCTATCATTCGACTGACCGGCTTTGATCTGCTGAATATAAGTCAGATCCGTCGAATTGTCGAATATTCACAAGCATTGTTCCTGGCCGTTCCCAGGCGTTCGCTGTCGTCCTTTTTTAGTGATGCTGTTCTGACATGTGCTGCGCATTTGAGCGTCGGTAGGGAGGGGAATGCGTGGGGTATGTGCTATTAGCAGTCTCAGCCCCGCATCTGCTGCCGAGCTGTCGGAGGGCTACTCCATGCGGCTCGATCTTGGTCTTGAGGGCGATTGGATGGTCGACCCCCGTGATTTGTCATCGCGCCTCGGCGTGAACACCTCTGAGCTGAAGCGCCTGAACCGGCTGGGGCGAGTTGATGCCCAACTGACATCGGGGACGGGCGAGGACATGGGTCTCTCGCGTGTAACTGTCCGACTGAAAGACAGAAGCTGGTCGGGCACCTTCGATCAGAGCGGCGTGCTCGTCGCCGAAGAGATGTGGTGACCTGAGCCGCGCTTGGGCCAACGCTAAGTGTGTTCGCGTGCGTCAGCTTAACCGAGCGGGAGATGAGCGTGAGCCACGCCTACACAATCCGTGCGAAGCGCGGTCGAGAAACCAAGCAACTGCTGTGTGCCTCCGCTTGGGTTGCCTTCGAGCGGCACAGGCTTCTCATCCGACAGGGCTGGAGCGCGTTTACGTTTGGCCCCGCCGGTGAAAGTGTGACCGACTCCCGGCTTGAAGTTCTTGCACAGGCCGAGGTCAGTGCCGCCGTGAGCGGCGAGAATTCCGATTAGAAACGCCCGTGAACGTGGGACGGGGCGTGGGTAGCGGTCGAGCCTGTAATTCAAGCTACTGACGTTGTTGCGATATTCGACGTCGTTGGCGGATGGTGCATCCGCCGCTAGGGTTTCCGAGGGGGCGCGGTGCCTGCGCCAGATTTTTCCTGCCGCTCGTCGTGTGCGTGCCGTAACTCTTTCCGGCAGCCTCAGCACAGGTCGCACAGCGCCACCGAGCCGGTCATGTTGGTTCACTGGTCTGAGCGCCGCCCGATCAAATTACCCTCGCTATGATAGCTTGCGAGCGTCATTCCGCGTTCTGTCTGGCGTCGTTCTCCACCCTGCAAGGTAGAGTGGAGACAGGTTGAGAGGTTGAGGCTTGAGGATCGTTTCTCAACTTCTCCACTTCTCCACTCCCCTTTAGGGGGAGGAGGTGGAGGTGGAGACGATCCAGCGGTCTCCACCTATAAATCTGAGGCCAGTTGCCCGACCTCTAAAAAGGACTTCGGGCGGCTCAGATCGTCCATGCCGGTGACCACCACGAACATGCCGTTCTCGATCCAAACCTTGAGCATGGATTGGACGCGCTTCTTGCCGGCAACATCGAGGTTGATGCCGAGCGCGGCCGCTATCGGTACGCCGGCCCAGTCCTTGGCCTGCGCGTTCTCACGCCACCGGCCGTCTGCCAGCGCGCGCTGGGCCTTGCGGAGGTGATCGACCGTCAAGCCTTCGAGCATGTCCGGCCACTGCCAAGGCTCGACGACGGCGACGTGATCACCACCGTCGATAGAGTCCGCAGGGCCGTTGCCGAGGTCGACCGGCACGAGGTGGAACCACTCGCTGCGCTCGGGTGGCGGGGCGAGGTTCGCCTTGCCGTTGTCGGCACGGAAGTAGCCACGGTTCGTCGGCAGCCCAGCGCGGTCCGCCTGCTCCTTGGTCATCGGGTTGAGCACCCGGGCGCTGCGGGCGGCGGCGAGGAGCGCGCCGGCACCGCGACCGTCCTCCACGGTGTACTCGCCCGTGGAGCCGCTCTGACCCTTGCGGACGTGGTGGATCAGCTCGACGGCCGCCCTGCCCTCCTCCGCGACGCGGTTCCAGGCCTTGGCGACTATATCAATGGCGGCGTTGTCGTTCTCGGTGACCCGGTGCGAGCTGACGAACGGGTCGATCACCAGCACGTCGATCCGGTTATCGAGGATGGCGCGGGTCAGCCCCTCCACAACTGGCTCTGCCACCTTGGTCCCCTCCCGCGTGGTGGTTGCGATGACGATGCTGGTGGTCCGGCCGGAGTTGAGGAACAGGTGCCCCTCGATCTCGGCCGGCTTGATCCCGTAGTGCAGGCAGATCGCCAAGACGCGGCGCTCGATCTCCTCAAGCGGGTCCTCAAGGTTCAAATACCAGCACCGGAGCGGTTTCGGGACCGACACACCCAACAAGGGTCTGCCGGTGACCATGGCGATAACCTCGACCAGCGCGAGGCTAGACTTGCCGACGCCGCCAGGCGCCGCCGTCGTGCTCAGGAACCTGCGGATCAGGTGCCGACCATACACCCACTCGCGGGGCGGGATCGTCGTCGGATCCCGCCACCGGAATGGCTGCGCGCGGATCACCGGCTTGGCTTCCGGCATAGAGTCCGGATCCGGACCGGGCCAACCGCAGAACGGGTCAGCGTCGGTCGAAGGCCCGTTGTACGAGCGCTCCGACATCAGGCACCTCCACGCGAGCCGGTGGGGCTGAGGAGCGCTGCGGCGTCCGCCGCGCTGGCGAGCGCGACGGCGGCTTGTCGCAACGCGTACCGCACGGCGCGGGCGTCGCCGATCGCCGCCATATCAACGACCATCCTGGAATAGGACTCGGCGATCGAAGCGGCCTCATGGACCGCATCGAACGTGTGAACGGCCATCGCCGCCCGCTCGGGACTGTGGAAGGGCGCGTTCATGCGCGACCTCCATCAAAGGTTCGGGCGAAGGCACGTAGTGCATCGCGTTCCGACGCTTCGGCGACTTGAAGCGCGTTCAACATCGAGTCTGGAATGTGCCGTTTGATCGCCGCCTCCACGAGGTAGCGAAGATCATCCGGCGGCAGAGCATCCAGCTCCACGCTGTCGCCCTCGAACCCGATCGCGTGCGAGTTGCCCTCCCGCTTGGTTGGCCGGCTCGGTAGGCCCAGGATGCGGATCTGATCCGGAGTGACCGCCATGCGGGTGAAGGTCACGTTCTCGTCGTAACCGGACTCCTCCGCGATCTCATCGATGTAGGTGAACAGCTTCCGCTGGGTGGCGGCGCTGGCGGCTACCCCGCTCGGATCGTGATCCCCGAACTCATAGATCACACAGGGGCGGCCGTCGGCGCAGATGCTCTCGGCAGCTTCATGGAGGTAGGAGTCGGATGCGAAGCCGCGGGAGACGTACAACGGCACGTCGTAGACCTGCGTCACGTCCATGATGATGCCGGCCAGCGCGTCCTTCTCGCACCAGACCTCGACCCGTTCCTCGACTTGGGAGAACACCGACCGGCGATAGGTCTCGGCGGTGAGGTGCAGCGCGTGCTCGACACCGTGATAGGTGCGAGGGCGGCGTAACCACCGGGTGTTGTCGGAGATGTCGGCCCACGGGATCACGCCCTCCCGGCGCAGCTTCAAAAGCTGGTGGCCGACCATGGCGTAGGACTGTTCGGTCTTGTCGACGATGCCCTGGACCGTCAGGGCGTAGAACAGCTGACGAAGAGTCATCGGCTTCTGCAACGCCACGGTGTTCACCATGGCGCGGCGCATGACCGCCAACTGCATCTTGGAGCGGCGCTGGCGCTTTATCGAGCTAGCTAGCTGGATAAAGCGCAGTCTGGATCGGATTAGGCAGACTCATCGCGTCGCCCTCCACGTGTCGAGGGTCGGGAACGCGAGTTCGGCGAGAGCCGCCGCAGTAGCGGGCGGGAGCCCGAAGCGGGTGGCAAGCCTATGGACGCGGAAGGGGGCGAGTGATAATTCGGAATGGTCGGTGCGAAACGACAATTCCGAAGCCCGCTGGCGTGCCACCGCCGTGCGGGCTTCACCCTTTCTGGAAGCCATTCGTCTACGCGGCCTCCATCATCAGTGATGCCACATAGGCTCGCAAGCTCTCGTCTGTGACGTAGCTGGAGGCTCCGATGTGGACGACCTTCAGTTTCCCTTCGTTGACGAGCCGGTGGAACGTAGTGTTGCTGGTGTCGAGCATCTCCTGAGCTTTCTTCCGGCGATGCAAAAGCTTCCCCGTCGACGCACGCGGTTCGCCCGCGGCGCCCTGAACCGTGTAGTTCATGGCGGTTGTCCTTAGTCAGTCCCCAGCAATCCGTGAGGACGTGTCAGGATAATGGATCTGTCTAAGACGCTGATCAATATCGATAATTTCTGACAAATGTCAGTGGTCAGAAATCATTTCAGCCAAGTGTCAGTTGGCGGAAGATCTTTTTGATCTCTCTCAATCCTCTTCTGGATCGCGCCATCAGTCAGGTCGGATTTGTGACCGTTATCAAGCAGCCACTGGTTCGCTGCCTTCGAAGCGCGTTTGGCAATCGCGGATGTGCCACGCCGGTTTTTTTGAAATGGATAGCTAGGCGGCTGGCTCAGAGCATAGCGAATAGCTTCTAGGTGCAGATCACGTCCTTCCGATCGAGCCTCTCTGGCTTTTTTTGTCCTTGATCTACTTCTACCAGGTGTGGTTCCGATTAGGCTTCCGCAGAAAAACATCCCCTTCATGCAGGTGGACAAAACGACGTCGAATTGATCGACTGCTTCAGGGCACGATTTGATTAGATGATTTCGAAAAGCCTTCGCGAGGCCGGCGCCAATTTGGACGCTGAGCAGCGTTTCTTGTGCAATTTTTGCGTCTTCTTCCGAAATTGTTTTGTCCTTGATGGACTTCGAAAGTGATTTGGTCGATCTCGAAGTAAGTTTTTCTATGGCTCTTCTGTGCCTTTCTCTATCGCTCATCTGAGTTGCCTCGATGTCGTTCGAAAGCTTGGGTGACGTAGCCTGCCCACGCATCCATCAGCTCGCGCCGCCTCTGAAACAGGTCAGAGCGCCGGTAGGCCCGCTCGGTCGCGTCACCCACCGAGTGCGCCAGCGCCATCTCGGCCAGATCCCGAGGGAATGCTGTGCATTCGCCCGCCCAGTCCCTGAAAGAGGATCTAAAGCCGTGGACGGTCACGCTGGCGCCGCCTGCCGTGTCCAAGGCCGTGCGCAGCGACTTGTCGCTGATGGATCGCCCGCTGCGTCTGCTGGGAAATACGAACGTCCTGTCGAGCCCCTGCACCGCGTTCAGCACGGCGACGGCCGGCGCGGTCAGGGGTACTCGATGTTTGACGCCAGCTTTCATCCGCTCGGCCGGCACGGTCCAGGTTCCGGCTTCAAGGTCGATCTCGGACCACCGGGCACCCATCACCTCGCCCGAGCGAGCCGCCGTCAGGATCGTGAATTCGAGCGCCCGCGCCGCGATCGTCTCTTGCTCCGTCAGAGCGACCATCAGGGCCGGCACCTGCTTGAATGGAAGCGCCGGGTGATGCGTGACCTTCTGAACCTTGTTCCGCTTCGGCAGCAGGTTCTGGAGGTGGCCCTTCCAGCGCGCCGGGTTCTCCTTGGGCCGATAGCCCCGCGTGGCGGCCCAATCCAGCACCAGTTCGATCCGACCTCTCACCCGCGTCGCCGTCTCCGGCCGCGTTTTCCAGATCGGCTCCAACACCTTCATCATCAAATCGGTGTCGATCGCCTGCACCGGCATATCGCCGATTACGGGATGGACGTGGTTGGCTAGCGAGGATGGCCACTGCGCGGCATGGACTGCGCTGCGCCAGCCGGCCTTGTGGGCGTCGATGTATTGCTCGGCGCACTGCTGAAGGTCACGGCCTTCGCGGCCTCTAGCGCTGCCTCCTGACGCTTGGAATGGCGCGCCTGGATCGGGTCGATCCCATCGGCAGTCAGTTTGCGGCATTCACGAGCGCGGTCGCGAGCTTCCGCGAGGGTAAATGTGTGGGCTGAGCCGAGGCCCATCTCCCGGGACCGCCCGCGCAGGGTGAACCGGAAAATCCAGCTTTTGGCGCCCTTACCGGTCACCTGAAGCCAGAGTCCGAGCCCGTCGCCGTACATTCCGGGCTTCTTCAATCGGGCCACGCCGAGGGCTGTGAGCTTACCTTGCATGGGGTCATCACCCGCGGATCTACCCACATGGTAATCGCGAATTTGAGGGAACGCCAGGGGATGGCCGGGGACAACGCGTCTCAAATTATTTTGACTGTGCAATACCTTACTAGGTCCCTTGGGATCCCCGGGAACTTCACCGCGAGGGAGCAATCCTCCGCCTGCCAGGAGTCGCTCAAGACCATCGAGCAGCAGACCACGGCGCTGGGCGAGAGCGAGCAGGCCTCGACCGAGCTGTCGACGCTCGCCGACGAGCTGAAGAACGCCACCGACGTCGGCAAGAGCGCCGAGGAGGTCGCCTCCGCGGTGGAAGAGATCAACCGCGCCGCCGCGCAGATCACCACGGCCCTGGACCAGATCGACCGGGGCGCCCAGCAGCAGACCTCCGCGGCCCAGCAATCGTCGGCCGCCATCGGGCAGATCGAGCGGGGCGCCGGTATCGCCCAGGCCCGGGCGCAGGAAGCCCTGGACAAGGGCAGCCTCGTCACCAGCCAGCTTCAGGAGAACCGGGCCGCGGTGGACGAGCTGGTCGCCGGTGTCACCCAGTCGCTCGTCGGGACCGACAAGAGCCGCGAGCAGGTCGCCGGCCTGGAGCAGGTGAGCCGGAAGATCGACAAGATCGTGGACGCGATCACCACGGTGGCGATCCAGACCAACATGCTGGCGGTGAACGGGTCGATCGAGGCGGCCCGGGCCGGCGAGTTCGGCAAGGGCTTCATGGTGGTGTCCACCGACATCCGGAACCTCGCCCGGGATTCCTCCGAGAACGCCGAGCGGATCAAGGATCTGGTGAAGGCGATCCAGGATCAGATCGTGGTCGTGAGCCGCGATCTGGAGGCGATCTCCTCGGCCGCCGGCGCCGAGGTCGAGAAGAACCGCGCCATCACCCGCGACCTGCAGGCCACCGCCGACGAGATGGCGGGGGTGCTCGAGGGCAACCGGAAGATCCTTCAGGGCTCCGAGATCATCCTGCGCAACATCGAGGAGGCGAAGCGCGGCATCGACCAGATCGCGACCGCAGCCCAGCAGGGCAGCCAGTCGGTCATCGAGTCCCAGCAGGCCGCCCGAGAGCAGGCGAAGGGCGCCGAGGAACTCGCCGCCGCGATCGAGGAAGTCGCCTCGCTCGCCGACGAGCTCCAGAACCAGGAGTAAGGGGCACCGCCGCCCGGCCGCCGTCGCGGCGTCGGCCGACCGTCAGGGGTCGGCCGCGCGCAGGTCGCCTTTGCCAAAGGCCGCCCGCGCAAAGGCCGTCCCGCCGGGTCGGTCCCGACCCTACCCTGCCCTGTCCGGAATCCGACATGTCCAACGATGTCCCCGCCTCCGCCGCACCGGACGATCCGTCGGCCGCCGCATCTGTGCGGCAGTTCGTGACCTTCCACGTCGAGCGCGAAACCTACGCGGTGCCGCTCGCCGAGGTGCAGGAGATCATCCGCCTGCCCGAGATGGTCGAGGTGCCCCTGGCACCCCCGGCGCTGGCGGGCCTCGCCAACCTGCGTGGCTCGGTCCTGCCCGTCGCCAGCCTGCGCCGGCTGTTCGCCCTGCCCGACCGGGGCCACGACGACGCGACCCGGGTGGTGGTCATCAACCGCGCCGGCGGCCACGGGAGCGGCCAGGAGATCACCTCCGGCTTCGTGGTCGACCGGATGGCGAGCGTGATCACGGCCGAAGCCGGCGAGATCGAGGGCGCCGACGGTCTCACGGCCAGCGCCGAGGCCGACCTGCTGTCGGGGGTGATCAAGCGGCCGGCCGGGATGGTCATGATCATCGATCTTGGCCGCCTGCTCCAGCGCAGCGGCTCGGGACGCGGCGGCGGCGGCAGCAGCCGCCACGCCGAGGGGCCGGCCGAGTTCGGTGCCGTGGCCTCGGCGCGGGCCGAGGGCGACGCCTCCGACGAGATCCAGCTGGTCTCGTTCGAACTCGCCGGCCAGGAATACGCCCTGCCGATCGAGCACGTGCAGGAGATCGTCCAGGTGCCGGAGGTGGTCAGCGAATTGCCGAACGCCGAGCGTCACCTGATCGGCGTGATCAATCTGCGCGATCGGCTGCTGCCCCTCGTGAGCCTGCGCACCCTGTTCGGCCTGCCGGCGGCGCCGCTGGGCGAGCAGAACCGCATCGTCGTCGTGTCCCTGGGGACCGCGTCCGTGGGCATCGTCACCGACACCGTGAAGGAGGTGCTGCGGGTCGCCCGCGCCGTGGTCGATCCGCTGCCCGAGCTGCTCGCGAATGGCGGGTCGCTGCGTGAGGTCGAATCGATCTGCCGGCTCAACGGCGGCAAGCGGCTGGTCTCGATCCTGTCGGCCGGCCGCCTGTTCGACACCACCCAAATGTCCGGCGACTGGGCCGTCGAGGAGGGAACCATGCAGGAGACGCGCGGCGGGACCGAGGTGGCGCGGGCCGACGAGGAGGAGCAGTTCGTCGTGTTCCGCCTCGCCGACGAGGAGTACGGCGTGCCGATCGAGGCGGTGCACGAGATCGTCCGCGTGCCCGAGCAGCTGACCCACGTGCCGCGCACGCCCGCCTTCATCGAAGGCGTGGTCAACCTGCGCGGGGCCGTGCTGCCGGTGGTGGATCAACGCCGCCGCTTCCAGCTGCCCGATGCCGAGCGGAACGACCGCCAGAGGATCATGGTGTTCGCGATCGCCGGGGTGCGGACCGGCTTCATCGTCGACTCGGTCTCGGAAGTCCTGAAGATCCCCCGCTCGGCCATCGTGCCGGCGCCGGATCTCGCGCAGGACGACGACAACGCCGTCGAGCGGATCGCCAACCTGGCGGATGCCAAGCGCATCATTCTGATGGTGAACGTCGACCGGCTGCTGAGCCGGCACGAGGTCGCCGACCTGAAGGCGGCGTGAAGCCGCCCTCGCCTTTCACCCTGACCGCTGACCAGACTTTCGCATCCCGATGCCCAAGCTCCTGATCGTCGACGACTCCGCCCTGATGCGCAAACACCTGCGCATGATCTTCGAGGAGACCGGACAATTCGAGGTCCAGACCGCCCGCAATGGGCGCGACGCCCTCGATCAGCTCGGCCGCTTCGACCCCGACGTGATCACCCTCGACATCAACATGCCGGAGATGGATGGGCTCACCTGCCTGGGTGAGATCATGACCACGCGGCCCCGCCCGGTGGTGATGATCTCCTCGCTCACCAGCGAGAGCGCGGCCGTGACCCTCGAAGCGATGCAGCTCGGGGCCGTGGATTACGTCGAGAAGCCCGGCGGTACCGTATCGCTCAACATCGCCGACGCCCGCGACGAGATGGTCCAGAAGGTCCGCGGCGCGGTCGGGGCCAAGCCGCGGCGCGCCCGCGGACTGGTCGACCGGGTCCGGCGCGGACACACCGAGATCGTGAGCCGGAAGGTCCCGCAGCCGGCGACCCGGGTCGATGGCTGCGTCCTGATCGGGGTCTCGACTGGCGGGCCGCGCACCCTCGAGGAGATCCTGCCCGAACTGCCCGCCAACCTGCCCTGGCCGGTGGTGATCGCCCAGCACATGCCCGGGCCGTTCACGGGGCCCTTCGCGTTGCGCCTCGACCGACTTTGCGCGCTGAAGGTGGTTGAGGTCGCCGGTCCGATGCCGCTGGCGGCGGGGCACGTCTATATCGGCCGGGGCGATGCCGACGTGGTGATCCAGCGCAAGCTCGGCCGGCTGACGGTGACCTCGGTACCGAGCGACCCGTCCCTGCGCTGGCATCCGAGCGTCGACCGCCTCGTGCGCAGCGCCCGGGACCTCATGCCCGCCGAGGCCCTGATCGGCGTCGAGCTCACCGGCATGGGCGATGACGGAGCCGCCGCCATGGCGGCGCTCAAGGCCGAGGGCGGGCGCACCATCGCGGAGGCGGAGTCGAGTGCCGTCGTCTTTGGGATGCCGGCCGAACTGATCCGCCTGGGCGGTGCGACGCTGACCCTGCCCGCCCGCACCATCCCCAGCCAGCTCGTCAGCTGGCTATCCTGAGATCGTCGCCGAGATCGCCATGGCCCTCGTCCGCAAGCAACCCGCCGCGCCAGCCCCGGCCCCCGCCGCCGGGGATCCGCGCGCGGCCCTGGACGGCGCGACGGCTGCTGAACGCCGGGAGGCGGCGCACCTGTTGGCGAGCGATCCCGACGCGGTCGACTCGCTGGCCGACCGGCTCGGACGGGAGGCGGACAAGAGTGTCCGCGAAGCGATTCTGCTGGCGCTGGGCCGCATTGGCACCGAGGCCGCGGCCGAGCGCCTGTTCGACCTGCTCGGCTCCGAGGATGTCTGGCTGCGCAACGCCGCGATCGAAACCCTCTCTGAGATGGATGCGGCGGTGATCGGCGCCCTCGACCGGGCGCTCTCGGATCTCGACAGCGACCGGCGCATCTTCGCGGTAAACATCCTGGTCTCGCTGCGCCATCGGGCGGCCGTGGACTACGCCCGCCGGGTCCTGGCCGAGGATGATCACGTCAACGTCGTCGCCGCCGCTATCGACGTGCTCGCCGAGATCGGCACCCCCGACATGATCCCGGAGATCGAAGCCGCGGCGGCGCGCTTCCCCGACGCACCGTTCCTGACCTACGCGGCCCGCGCCGCAAGCCGCCGCATCGCCTGACCGGCGGCCCGCATGACCACCCCCTTCAACCCGTCGACGCCCATCATCACCGACAGCGACTTCGTGCGCTTCCCCGACTTTTTCTACCGCAAAACCGGCATCATGTTTGCCGATAACAAGCGCTACTTCGTCGATAAGCGCCTGCACGAGCGGATGCTGACCGTTGGTCAGACCCAGTTCCGCGATTACTTCAATACAATCCGCTTCCAGGCCAGCAGCGAGGAATTCCAGACGCTCGTCAATCTGATGACCGTCAACGAGACGTATTTCTATCGCGAGGAATACCAATTCCGCTGCCTCGTGCAGTCGATCCTGCCCGAGGTCACCCGCCACAAGCGGCCCGGCGAGCCGGTGCGGATCTGGTCCGTGCCCTGCTCCACCGGGGAGGAGCCCTACTCGATCGCCTTCCAGCTCCTCGACACCTGGCCCGATGTCGACCGCTTCGACATCGAGATCGTCGCCACCGACATCGACACCACGGTGCTCGAACAGGCCAAGCGCGGGCTCTACGGTGACCGCTCGGTCCAGCACGTGCCGAAGGCGACCCTGGAGCGCTACACGCGGCGGGTGCGCGGCGCCTACGAGGTCATCCCCGACATCCGCGACTCGATCGCCTTTGCGCGGGTCAACCTCGCCGACTCGCTCTCGACCCGGCAGTTCCGCAACTTCGACGTCGTGTTCTGCCGGAACCTGCTGATCTACTTCGACGACGCCTCGCGTCGCAATGCCGCCCAGACGATCTACGAGGCGCTGAGACCCGGCGGCTTCGTCTGCCTCGGCCATTCGGAATCGATGAGCCGGATGTCTTCGCTGTTCGAGCTGCGCAAGTTCACCGAGGCGATCGTCTACCAGAAACCTTTGAGCGCGGAGGCGTAGGATGGCCCGTATTCTCGTGGTCGACGATGCCACCACCGTGCGGATGTACTACCGAGACGTGCTGGAAGAGGCCGGCTTCACGGTCGAAGAGGCCGTGAACGGGTTCGAGGGCCTGGAGAAGGCCGTGGCCGAGAGCTTCGACCTCGTCCTGGTCGACGTCAACATGCCCAAGATGGACGGCTACGCCTTCCTCCGCCAGGGCCGGACGATGCCCGAGCTGCAAGCCGTGCCGGCCGTGATGATCTCCACGGAGAGCGCGGCGCAGGACCGCGAGCGTGCCTACGCGGCGGGCGCCAACCTCTACCTCGTCAAGCCCGTGCGCCCGGAGGTGCTGACCGAGGTCGCCACCGTGATGGCTGGAGTCGTGCCGTGACCAACGCCCTGCTCGCCCAGTTCATCCCGGAGGCGCGCGAACTCCTGGAGCGCGCCGGAAGCGGCCTGCTGGCTCTGGAGAAGGCGCATAGCGCCGAGGCCCTCGACGAAATCTTCCGGGCGGTCCACACCCTCAAGGGTACGTCCGGCCTGTTCGATATCGCGCCGCTCACCAACTTGGTGCACGCGGCCGAGGATCTGCTGGTGGAGGTCCGGGCGGGCCAGCTCGCCCTGGAGCCCGAGATCGTGGACGGGCTCCTCGACAGCCTGGATCTCGTCGGCCACTGGATCGACGCGCTGGAGACCCGCGAGGTCCTTCCGGATGACGCCGCGGATGCGATGTCGGGCCGGGTTGTGGCCCTGCGCGCCTGGCTCCAAGTTGGTGGCCCGGCGGCCGCGGCCAGCCCCGTGGCCAGCGAGGCGGCGCCGGACTGGATCGGCGCCCTGCCCGAGTCCGTGCGCCAGGCCGCCTACGCGGCGGGGGGGCCTCTGATCGCCTGGAGCTACGAGCCTGACGAGACCTGCTTCTTCCGCGGCGACGATCCGGCCCACCTCGTGGAACAGGCGCCCGGACTCCTCGGCGTGCGCGTGCTGCCCCGGGAGACCGTGCCCGCGCCCGAGTTCTGCGACCCCGTCCTGAGCTGGCTGCGCTTCGAGGCGCTCTGCGCCGCCCCTGCCGAGGCCTTGTCCGAACATCTGCGCTACGTCAGCGATCAGGTGCAGCTGAGCCCGATCACCAAAGACGCTCTCGTCATCCTGGCGGGCCCGGAGGACACGGCCGAGGTGTTCGGCGATTTCGGCGTCCGGGCCCGGGCGTTGGTGGCGACCGAGGCGCGGGCGGAGCTCAAGGCCGCCGCCGCTGCGCTGCTGGGCATCATCGGCCCAGCGACCCGGCAGGCCGCCGCCCTGCGCTGGATCGCGGCCCTGGCCCCGACCGCCGACGCCGATGCGCTCCAGCGCCTCGTCGCAGCGATCGACGGCGCGGCGCCCGCCCGCACTGTGCCCGCCGCGATGACGGCCCCGCCCACGGCTGCGGCGCCGGCCTCACCCGGTACGGACGCGCCCCTGCTGCAACGGGCGGAGGCGATCCTGGCGGCCCAGGCCGAGATGCTGGACGTTCCGGTCGAGGCGGCGCTGGATGCGGGGCGGCGCGAGTCGGTGCGGACGGTGGCTCTGCGCTGCCTGCCGCACCTCGCCCCGGCCCGGGCGCAGGCGCTGAACGCCGCCCTCGCCCAACCCGGCGATGCGGCCGCGCTCCGCGCCGTCCTTCGGGAAGGGGGAGACACGGTATCGGCGGCCGTTGTCGTCCCAGCGCCGAAGGCGGTCCAGAAGCCGGCCGTGTCCACACCGCCCACGGTGCCCCTGGCAGCCGGCCCGCCCTTAGAGGCGTCAGAGAATGGCGCAGGATCTGGCGCGGCCCCGGCGCGGATGCTCCGGGTCGATCAGGCCAAGGTCGACACCCTGATGAACTTCGCGGCCGAATTGACGGTCGCCAAGAACGGGCTCGCCTACCTCGCCGGGCGGGTCGAGCAGGTCAGCGGCTCGCGGCAGCTCGGGCGGGAGATCAAGGAGCAATACGCGGTCATCGATCGGATCGCCCAGAGCCTTCAGGTCGGCGTCATGGCGATCCGCATGATGCCGGTGAGCCAAGTGTTCCAGCGCTTCCCCCGGCTGGTGCGCGACACCATGCGCAAGCTCGGCAAGGAGGCCGAGCTGGTGATCCAGGGCGAGGATACCGAGGCCGACAAGAACGTCCTGGAGAGCCTCGCCGACCCGCTGATCCACATGGTCCGCAACGCCCTCGACCACGGGATCGAGACGCCGGCCGAGCGGCTGGCCGCCGGCAAGCCGGCCCAGGGGACTCTGCGCCTCTCGGCCCGCCAGGAGAACGTCAACGTCATCATCGAGGTGGCCGATGACGGAAAGGGCATCGATCCGGACGTGGTGCGCGACAAGGCGGTGCGTGTCGGCCTGATCACGCCCGATCACGCCGCCCAGATGACGGCGGATGAGATCGTCAACCTCGTCTTCGCCCCCGGCTTCTCGACCAAGGAGCAGGTCTCCGACCTGTCGGGCCGGGGGGTGGGCATGGATGTGGTGCGCAATGCCGTCCGCAAGGCGGGCGGTGACGTCTGGCTGGCGAGCCGCTTGGGCCAGGGTAGCTGCGTGACCGTGCAACTGCCGCTGACCATGGCGGTGACCCGGATCGTCACCGTGGAGGCCCGCGGCCAGCAATACGGGGTCGCCATGGATGCGGTGGCCGAGACCGTGAAGGTGCCGCTTGGCCAGATCCACAGGATCAAGCAGCGCGAGACCTTCGTGCTGCGCGACGCGGTAATTCCCCTGGTTCGCCTCGCCGACAGCCTCGGTCTCGCCCCCGCGACGGGCGCCCCGCCCGACGAGGAGGCCGTGATGGTCGCCCGGGTCGGGCGCGAGCGAATCGGCATCGTGGTCGACGGCTTCCGCGAGCGCATGGAGGTGATCGTGCGGCCCCTGGACGGGCTGCTCGCCGGCCTCGTGGGCTTCTCCGGTACGGCGCTGCTCGGTGACGGCCGGGTCCTCTTGGTCCTCAACCTTCCGGATCTGATCTGATGCCCCTCGAACACGACGGCGCAACCATCCGGCTGACGGGGCACTGTTCGGTCGAGGATGCCGAGCCCCTGCTCGACGTCCTCCGGGCAACACCGGACGCGACGGTCGATCTCACCGAGGCCGCGTGGCTCCACACCGCCGTCCTGCAGGTGCTGATGGTGGCGACCCCTGCCCTGCGCGGCCGCCCGGACGGTCTGGTGCCGGCGGCCTGCCTTGCCGGCCTTCCTGCGGCGGAGGCCGGATGAGCGCGCGCATCCTCGCGGTCGCCAATCGCAAGGGCGGCACCGCCAAGACCACCACGGTGGTGAATCTCGCCGCCGCCCTCGCGGCGCGCGGCCTGCGGGTGCTGCTCGTCGACCTCGACACGCAGGGTCATACCGGCCTGGGCTTCGGCGTGCGAGCCGCATCGGGCGAGCCGACGGTGCACGATTTCTACCGCGGCACCGGGGCGGTGGATCTTCGCGACGCCATCCGCGTCACGAACGTGCCGCAGATCGACATCCTGCCGGCCGACCGCGGCTTCTCGGGCCCGGACGGCGCCGTCGTGCCCCTGGGTCTCGCGACGGCGTTGAAGCCCCTGGCCGCCTCCTACGCGATCACCCTGATCGACACCGCGCCGACCGCCGACGCCCTGCTGATCAACGCCCTGGCGAGCGCGCATCACGTCCTCGTCCCCACCCAGCTTCATCACCTCGCCGTCGATGGGGTCGGGCAGTTCGCCCGCTCGTATTTCCACGTCGCCACGACACTCAACCCGGACCTGCGCGGCCTCTCGATCATGCCGGTCCAGATCGATCTGCGGATCACGATGCAGCGGGAAGCGCTGCAGCGGCTCGAGGCCCGGTTCGGCCGCGAACGCCTGCTGCCGGGCATTCGCTCGGACATTGCACTCGCGGAGGCATTCGGGCGCGAAATGCCGCTCAAATACTTCAAGCCAAGGTCACGGGCGATTCAGGATTATGACGTGCTATGCAGTCACGTCATGGAAAAAGTCTTTGCGATCTAAAATCACCTATTGCTGGCAAAGTTAAAACGATTGTAAACTGCGACCGTAGAAGTGGAAGGCGAGGCAATGCACAAGGTTTTGATTGTTGATGATTCTCCGACGATCCTGTCCAGCATGGTGGGTATTCTCGGAGGCGCTGGATATATTACGGTCAAAGCCATGCATGCCGAGGATGCTCTCGCGCAGGTCCAGGCCGGTCTTCGTCCTGCTCTGGTCATCACGGACTATCACATGCCCGGCATGCACGGTGTTCAGCTGATCCAGGAATTGCGCAAGCTCACCCAGACACGCTTCACGCCGATGCTCGTCCTGACGACCGAGTCCCAGCAGGAGAAGCGCGACGAGGCGCGCAAGGCCGGTGCGACCGGTTGGCTGGTGAAGCCGGTCCAGGCCGACAAGCTGCTGCAAGTCGTGAAGCAGGTCGCCCCGTCGCTCCAGGCCATCGCCGCCTGACCTCAAGGGGCTAACCCAGCTGGCGCCTTTTGCCGAACTCCGCACGCGGGCTTCGGCCCTCGTCCGGTAGCGTGCTGCCGACCAAGCCGGAGCGACTGATTCCATCGATGCACACCGCGGCCCCCGCCATCCTCAAGATCGAGATGAAGACGCTCCTGATCAGCGGCGGCGCTGGCTGTGTCATCGGCGTTCTGCCGCTGATCCTCGGCGCGGCACAGCCGGTCCATCTCGTGATCGCGGCAGCGTCGGCCGTCTGCGGTGGCCTGGTGACGCGCGCACTGCAGCGGCCGGCGGTCCCGCTCCCGTCGGCTGTGCCGCTCGGGCATCAGTCTGCCACCGCCGCTTCCGACGAAGCCGCGTGGCATGCGTCGCAATCGGCGGCGAGCCGGCCAGCCGAGGGGGCGCCGGATGTGGCGGCACAGGGCGTGGCGCGGGATGTCGCGCAGGATCTGGCCGACCTCGAACCCTTCTTCGCCGTGACGCGCGAGCAGTTGCGCAGCATCGTCGGGCAGACCGAAGGTGCGGCTTCGGCGATCATGGCATCCCTGGAAGCGCTCAGCGCGGCGCAGAACCGCAGCGCCGTCTGCATCAACGACACCCGTGAGCGGATCGTCGGCGTCGCCGAGCAAAGTGACACCGCCCTGCACACGCTGGCGCGGTCGCTCGGAACCTACCTCGACGGACGCCTGCGGGAGACCCGGGCGGAGCGCAGTGCGGTCGACGCCGCGGCGGCGCAGATGCGCGGCCTCGACACCCTGATCGTCTCCCTGGAGAAGGTTGGCGCCTCGACCCGAATGCTCGCCCTCAACGCCAATATCGAGGCCAGCCGGGCCGGCATCCATGGGGCCGGGTTCAAGGTCATTGCCCGGGAACTCCAAGATCTCGCCCAGGCGTCCCAGACGGCCATGGCGGAGGCCCGGCTTCAGGTCACGAACGTGCAGCGGACGATTGGCCAGGTGCTCACCATCGACCACGGGGCCGACGGGACGCGCACCGAGCAGGAGCGTCTCCAGGCCCTGATGACCGAACTCGACAGCATCGCTCAGACGACGACCGAGGTACTGCTCGGTATGGTTCGCAATGACTTCTCAGAGATCGCGACCCTGACCGGCGCGGTCGGCAACGAGGTTTTGTCGGTCTTCGGGCAGGTGCAGTTCCAGGACGTGGTTCGCCAGCAGATCGAAGCGATCGACGAGTCGAACGCGATGCTGGAGACGTGTCTCGACGGGTTCAGGCAGAGCCTGAGCGGGGACGAGCCCGAGGCACCGGTCCGACCCGCCGCCATTCTGGAGTCGGCGCGGTCGCGCTACGTCACGCAGATCCAGCACCGCGTCGACGCGCAGGCCCTGGGCCAAGCGACCGCGCACGCCGATGCGCCGGATATCGAGCTGTTCTGAAGATCCCGAAGCGTTATTCTGACCCGGGTCGCAACCGTCCAGAATCGGTTGCGGATCCCAGAGCGTCCGCGCATCGCTCCCACCGGTTCATCCACAGAATCTCCGGGCTTACCGGTTCGGCACCCGCCGCAACGCCATGCGCCGAACCGGTCCTTTTCGCGCCCGTATGAACCGCACGCGCCTACGCCGACTTGCGCAGATATCCGATTGCCACGGAGGCGCGACATGACCGAACCTGGGGACCTGGCGGATCAGCTCGCCGCCCTGCGCGCCGACAATGCCCGCCTGCGCCGCCTGCTCGACGAAGCCGGCATGCCCGACAGTCTGCGGCACGGATTGCTCAACACGATGGCGACGTTGCGCATCATCATGCATCGGTCCGCCGAGAGCGCCACCGATGTCGAGACCTACGTCACCCATCTGGACGGGCGCCTGAGCGCCCTGCTGCGGGTCCAATCCACCACGGATGTGCTCGGCGAGGTCGATCTGCACTCCCTGGTTTCGGATGAGCTGATGGTCCACCTCCTGCGCGAGGGCGATCAGGCGACGATCGCCGGACCGCGCGTGCGCCTCCGGCCGAAGCCCGCCCTGAGTCTGGCGCTCGCGCTGCACGAGCTGGCGAGCAACGGGATCGAACATGGGGCCCTCGCCCTGCCGCAGGGGCGCGTGACGGTGACGTGGGAGATGCAACCGGGCGAGTCCGGGCCGATCCTTGCGCTGCTGTGGCACGAGACCGGCGGGACGGCGATCCGGGAACCCGCGCACCGCGGCTTCGGCATGACGCTCCTCGAAGACATGCTGGGCTACGAGCTCGAAGCACGCACCGTCCTGACCTACGGGCCGGACGGCCTGCGCTGCAGCCTCCGGATCCCGTTCACGGCTCAGATCGGGCGTCTGATCGCGGCGGAGCCGGAGCATGACGACGACGGCGCAAGCTTCTAGAGCCGCGTTCGAACCCCGCTGAGGCCGCCACCGATCGTTCGGCCGAACTGCCTATCGGACCGCTCCCGCTCGGGTAGTGCCCGGTATTGCACGCGCCATCCCGAACGGTACTGGGGCTCAATGGTTGACGACAGGCTGTTGGACATACGTGCAAGCGCATCATCCACAGCAGCCGCTGGCGTTGTTGACCCGTGGGCGAATATCGAGCAAGACGCTCTCGAATATAATTACAAATCCATGCCATTCCTTTGGATCGTGCCATGCGTCACGATCCATCAGAGAGACTCTGCGCCAAATATTTATTGTCAGGCGTTCGATCTTTAAGAGAAGCGACCCTTGCATCAGGGCTGCTTCAGCAGGTCAGGGTATGCAACCTCTTGATAAGGAACCGTCGATGAGGATTGCAGCACAGGGCGTAGGAAGATCAAGCCTGCTGGCGTGGCCGACCGACAGGATGCAGGATCGAAATCTGAAACTGTTCACGGCGACAAACATATGTCTTTTCGTGCTGATGGCAGTCATCGCCGTCTGGGCGGCTTGGCAGCGTGGCCCGTGGCTCGATGAATTCTGGACGCTCTGGCTTTCCAAGCATGATGTGCCGCTGACGGCGGCCGTCCGAGAGCGCTGGCTGATCGACGTCCACCCACCCTTCTTTACCGGGGTGAACTGGCTCGTACAAACATGGGCTGGAGATTCGATCCTGGTTCGTCGATTGATGAACTTCTTACCGCTGATCGCAAGCCTTCTGCTCGCGACGGCCGTATGTCGACGATATCCCAACAACAAAAATTACATTATCATCTGTGCGTTTATGATCGTAACGTCCCCGGTGTCTTCTTATAATATGACCGAAATCCGGTCGTATTTTACGCAAATCTGCTGCATGACGAGCCTCATCATCTGCCTGTACACGATGATGACACTGAGCCGCGATGCGCTGATCCGGGATCATCGCCTCCTGGCTGTTTCGCTGTTTCTCTTGATCCTG
>NZ_JALNUL010000006.1:0-243364 GCF_026540775.1 Methylobacterium sp. GC_Met_3
AGGCCGTGGCGCTATTGGACGAGTTGCCGCAGCCTGGGAAACGGTCACGCCCGTAATGGGGGTTGAACGATGTGGTTCAATGCCGATTTTTCGGCATGGGCCAGATCGTGCCCTCGAGCACTTCTTGCGGAAGCAGCCGCGCTCGGAAGGGCGCACGGCATAGAGGCCGACAAGAGAAAGAACCGCGGCGCATTCAGCCACGAACCGCCGAAGCCACCACCGTCGCTCGATCTGGTCAGACGTCCGCCAATCGGTACAACTTCAGCCCGCCCCCCGACAAATGACGGCGGCGGGTACGCGAGAGTGTTTGATACTCGGCGGGAGCCTCCCCACGATCCGCATCGGCATCCACTTCGACGACCTGTTCTGCAGTATTATCGGTGAAGACATGAGGCTAGAGTTCACGGTAGTGGGCGACACGGTCGCTGGTCAGCGACCTTGCGGACTTGAATGCCTCGCTCGACGAGGCGCGCCCGGCCGAGCGCGACTTCAGGCGCCGTTACGAGGGCTTCGGCACCGAGCAGGCACGCGTGAGCCGCCTCTTGGAACTCTACCGCCGACGTGAGCGCCTGGCGGTCGAGCGTTCCCAGCTGGATGTCCCGATCCCCCGTCGCAAGCCGGGCGAGAAGGCCGCGGCAGGGCTGGACGGTCCGACCGCCCATACCTACGCGTAGTCAGTACAGGGCGTGCTTGAGGCGTGGGGCTTTCCCGGGAAGCCGACCGTCAGCTTCGATCACGAGGCCCAGGACATCCGGCTGAAGGGCAAGGAGCGCTCGGCCGACGGCAAGGGCGTGCGCGCTCTGCTGCAGGCGGCCATGAAGGTCGCGCTTCTCGTCTACTGCCAGGAGCAACGCCGCATACATCCCGGGTTCGTGGTTCTCGACACGCCGCTCCTGACCTACCGCGAGCCGCTACGTTCGAAGCACGGCGAGTTGAGCGCCGACGAGCAGGCGCTCAAGGACAGCGGTGTCGCAGGCCGGTTCTACGGCCACTTGGCGGCCCTGTCGGAGATCGGCCAGTTCCTGATCGTCGAGAACAGCGACCCGCCCGCGGAAGCTTTGGCCCTGGCGAACGTCCAGCTTTTCACCGGCGAGCCCGATGACGGACGCTACGGCCTCTTCCCTCGTAGGCGCGCAGGCTGATGGCCAAGATCAAGAACGATCCAGGTCGATACGTGACCCGCGCCTCGATGGGCGGACGGCGAGGCATGGACGCGGACCGCCCAAGACTTCCGTGACGCCCATGTCGACGACGGCCGGTACGTGACGTTCAAGTCACGCGACCGTAACGGGAACGACTGCCCCTCACCCACCGCGAGGCATCATATTCAGGCAGCCGGTCGACTGCGAAGCGAGAACAAGCCCAAGGATGTCGCCGTTGGTTTGCGGGAGGCAGACCTCAGGGGCTCGGCACGTTGCCGGGCAGGCGTACCACGAAGGCGCTCAGCCCCGTCTTGTTCAGCAGATCCAGGTAGGCTTCGAGGTCGGGCTCTGTCTTGTTGAGGGCAACGCGCGCGCGGTCCACGACCTCCTCGACGACCTCGGGAAGTTCATCGAGACGCGCGCACAGCAAGTCGTCCGGATCGATGGGCGCCAATCCGAAAGGGGCGAGGGTCTGCCGGTTGAAGTGCTTCTTGTCCCGCGTCACGATCATCGTGGCCCCGCATTCGAGTGCGCCAGGCCTGGGGCCTGCAGCGCAGCGGTCCGCGCATCCAGGCGGCGGTCGAGCGCGGCGTCGAGGTGGCCCGCGCACGCTGGGGAATCGAGCGGGACGGCCAATTCCTCGCGCTGACGGGCCAGTCGATCACAGTGCGCGACCGCAGCTTGGCGGGATCCGGCACCCTGCGGCGGCCGGATATGCTGCCGCCGACCGAGCTGCGCGCAGCGATCCAAGAGGTCGTGACAGGGAGTTTCGGAGCGAGCGCCGAAGAGATCGTGCCGGCGGTCGCACGTATGCTGGGGTTCAAAGCGACGAGCGCTCAGCTGCGTGAAGTCATCGGAGCGCAAATCGAGGAGCTCACGCGGGACGGTAGGCTGACCGTGCAGGGATCGCTGCTGGCGGTGGCGAGCCCGTCGCCGTCGCTACAGCCGGTGTGAGCGCCTGATTGTCAGGGACCGCGCTCGTGAGCGACCTGTACGTCGTCGAGGCGCCGGCCGCGGCCCAAGTGGCGCCAGCCATCCAGGTGGAGGCGCACGACATTCGCTGAGGGCTCGCTTCATGAGCCCCATGAGGCGCACAGTGACACGGCAGGTGAGTGGGAACGGAAAGGGAATCCTTACGCCGTCCAGGCCATGCGAACGGGCTGCCTAACCCCATATCGCCCGGGAAGCTCTCCGTGATCCGCATGTCCGCCGCCGAGTACCGCGCGCTCGGCCTGCCACCTATGACTCGCTTGCCCGCCGCGGCCGCATCCCAGTCGTCCGCGGACAACGAGGGGCCGGTCCATCGAAGCGTCCTTGACATCCTGCGTCTGCGCTTAGGGGCCCGCTACCTCGTCCAGCACACCCCCAACCGCCCGCGCAGTCGAGTCCAGGGCGGCCGAGAGAAGCGCCTCGGCGCCGTCAGGGGCTGGCCGGATCTTGCGGTCTACGGGCCGGGGCCGGCCGGACCAGCTTGCTGGTTCGTCGAGATCAAGCCGCCCGGCGCACCCGTGCCAAGCTATCAACGTGAGATCCACGCCCAGCTTCGGGCGGCGGGATTCGAGGTGCGCGTACTGCGCGGGATCGCGGACGCCGAAGCAGCGCTCGCCCTCTGGGGAATCCCAACCCGGACGTAGCGATCCGGAGACGAGGCTTGGTGCCCCCGCGCTTATCTTGCGCCCCGTCCGACGCGGGAAACCAAGTGTGTCTCGGCGTGCAACTTTGGGTCTGGCGCAAATTCGATGCTGATTGGCTCATGATGCGCCGATCAACATCGAAATTGCGCGAGACCCCTTATTCCACGCCCAATCACAGGCAGGCTGTCCCGGTGCGGCGCATGGTGTGTCACCAGTCCCGGGCATCATGGCTCTCGAAACACGCGGAGGCACTGCGCGGGACGCAGCGCTCTGGAACTGCGGGAGAGCGTTCGAACGCGCGGCTATCATCCGGAGAACTTCGGAATCTGGACCGGTTGGCTCGCAACTCGGTCGCCGGCAGGCAGGCCGATTGTTGGGGCTCGGCACCTCAGGGCGAAGGCGTTGCGCCTACGGAGTCCCGATAGCTGGGATCCTCTCAACGCGTGCTTGGCCGAGCGCAAGGCATCAGCCCGGGCGGCCTGGCCAAAATCGCCAATCGCGCCTCAGTCATCGCGGCCTTTCAGCTGACGCCGCGCGGCGGCAATTCCGCGAGCCTGGTGCGCGGCGGTTGGCCTGCACCCGGCACTGCCCCGCCATCACGGCCGGCGAGATCGGCTGGGGCATCAAGAGCGCGGCTGAGACTGCCCGCGCCGAGGCCGCGGGACAGTAAGTCGGGGCCGGCCGGTCCGACGCCGCGCCGATTCGAGCGCAGAGCGACCACGATGGTTGACCTCGCCGAGACCGTCGACGCGTTTGTGCTGTCGGACCACGAGCGGCCGCACCGCGAAGCCGACAGCATTCTGGCCACGCGCGTCGACCGATGGCCGGACCCTACGCAAGACGCAATCGACCGGGGGTGGGCGCGGCCCTTGCCACGATGCGGGTCGAACTGCGGGATGAGAATGCTCGACAAGCCGGCAAATTTCACCGCTGACGGCGATCAGGGCCTCGATTGCTGGCTCGGTGGGGCCCTGAACGGTGCAACTGCTCCTGAGCCAAATTTGAAGGGCTGTGGGCAAAAATCGGTCGGCCGTACGGCGAGGTTGAGCATTTGGTTACCCGCGCTTCGGCTTCTGTTGGTCCAGGATCTCGGCCAGGATCCCACCGGTTCGCGTCGGCCTCGCGGGGGTCACAGGCTTCGCCGTAGCGGTGGCCTTCGCGACGGGGGGACCGACAAGCCACAGGCGGCGGTAGAACGTTAGAACCGCGCTCTCGCGGAAGAACTTGCCCGGGCCGGCGGCCTCCGCCGCGGTCTCGGCGTCTTGCACCGCGGCTATGGCAGCCGCTTCATTTCGAAAGGTCCCGACCATGGTGGCCTTGGGCAGGTGCACCCGCTTGCCGGAGGTGCCGGTAGCGTTCGGCCGGAAGCCCTTGGCCTTCAGCGCATCAGTGTAGGCCTTGCGCGCATCGGCGCTCGTGTCTTTGCACTCTTTCGGATCCTAATAAAGCGCAAAGGCGCGCAGGTACTCGCCCGCCGTCGAGTCGTCTTCCACCATTGCAATCGTCTCCAAGCGTAGATTTTCCGCGGCCGGTAGTGTGCATCGATGCGAGCAGGTCGCGGCCTATAGCAGGGCACCGGGCGCGGAGACAGTCATTTCTCTTGCCGAGCTTGTCGCGTCGCCGCTGCGTGCACGATCCGCACACGCGAGCTGTCAGCGGTCCATCTCGTCAATCGCGGACTGACCGGCGCTGTATCGAACGCAAGGACCTCGGGCATGTTGTGGACTTCCAAACAGCCGAGAGCAGCGCGCTCGACGCCGCGATAGCGCGTGCGCCCGATCGTCTCGCGCCGGCCCAAGACCAATTTAACCCGCACGGATCAGTTTGACGCTTGAGCGCCATGCCTTCCTCCGGGCGGAATTCGTTCCTTCATTAAGGCCTCGGCGTTTACAGAAGGCCGATGAAGCTGTATCGATTGCCATTCCTTTATAGCGTGCGGCGTTTGCGCAAAATCGATTCGCGCCTCCTGGCCTGAATCCTGTCAAGCTCGGGTCAAAATATTTGATCTTAAAGATCGTGCATTTCAATATCTAGTTCATTATTCAAAGTGCGGAGAGCGAGGTGTGTCCTACGGCCGCTCACCGGGAAACGATCGGGAATCTTGGTTCCCATCTGATCCAAGATCAGCCGTTCTGCATTCAGCAGTCCAAGGTTGACTGGGGCGAATCCAGATAATACCCAATCAACTCGTGTACCGCTCCGGACCGTCTCGGCCGAAGGCTGATCTGGCTCGAATGATGGCAGCCGTCGACTAGGCGCGGCGCTCTGGTCTACAGCCGCGACAGGCGCAGGCGCCACGACCCATCGTCGGCGGCATCGGTTACGGTCGCATGCGGGGCGGACGCCTGAAGTGGTGACAGCGGCCCGATCGTGGCGCGATCGACCGGATCGGCCTGCACCATCGTGCAGCCGCCGAGCGCCAACGCGAGCGGCAAAGCCAGTAGTGCCCGGCGGAGCCAGACGCTCCTGGAGCGCGATCGCGCCTTCATCGGGTCGAAGAGCCACCCAGCACTGTACCGTGCGCCGGCTGGTGGAACCGCGTTGGGACCGAGGGCGCGCACGGGTCTGAACCTCCGACGATATTCCTCAGGCCGCGGCCCGCCGCTCGCCCGGAACCAAGTCCCGGCTCGCCTGCTCGATCCGCACCAGCCAGCCCTCGGCGGCCTCGGCGCGGCGCTCTGCGGCCTGGACCCGCGCCTCCATGGCCTGCAGCTTCGCGGCAGCCTCCGCCTGGATCTTTCCGATCTGAGCCTCGACACGCGCGCGCAGTTCAACGGCCTTCGCATCCGCCTGGATCTGGACCTCGCGCACCAGTTGCTCGAAGGCGCGGGCTTCCTGCTGCGACCGCTTCAATTCCTGCAAAAGGGCATCCTGCTCGGCGGCCTGTTCGCGCAGGCGCGCCTCCTGCTGCTGGGCGGCGCTCTTGGCCGCCGTCAAGGTATCGAGCACACCGGTCCAGTCCGAGGCCACGCGACGGGGCACAGGCGGTGCGTCACTCACCACGGCGAGCGCCGGCGCGGTCGGGACCAGGGCCGCCGGCGGCTTATCCTGGCCGTCCGGTCGATGCGCCACGATATGCGCGTCGAGAGTGGCCCAGAACGCCTCGTCCATCGCTGGCATCGCCATTCCCTTCTGCCCGTACGTGTCTCAAGACGGCGGTCCGGCAACGCTGCATCGGATGTTCGCGCGGAGCATCCGTTACGGCTTATCCGAACTGCGGCGGCTCCCGCGGACCGGGAGCCAAGCAACTCACTATCAGGTGCCCGACGTGCCGGTCTTGCGCGCGGCAGGCTCGACGACGAATTCGGACTCGATCGTCTCAGAAATCCGGCGCAGCCACTCCTCGGCCGACGCCGCACGCTCTTCCGCGAGACGGGCCCGCTCATCGGCGGCCCGGATCAGCATCGCGGCCTGCGCGTGGGCCTCTTCGGTGCGTTGATCGGCGGCGCGGACCTTCGCGTCGGCGTCCCGGAGATCGGCCTGGACCTGCTCGACCAGTTCCTGAACCCGCACTTCGTAATCTTGCGCGCGATCCTCGACTTCGCGGATGTAGTGCGCCGCGCCACGCACCCGATCGAGCAAGCTCGACCATTTCGTGGCCGTCGGCACCGATCCCAGAACGACGATCTTGGCCTCGGATCCAGCGCCATGCTCGCCCGATGCTGCGGCGTTTACCGGGTCGGACTTGATCCGTCTTGACTGGTCCATGGTCGATCCTGAAGCCGGGGCGGGAACGAAGACGTCCGGACGCTCGTCCCTCAGCCTTCGAACTGGACCTGACCCATATGGCCGCCGAGCAGAAGTGTCTTGGCTGCCGCATCGATCCGCGAGAGCCACTTCTCGGCGGTGTAAGCCCGCAGGTCGGCGACCCGCACCTGCTCCTCGGCCGCACGAACCCAGGCCTCGGCCTCGGCCTGCAGGGTGCGCACCCGCGCTTCCGCCTCGGCGCGGATCTCCTCCACCTGCGAGTCGGCATCCGCCTGAACGCGCTGGAGGCGGATATCGGCCCGCGTCTGGATCTCGTGTGACCGCATCTCGGAGAGCTGGAGCCGCTGCTGGGTCTCCTTCAGCTCGCGCTGCAGGGTCTCGATCAGCACCTCGTGGGAGGCGCTCTGCTCCCGAAGGCGCTTCTTCTGCTCGTCGGCAAGGCCGACCATGCCGTTGATGATGTCGAGGGTCGTCATCCAGTCCGCGACCGCATCGGTCTGGGCTTCGGAGGACGACGGCATCGACGCTTCGCTCAAGGCCATCGTGGGGGCCGCGACCGGCTCCGCATCGTTGACGGCCGGCTCCGGCATCATTGCGGCGGGGCCTTCGTCGGTGTCCAGGCTCAGGCGCAGCGCCGGCATCTCGCCGTGACCGGAACTGGGTTTGAGCCGTAAAATCTCAGCCGAGGGCTTCTCGGAAATACGGTCCAGACTTTCCGCGACCTGCGTCAGAATGTGGGACCAAGAGGCTGTGGGCGCCGCGATCATGCTCATTGCTGCCTTTCCCGGGGCGAACATGGGATGATAAAGCCACAGACGTGGTTAATGACCCGTTAATTGTGTATTCACCCGCTAGCTTTTCATAAGCTCCTCCTAACCATAATTAATCTTCGTCGCACTCGGGAGTGCCAGAGATTCTCGGGGGATTCGGCAGCTTCAGGTTGCCGATTCGTCGCGATTTTCTGATCGTTAACGCCTGCCCAGATCGGACAATCAGCCACTATTAATTGTGTCAGACGGGAAGCACAGGCGTCCAATAAGACGGACGACGACAAAATATCATTATCGAATGTAAAACCTGCCGCTTTTGATCGTATAGCTGAGCCATAGTTCTGGACGAATGGCAATCTTATCGCGCATCTGACCGCACCGCGAAGCATCCGGCATCGAATATGCGGCTGATCATCCTGGATTGCACACGCGACAGCTCGAACCCTGCTCCAAAGCATCCCACTCCAGCATCGATCCGCTGGAATGCCGCGAGCGCGGTTCTCACGGGCGAGCGGGCATCGACGCAGAATCCTCGACCCGCGCCGGACGGAAGCGGGCGAAGCGCTCGGCCAGGATCGGGAGCACCAGAAGGTTCAGAACCGTCGAGCTGACGAGGCCGCCGAGGATCACGAGCGCCATCGGCCCCTCGATCTCCCGGCCGGGCTCTCCCGCGCCGAGGGCGAGCGGCAGCAGGCCGAGCCCGGTGACCAGCGAGGTCATCAGGATCGGTACCATCCGGTCGGCGGCACCCTCAGCGGCAGTTGCGGCGTTCCAGGGACGGCCGTCCCGGTTCACCATCTGCTCGTAATGGGCGATCATCATCACGCTGTTGCGCAGCGAGATGCCAGCCAGGGTCACGAAGCCCACGATCGAACCGAGCGACAGGACGCCGCCGGTCAGCGCGGCCGCCGCGACACCGCCCACGAAGGCAAAAGGCAGGTTGACGAGGACGAGGATCAGGTTCGCCGCGGATCCCGTGACGATCGCGAGCAGCACCACGATGCCGAAGCCCGCGAGGCCCGCATGAAACAGGAGATCGCGCCGGGCGGCTGCCTGCGCCTCGGCGGCGCCCGAGAAGGTCACATACACGCCCTCCGGCAGACGGACCTCCCGGGCGATCTTGCGCTTGGCCGCCGCCACGAAGGCCGCCACGTCACGGCCCGCGACGTTGGCGGTGACCGCCTGCATCCGCTGCGCGCCGAGGTGCTGCACCTGGTAGCGGCCGGCACTCTCGTAGACATCGGCGACCTGCGACAGGCGCACGTAGCGCCCGCCGGGCGCCCGCAGCGGCAGGTCACCGACGGCGCTGAGGCGGCCCCGCACCTGCGCATCGAGGATCACCAGTACATTGACCACCGCATTGCCCCGGTAGCTCTGGCCGACGACATCGCCCTGATAGGCGGTGCGCACCGCCTCCAGCACCTCCACGGGATCGAGCCCCCAGTGGCGCAGATCCACCGGACGCAACGCGACGGTCACCTGCGGCAGGCCGGCCGGCGCGGCCTGCTGGACATCGCGGGCACCCTTCACCTCGGCGAGCTCCCGGGCGACCGAACGGGCCGCGGCCTCGATCCGGTCGAGGTCGCTGCCGATGACGTTGATCACCACCGAGGCGGTGAAGCCCGAGACCGTCTCCTCGATGCGTTCGGTCAGAAAGGACTTGAGCGAGAAGGCGGCGCCGGGAAAGCCAGCGATCAAAGTCCGGATCTCCGTCTCGACCTTCCGCTGGGCGGCCCCGTCGAGGCCGGGCTCCAGGTCGATGTGGATCTCGCTGTAATGCGGCCCCGCCGTGTCCTCGCCGGCCTCCGCACGCCCGATCTGCGCGGCGACCGCCCGCACCCCCGGTATCGCCTTCAGGTCGGCGGTGACGAGGCCGCTCAGCCGCTGCGATTCCTGCAGGGCAGTGCCGGGTATCGCCACCATGTGGAGGATCATGTGGCCCTCCCGGAGGTCGGGCAGGAACACCGCCCCGAGGGTCGGCAGGATGGCGGCACCGCCGAGCGTCACCAGCACGCTCGTCAGGATCGCGATCCGCGGCACCCGGCCGATCCACGCCAGCAGCCCGAGATAGCCCGCGCGGCTCCAGCGCACGACCGGGGGCTCACGCCGGGCTTCGCCGCGGCTCGACCGGCCGCCGAGCAGGAGCAGCACGAGGGCTGGCGTCACCGTCAGCGCCACGAGGAGCGAGGCGACGACCGCCGCGACGTAGGCGAGCGCGAGCGGTCCGAACAGGCGGCCGGCCACCCCGGTGAGCGCCAGGACCGGCAGGAACATCAGGAGCACGGCGAGCGTCGCGTAGGCGACGGAACTGCGCACCTCCAGCATGGCGCTCAACACCACGCGGGCGCCGCCACGCCCCTCGGCCCGCGCCGCCCGCAGCCGGCGGGACGCGTTCTCGACGCCGATCACCGCATCGTCGACCACCTCGCCGATGGCCAGCGCCAGTCCTCCGAGCGTCATGGTGTTGAGGCTTTCGCCCCAGGCCTGAAGCGCGAGCGCGGCCGCGATCAGCGACAGCGGTATGGCTGTCGCGCTGATCAGGGCGGCCCGCCAATCGGCCAGGAAGACCAGCAGCACGATCACCACGAGCACGCCGCCGATGGCGAGCGCCTGGATGACGTTGCCGGTGGCGACATCCACGAAGTTCGCCGGCCGGAACAGGTCGGCGCGCAAAGTCACGCCCTCCCGCTGCAGGACTGGGCGCAGTTCATCGAGCGCCGCCTCCAGGCGGGACGTGACCGCCCTCGTATCGACACCGACCTGGGCGCCGACCATCAGCAGCACGCCCGGCGTTCCGTCCACGAGCGCGGCACTGATCGCGGGTTCCGGGGCGGCCGTCACCGTGGCGACGTCGGAGAGCAGCACGCTCGGCCCACCATCGTTGTGCAGCACCGTCTGCCCCAGCGCCTCCGGGGTGAGCGACTGTCCCTCGGTTCGCAGCAGAACGCGCTGGTTCGGCGTGTCGACGAAGCCCGCCCCCCGGACGCCGGTCGCCTTGCGGGCCGCCGCCAGCACATCGTTGAGGCCGATCTGGTAGCGGATCAGGTCGTCCGGGCGGATCTGGACCTGCAGCGCGCGCACCGCCCCGCCGTAGAGCGACACCTGGGCGATGCCCGGCACCGCCTGGAGGCGGCGGCGCACGGTCCACTCGGCGAGGTGGCGCAGGTCCATGGCGTCGCGCGAGGCCGAAGTCAGGCCGACGAGGAGCACGGTGAGGGTCGATGACGTGAGCGGCGTCATGGCGGGCGCCGCAACCCCGTCCGGCAGGCGCCCCGCCATCGCCGCCAGCCGCTCGTTGACCCGCTGGCGCACCCGGTCGACGTCGCTGCCCGCCTTGAACACCGCGGTGATCACCGACAGCCCCTGGATCGAGGTCGAGCGCAGCGTTTCCAACCCGGGCAGGCCGCCGACCGCGACCTCAACCGGCTGGGTAACCAGCACTTCCACCTGCTCCGAATCGAGGCCGGGCGCCTCGGCCTGGATCGTCACGGTCGGGGGCGCAAATTCGGGAAAGACGTCGTAGCGCGCGCCCGCCAGGGCGTAGAGGCCGAACACCAGGAGCGCGCAGGCCAAGGCCAGCACCACCCGCGGATGCCGGACGGCGAAGCCGAGCAGGGCGGCCTGCGGCCCGCGAGCCGTCTCCCCGGACGGCTCAATCATCGTCGTCGCCCACGACGCGGATGCGGCTCTTCATCTCCTCGGAGAGGAGCGCCTGCCCGCCCCGCAGCACGATCTCGGCGCCCTCCGGCAGATCCTCGACCACGAAGGAATCCGCCGACATGGGCGCGTCCGGCCGGATCGCGTGCCGCACGAACGCGCCGTCGCCGGTGCCGCGATACACCCAGGTTCCCCCCTCCCCGTGGACCACCGCATCCTCGGGCACCAGCACGCCGCGGACCGATCGTTCGGCCGGCAGGAAGGCCATGGTGCTGGTGCCGGGCAGGAGGCCACTGTCGCCGGAGACGAGATAGAAGAAGCTCTGCCCCTGGATGCGGGGATCGGTCCGGGTCGCGGCCGAGACCAGCCGCATCGCGACTCGCACGCTCTGCGGCGGAACCTCCGCGAAGGCGGCCTCGGGCGGGGTCGCGAGGCTCTCGCCGGGCGGCAGCGTCACCTGGACCAGGAAATCCGCCCGCTCGATCAGGCGGGTGACGAGGGCCGACCGATCGATGATCGCCTTGCCGAGCACCGAGCCCCATTCCTGTCGCGCGGTGGCGCTGAGCGTGCGCACCTGCGATTCGGCCGCCGTCTGGGCAGCGCGGTCGGTGAGCAGGGTGCCCTCGGCGGTCTCGATCTGGGCGACCGCGACCACGCCCGCGCCGAGATTGCGAACGCGACGGGCGGCGCTGGCCGAGACCTCGACACGGGCCTGCGCCATCTGCAGCGCCGCGACGGCCCCGGCGTAGCTGTTGGTGAGTTCGGTAATGCGGGCGATGTCGAGAACGGTGCCGTAGGCGGTCAGTTCCTGCCGGTGGGGTACGGCCGGCCGGGTCTCGGCGACCAGGCCGATCCGCTCGCGCTCCGGTCCGGTCAGCCGGACGAAGGTGCGCCCGTCTTCCACGGCGGTGCGCTGTGCCGGAAGGCGAACCTCGGCAGCCGGAGCCCGGCGCAGGTCCGACAAAAACGTTTCGATCTGCGCGCGCAATCCGTGCAGATAGGGGGCGGCCCGGGCCGGCAGGATCACGTCCGGCGCCACGATGGCGGCGCCGATGACGGCGATCAGCACGCCGCCGGCGATCAAGCGCCCTCGCTGACCCACCTTATCTCCCTCCGCATGATGGCCAGCATATTTCGGCTTTGGTGCCGAATACATCCGGACGAGACGGGATCAAAGATCGCGGCGTCAGTTCATGGGGGATGCAGCGGCCGGCCGGACGCGATCCCTGGATCCACACTCCAGATGCGCGAAAGCCCGCTTCGGCGATGCGAGGCGGGCTTCCGGACGATTGTGTTGATGGAAAGCGGTGACTTAGCAGCCGTCGCCCTGGACCGGCGCGGTCTGCCGGTCGGCCATCGTGTTGTTCATCGCGCCGACCGTGCCGGGGGACGCCGGCTGATTTCCGCCCGCGAGGTTCTTGGCGGCCGGATCGGTGGCGTTCGACTTCGCGTCCGGGCTTGCCTTACCGTCGGCCGTCTGCGTGGCACCCGCGTTGTTCATGGCCCCGACCGTGCCGGGGGACGCAGGCTGATTTCCGCCGGCGAGGTTCTTGCTCGACTTATCGACATCCGAGCTGGCGGGGTTGGAGGCCTGCTTGTCCGGGGTCTTGGACGTCGTACCGGTCGCGCAAGGCGCAGCGAGGGCGGGGCTGGCCGCGAGGGCCAAGAGCGCGACGGCGCTGACCAGGCGTGTGACCTTCATGAACGTTCCTCCAAAGTTTTTTGCACTTGGCCAATCGCTAGATCCATCTGAGGTTCCGGCTCGAATGCCCGGAACTTCGCTTTGTCGCAGCGCGAGCTGAGCATTCGTGCGATTTCACCGGCCGAATGTTTCGATCGTCGCGCTCCCCCGACCGCCCGTCCGCAGGCCGGATCCCGCGCCATGCACGGATGGGTGCGGCATCGCCCTTGCACACGCCGTCGGCCTGCTCGAAAGTCCCGCCGGGCACCCCGCCGGAGGCGCGAGTCGGATAATCTCCGGCGGCGCGATGGCGTCGCGAAGGAGCCGATCCGTTGACGCGCGTGGACCTGAATTCCGATCTCGGCGAGGGCTACGGCGCCTATACCTGCGGCGACGACGCGGCGATCCTGGACATCGTGACCTCCGCCAACGTCGCCTGCGGCCTGCACGCGGGGGATCCCGAGATCATGGCGACGACCTTCGCCCTGGCGAAGGCGCGCGGCGTCGCGGTGGGGGCCCATCCGGGTTTTCCGGACCTGTGGGGCTTCGGGCGCCGCCGGATCCCGTTCAGCCCGGGTGAGATCGAGCGGCTGGTGGCCTATCAGGTCGGCGCCGCGCAGGCGCTCGCCACCTATGCGGGCCACCGCCTCACCTACGTGAAGACCCACGGGGCGCTGGGCAACATCGCGGCCGAGGACCAGTCCGTCGCCGATGCCGTGGCGCGCGCCGTCAAGGCGGTCGATCCCGGGCTGGCGCTGCTGGCCATCGCGCTGAGCGCCCAGGTGCGGGCCGGCGAGGCGGCGGGCCTCGAAGTCCATCAGGAAATCTTCGCCGACCGTGGTTACACCGAGGCGGGGCTGCTGATCCCCCGCAGCGAACCGGGCGCCTTCGTCACCGATCCGGCCGAGGCGGCGGACAGGATCCTGCGCATGGTCCAGGGCGCGTTCATCCTGACCGCATCGGGCCGGGAATTGCCGACCCCGATCCGCTCGATCTGCGTGCACGGCGACTCGGCCCACGCGGTCGCCACCGCCCGGGCGGTCCGGGATCGGCTGGAGGCCGCGGGGGTGACGCTGGCACCGTTCCGGCCGTGAGCGCGGTCCCCGACGAGCCCCGGCTCCTCGATGCGGGCGAGGCCGCACTGGTGGTCGAGTTCGGCAGCACGGTCGATCCCGCGATCAGCGACCGGGTTCTGGCGCTGGACGACGCCCTTGGCGCCGATCCGCCCGAAGGCCTGCGCGAGCGCGTGCCGACCTACCGGTCGCTGATGCTGCACTACGATCCGCTGGTGCTCGATCGCGCGGCGCTCGTCGAACGGGTCCGGGCCCTCGCAGCCGGGACGACCGAACGCACGACCAACACCACCCTGTGGACGCTGCCCTGCTGCTACGCGGCCCCGCACGGCGAGGACATCAGCCAGGTCGCCGAACGCACCGGCCTCTCGCCCGACGCAGTGGTGGCGACCCATGCGGGGGCGACCTACCGGGTCTACATGTACGGCTTCGCCCCGGGCTTCGCCTATCTCGGCGGTTTGCCGGAGGTTCTGGCCGTGCCCCGCCGGGCGAGCCCGCGCCCGCCCCACCCGGCCAACGCCGTGGTGATCGGCGGCGGCCTCGCGGCGGTCGCCACCGTCCCGATGCCGACCGGCTGGTACGTGATCGGCACCACCCCGGCCCGGCTCTACGCGCCGGAGCGTGATCCGAGCTTCTTCGTCGGCGCCGGCGATCTGATCCGCTTCGAGCTGGTGGACGCCGCCACCTTCGACGCGCTGTCGGCCCGGGAAGCCGCCGGCGAGCCGGTGGCCCGCCGCTGGGAGTCGCGGACATGACGGCGCTCGTCATCGAGGCTGCCGGGCCCGGGATCACGCTGCAGGATGGCGGCCGGCACGGCTACCTGCGCTACGGCATCACGGCCGCGGGGCCGATGGACCCGCTGATGCAGGCCACCGCCAACCGGGCGGCCGGCAATCCCCTGGACGCCACAGCCATCGAGATCTCCACAGGCGGCGTCACGCTCTCCGCAGAGGGCGGTGCGATCGGGCTCGCGCTGGTCGCGCCAGGCTTCCGGGTCGCTCTGGACGGCGCGGCGCTGCCCGATCGCGTGGCGCTGACGCTGGAGCCCGGCCGGACGCTCGTCGTGCGGGCCGGCGAGGCGGGCGCCTGGGGCTATCTGGCGGTGAGCGGCCGCATCGCGGTGGCGCCGGTGCTCGGCTCCACCGCGACCCACACCCGCTCGGGCCTCGGCGGCCTCGACGGGCGCGGACTCTCCGCCGGCGACCGCCTGCCGGTGGACGAGGCTCGATCCGGCGACGGCGCCCCGCACCGCCTCGTCACGCCGTGGCTGGACCGGGCCCCACGGGTGATCCGGGTGGTCCTCGGGCCGCAGGACGATTATTTCGCCGCAGATCAGATCGCGGCCTTCCTGACCGGGCCGTGGACGATCTCGCCCCGGGGCGACCGCATGGCCTGCTTCCTCGACGGCACGCCCCTGACGCACGCCAAGGGCCACGACATCGTCTCCGACGGGGTCGCCATGGGGGCGATCCAGGTGCCCGGCAACGGGTTGCCGATCGTGCTGATGGCCGACCGGCAATCCACCGGCGGCTATCCGAAGATCGCGACGGTCATCGGCCCCGATCTCGGCCGCCTCGCCCAGGCGCGCGGCGGGGCGCGGATCGCCTTCCGGCAGGTCACGGTGGCCGAGGCGGTGGCAGAGCGCCGGGCCGAGGGCGATGTCTTGCGCAAGCCGGTGGCACGGGAGCCGGTGGTGCGAACGGATTTCGCCTCGGATTTCCTGCTCGGTCTCAACCTCGTCGGCGGCGTTGCCGATGGTCGCGCCTGACGATGCGACGCGCTATGGGCGGAGCGGCCCCGGCCGGGGCCACAACGAGAAAGGCCCCCACGTATGGCTCACGCGGTCACCGCCTCGGGCACACCGCCCGCGCGCAGCAACGAGCCGCTCAACGCGGACAGCGTCCGGAAAGCCCGGATCGACCTCGCCGCCTGCCTGCGCTGGGCCGCGCGCAGCGGGCTTGAAGAAGGCATCTGCAACCATTTCTCGGCCGTCCTGCCGGAGCGGCCCGACCTGTTCCTGGTCAATCCCTACGGCCTCGCCTTCGCGGAGGTGACCGCGTCGAGCCTGCTGCTCTGCGACTTCCACGGCAACGTCGTGGAGGGTGACGGTCAGCCGGAGGCTACGGCCTTCCACATCCATGCAGAGTTGCACCGGCTCAAGCCCCGCGCCCGCGCCGCCTTCCACACCCACATGCCCTACGCCACCGCGCTCGCCATGCTGGAGGGGCAGCCTTTGGCCTGGGCCGGCCAGACAGCCCTGCGCTTCTACGGCCGCATCGCGGTGGACGAGGATTACAACGGGTTGGCGCTGGATTCCCAGGAAGGCCAGCGGATCGCCGCCAGCGCCGGGGAGGCCGATGTGGTCTTCCTGAAGAACCACGGCGTGATGGTGCTCGGCGAGACCATCGCGGAGGCCTGGGACGACCTCTACTATCTGGAACGGGCCGCGCAGGCGCAGGTGCTCGCCCTCAGCACGGGGCGGTCGCTGAAGACCGTGCCCGAAGCGATCGTGCAGCGCGTCGCGGCCCAGGAAGCCGCTGGACGCGCCGAGAGCGCGCGGCTGCATCTGGAGAGCGTCAAGCGGGTGCTCGCGCGGGACGAGCCGGCCTTCCTGGCGTGATTCGTTCAAGCGCCGGATCGTCTGCACGAACCGGGACGCACTGTCCTCCCCTGGCGACCTCGGGCTTGCCCGGGATCGCTCGCGCTTGTTGGGAGGAGTGGGAGATTGGGGTGTTGCCGGAGGCACCTGTGCGCTTGATCCTCCTCCCTGGTCTCATCCCAGAAGGGCAAGTGAAAGCGGTTCCCATTCAATACGTCGGGCTACGGATCGTGCCTGTTGCAGGCAGCCCAAACACCGTAAAAAGGGCTGGGTCGGAGATCTTTTGAAACCGTGACGCTCGTGATCCCACGGAAGAGGGCGATAGCGCGTCCGTTCGATCCGTCCCGCGCCGCCGCCTATCCGGTGGCGATCGGCTGTGACGAGGTCGGGCGCGGGGCGTTGTGCGGCCCGGTCGTGGTGGCGGCGGTCTGGTTCGATCCGGCGGCGCTCGCACCCGACTTGCTCGCCGCACTGGACGATAGCAAGCGCCTGCTCGAGCCCGAGCGGGAACGGCTCGCGCCCTTGATCCGCGCGCACGCCCGCGTCGCCGTTTCAGCTGGCTCCCGAGCGCTCATCGATCGCATCAACATCCGCGCCGCGACCCTCGACGCCATGGCGCGGGCGGTGGGCCGCCTGGGGATCGCGGCACCCGTCTTGGTCGACGGCCGGGACGCGCTGCCCGGATTGCCCAGCCGGGCGGTGGTCGGCGGGGACCAGCTGGTGCCACAGATCGCCGCCGCCTCGATCGTCGCGAAGGTATTTCGCGATACGCTGATGCGGCGCCTCGCCCAGCGCCACCCCGGCTACGGTTGGGAGCGCAACGTCGGTTACGGCACCGCAATCCACCGCGCTGGCCTGACCAGCCTCGGCCGGAGCCCGCACCACCGGCTGAGCTTCACCCGCGGGTTCGATACGGCGCCCTGACAGCCGTCCCAGGGCTCTGCCCTGGACCCGCGAAAGGTCCCGACCTTTCGAAACCGGGATGTCTCCGAACGACTCGAACCGGCGCTTAAAACAGATCCAACTGTGCCCCCGGCTTGCGAAAGACATCCCGGTTCAGCGCCATCCGGCCGAAGCCGTAGCCGAGCCGGGTCCCTGCGAGCCGGACGCGCTGGCCGATCATCGCCGCGTAGGCCCCCTCCCCGCGGAAGCGATGGCCGAACCGGGGATCGTTCTCGCGGCCGCCCCGGGCCTGCCGCAGCAGGGCGAAGGCGCGGGCCTGCCGCTCCGGATAGTGCTCGGCGAACCAGTCGGCCATCAGGTCGGCGACCTCGCCGGGAAGCCGCAGAAGGGCATGGCCGATCCGGCTCGCGCCGTGCTCCCGGGCGCGGGCGAGGATGGACTCGATCTCGTGGTCGGTCAGCCCCGGGATGATCGGGGAGACGTTGACCATCACGGGCACCCCCGCTTCGCTCAGGCGCGCCATCGCGGCGAGACGCTTCTCGGGCCGGGGCGCCCGGGGATCGAGCCGCCGGGCGAGGGCCGGATCGAGGGTCGGCAGCGAGATTGCCACGAGGGCGAGGTTGTCGGCCGCCATCTCGGCCAGGAGGTCGAGATCGCGCAGGATGAGGTCGGCTTTCGTGGTGATGCCGACCGGATGCCGCGCGTCCCGCAGAACCTCCAGCACCGCCCGGGTGATGCGGTGGGTCCGCTCGGCCGGCTGGTAGGGATCGGTGGCCGTGCCCAGCGCGATCGTGTCCGGGCTGTATCCCGGGGCCGCGAGTTCGCGCAGGAGCAGCCGGGCGGCGTCCGGCTTGGCGAAGATCCGCGATTCGAAATCGAGCCCCGGCGACAGACCCAGGAAGGCATGGGTCGGCCGCGCATAGCAGTAGATGCAGCCGTGCTCGCAGCCACGATACGGATTAATCGAGCGATCAAAGGGTATGTCGGGCGAGGTGTTGCGGGCGATGATCCGGGTGGATCGTTCCGGCGTCACCTGCGTACGCAGGGGAGCGGGATCGTCGGCCATCCAGTCGGGGTCGTGAAACACCTCTCGCTGGGCCGCTTCGAAACGGCCGGTGGGGTTGGACGTGGACCCGCGCCCGCGCCGCCCGGCCTCGGGGGGCGTGCTGTCGGCGAGCCGCCGCGCACCCGCTGATCGCGACCCGTCCCGCGAACCCAAGACGTTGCCCGCCATGATGACGCCCTCTGTTTCACGTGAAACATATAGCGAACATCGGGTCGAAGAACGCCTGTTTTTCGGGCAACCCTCACATCTGAGCGTCTCTCGGTAACACCCCCACCTTCCTGCGGCGCAGGAATGGTTTACGGCAGCGCAAAATCGTCTATGCGCGCGCTCATGCTCTCTGCGGTGACCTACTTGGCCGACCCGGCCCATCCGGACGCGATCGATCGCTTGGCCGACACGCTCGGCGTGCTCGTCTCCGGCGTCGCCGGTGGGCTGATTGGCGATGCGGTGATCGTGGCGCGCCGCGCGAGCGACGCGGTAGCAGCCGTCGCCGAGGCGACCGGCGCGGTCTTGGTCGTCCACGCGGGCGACAGCCCCTACACGGCGGGCGCCGCATTGGCGCGCCGGGACTGGATCCTGTGCCTCGAGGCCGGGGATGTCCCCGCCGAAGGCTGGATCCGTACCCTCGACCGCTTCGTCGGCACCGCCCGGCCGGAGACCGGCCTCGGCCGCCTGCACCGTCCGGCCGCCGGCTGGCATGCGCGCTTGGTCGGCCGGGCCGAGATCCTGACGGGCGCCCGCCGGGCCAGGGCGGGCGACGTGGTCCGGCGCGAGGCGCTGCGGAGCGGACCGGTCTTCACCGCGCGCCTCAAGGTTCGGCCGCTGATTGCCCGTATCGATCGGGCATAAGCGGGAGGATATTGCGAACCGCCACGTTGTTGTCGGTTGATCCGCCTCTACAATTCTCAGTCAATGGCAAAGGATTTGCGGCCTCCCCGGTGAGGGCGGGGCCGCCTGCCCGCTGCGCCCTGGGAGGATGTTGCGATGGATGCGTCGGGCCTGATGGGGCGGAAATCCGTCGACGACATCATCGAGAGCGGCGAGGGCGAGCAGCAACTCTCGAAGTCGCTCGGCGCGCTGTCGATCACCGCGATGGGCATCGGCGCCATCATCGGCGCCGGCATCTTCGTGCTGACCGGCACGGCCGCCGCACAATATGCCGGGCCGGGGATCATGCTGTCCTTCGTGCTCGGCGGCATCGCCTGCGCGTTCGTCGGCCTGTGCTACTCCGAGATGGCGGCGCTGATCCCGGTGGCGGGGTCGAGCTACACCTACACCTACGCGACGCTGGGCGAGTTCTTCGCGTGGCTGATCGGCTGGGACCTCATCCTGGAATACGCCATGGGGGCGGCCACCGTGGCGGTGGGCTGGTCGGGCTACGTCACGAGCATCCTGAAGGATGTCGGGATCGTGATCCCGGCGCAATTCGCCCACGCGCCGGGCACGCCGATCGACGGCGGCGGCACCGCCCTGTTCAACCTGCCGGCCGTGCTGATCGTGGCGCTGATCACACTTCTCCTGATGCGCGGCACCAAGGAATCCGCACGCTTCAACAACGTCATGGTCGCGGTGAAGCTGACCGTCGTGGTGGCCTTCATCGCGCTGGGCTGGGGCCATGTCGACACGGCGCACTGGACGCCGCTGATCCCGGAGAACGACGGCACCTTCGGGCATTACGGCTACAGCGGCATCCTGCGCGGCGCGGGCGTGGTGTTCTTCGCCTTCATCGGCTTCGACGCCGTCTCGACCGCCGCCCAAGAGGCGCGCAAGCCCCAGAAGGACATGCCGATCGGCATCCTGGGCTCGCTCGCCGTCTGCACCATCCTGTACGTCCTGGTGGCGGCCGTGCTCACCGGGTTGGTTCCCTACAAGGATCTGAACGTCCCCGACCCGATCGCGAAGGGCGTCGACGTGATCGGCATCGGCTGGTTCGCCATCCTGATCAAGCTCGGGGCGCTGACCGGCCTGACCACCGTGATCCTCGTGCTGCTCTACGGCCAGAGCCGGATCTTCTTCACCATGGCGCAGGACGGCCTGCTGCCGAAAATGTTCGCCCACGTCCACCCGACCTACCAGACGCCCTATCGCAGCCAGGCGCTGATCGGCGCTGCGGTCGCCGTGGTGGCGGCTTTGGTTCCGATCAACATCCTGGGCGAAATGGTGAGCATCGGGACACTCGCCGCCTTCATCCTGGTGTGCGGCTCGGTGATCTACCTACGGCGGACCAACCGGCACATGGAGCGCCCGTTTCGGGCCCCGGCCGTGCCGATGGTGCCGATCCTCGGCATCCTGTTCTGCCTGCTGCTCATGGCCGGCCTGCCGCTCGACACGTGGCTCCGGTTGGTGATCTGGATGGCGATCGGGCTCGTCGTCTACTTCTTCTATGGGCGCAAGCATTCGGTCCTGCGCCGCAAGGAGGGGAACGCGGCGTAACGCCGTTGGTGGATGGGATTCCCGGCCGAATAGATCGCAGAAGGGATAGCGAGTCCCCCTTCCCCCCTCCGCGGGGGAAGGAAGGTGTTGCGCCTTCTCACACCGTGATGCTGGCCCCCCGCCGCAGATGCTCATCGAGCCGCGGCATGATCTCCACGAAGTTGCAGGGGCGGTGGCGGTAGTCGAGCTGCTGTGCCAGGATCCCGTCCCAGGCGTCCCGGCAGGCACCGGGGGAGCCCGGCAGCACGAACACGTAGGTCGCCCGCGCGACCCCGGCGGTGGCCCGCGATTGCAGGGTCGAGGTGCCGATCTTGTCGTAGGAGATGCGGTGGAAGACGGCGGAAAAGCCGTCCATGCGCTTCTCGAACAGCGGCTCCAGCGCCTCCGGGGTCACGTCGCGCCCGGTGAAGCCCGTGCCGCCCGTGGTCAGCACCACGTCGATCCCCGGATCGCGCAGCCATGCCTCAACCTGGGCCCGGATCGCCGGGACCTCGTCCGGCACGATGGACCGGGCCGCGAGGCGGTGGCCCGCCTCCGTCAGGCGCTCGACCAGCGTGTCGCCGGAGCGGTCGTCCTCCGGGCGGCGGGTGTCCGATACGGTCAACACCGCGATCGACAAGGGGATGAAGGCGCGCGGGGCGGGCTGGTCGGCCATGGATCGGGTCTCCGGGACAGGCGACCGATATGGGACCGCCGCTTCGGCTTGTCGCCCCCAGGCGGTCGCACGCGCCCCCTTGCGGCGGAACGCAAACTCGGTTGTGCTCTGCCGATCCTCCGGAGATCCTGACCCGATGCACATGTACGGCAACTGGCGCTCGGCCGCCGCCTTCCGGGTGCGGATCGCCCTCAAGCTCAAGGGCATCGCCTACGAGGAGACCTTCATCGACCTCGATGCGGGCGACCAGCACAAGCCGGAATTCCGGGCGATCAACCCGCAGGGCGCGGTGCCGGCCTTGTTCGACGGGGACGGGCCGCCGCTTACCCAGTCCCTCGCGATCCTCGATTATCTGGAGGAGACGCAAGGCGGCGTGCGCCTGCTGCCTGAAGAGCCCCGGGCGCGGGCGCGGGCGCGCTCGCTGGCGCAGGTCGTCGCCTGCGACACGCACCCCCTCTACGTGCCGCGGGTCCGCACCTTCCTGATGGAGCATTACGACCTGCCGCGGGAGCGGATGCTCGACTTCCTGCGCAACGCCTTCGAGACCGGCCTGCGGACCCTGGAGACACGCCTCGCCAACGAGCCCGGGACCGGCCGGTTCTGCCAGGGCGACGCGGTGAGCCACGCCGATCTCTGTCTCGTGAGCCTCTGGGTCGGGACCGGCATCTTCGGCGTGGACACGGCGGCCTATCCGACGGTCGGGCGGATCGCTGCGGCATGCCTCGCCGTGCCGGCGGTGGCCGAGGCCCATCCCCTGCGTCAGCCCGGCGCTCCGCAGGCGTGACCCGAAACGCGCATCGCCGGCGCGCGTGGCTTCGTCACGCGTGGCTTCGTTGCGCGTGATCTTGGCGGGCAGATGTGGCAATCGGACACTTGGCACGTGTAAGCAGGCCGGCGTCTTAATCCCGGTACGGGAGCGGAAAGAGTGTCGATGGCATCCGTCGAGAACGAGTCAGGTTTGCATCGCGTCGTGGTGGTGGGCGGCGGCGCCGCCGGCCTCCAGCTGGTGACGAAGCTCGGCGACAAGCTCGGGCGGGGCAAGCGCGCCCACATCACGCTGGTGGACCGCGCCCGCACGCATATCTGGAAGCCGCTGCTCCACGAGGTCGCGGCCGGCAGCCTCGACGTCGGCCACCACGCGGTCGATTACCTGCACCACGCCCACATGCACGGCTTCCGCTACCGGATCGGGCGCATGACCGGGCTCGACCGGGAAGCCCGCACGATCCAGCTCGCGGCGAGCCACGACGCCGAGGGCCGCGAGGTCACGCCCGAGCGCACGGTTCCCTACGACACGCTGGTGATGGCGGTGGGCTCCACCATCAACGATTTCGGCACGCCGGGCGTCGCCGAGCACGCCATCGCGCTCGACACCCAGGACCAGGCGGTGCGCTTCCACCAGCGCCTCGTCAACGCGTCCCTGCGGGCCCACACCCAGGCCGGCCCCGTCCGGCCCGGGCAGCTCCACGTGACGGTGATCGGCGCGGGCGCGACCGGCACCGAGCTCGCCGCCGAGCTGCACCGGACCCTGCGCCACGTGGTCGCCACGGGCCTCGACAAGATCGACCCCGGCAAGGACATCCGCATCACCCTGGTGGAGGCGGCCGACCGGATCCTGCCGGCCGTTCCACAACGCCTCTCGGTCGAGGTGATGCAGCTCCTCAACAAGATCGGCGTCGATGTCCGCGTGAAGGCGCGCGTGACCGAGGTGCGCGCGGATGGTGTGCAGCTGGCCGACGGCACCTTCATCCCCTCGGAGCTGGTGGTCTGGGCGGCGGGCGTGAAGGCGCCGCCGTTCCTTCAGGGCATCGGCGGCCTGGAGACGACACGCACCAATCAGCTCGTGGTGGCCCCGACCCTGCAGACGACGCGGGACCCCGACATCTTTGCGATGGGCGACTGTGCCTATCTGGTCGAGGCGGGCTCCGACACGCCGGTGCCGCCGCGCGCGCAGGCGGCCCACCAACAGGCGAGCCACCTTGTCGGCCAGATCCGGGCCAAGATCGACGGCAAGCCGCTGAAGCCCTTTAAATACAAGGACTTCGGCTCGCTGGTGTCGCTCGGCGAGTACTCGACCGTCGGCAGCCTGATGGGGTTCGTGCGCGGCAAGAACATGCTGATCGCCGGACTGTTCGCCCGAATGATGTACCGCTCGCTCTACAAGATGCACGAGCAGGCGCTCCACGGCACCGCCAAGACGGTCCTCGACACCCTGGCGCGCGCCCTCACCCGCCGCACTGAGCCGCGGGTGAAGCTGCATTAGCAGCGATCATCCGATCAGGGTTTCGAACGATCCGGGACCAGCCTTTTCGAGGTGTTTGGGGGAATCACTTTGACACTGACTAGGCGCCCTCTCCTCCCCCTTGTGGGGAGGAGTTGGAGGTGGGGGTAGTGCAGAAGGCACCGGAACGCTCGATCCTGAACCGCCCCACCCCTGGGCCCTCCCCACAAGGGTGAGGGGAAAAGGCGTTGATTTCAAAACGTTAGAGCTAAGGATTGTGATCCTTGCAGCCAGTCCGAAGACCTTGAAAGGGCTCGGTCCGCGACCTTTCGCGGGTACACAACGCCAGCTTTGCGAGATTCCCGGGGCGCTGGTCCGAAACCCCGCCAAAGGGATGATCCCTTCGGAATCCCCGGCGATTCATGAACACGGCCCGTAACAGCTTCTACCCCCGCGCGCGGGCCCGGATCATGAAGTTGTCGTAGGTGTACTCCGCGACCTGGAACCAGAGATACTCCTCGTTCCGGAAGGTGCGCATCGCCTCGTAGACCCGTCGGAAATCCGCGTTCTTGGCGGCGAGCTCGCCATAGACGTCGTTGGCGTTCTTGAGGGCGGCTTCCATCACATCCTGCGGGAACGGCCGTAGTAGCGCGCCGCCGGCGACCAGCCGGCGCAGGGCCTGGGGGTTGCGCGCGTCGTACTTGGCCTGGACCTCGGTGCCGACCTGGGCTGCGGCGGCCCGCAGGATCGCCTGATAGGATTTCGGCAGCGCCTTCCACGCCTCGGCGTTGAACCAGAAGTGCAGCATCGCGCCGCCCTCCCAGAAGCCGGGATAATGATAGACCGGCGCGACCTTCTGCAGGCCGAGGCGCTCGTCGTCGTAGGGGCCGATCCACTCGGCGGCGTCGATCTTCTTCGCCTCCAGGGCCGCGTAGATTTCGGAACCCGGGATCGTCTGCGGCTGGACGCCGAACTTGGCGAGCACCTGCCCGCCCATGCCGTCGATCCGGAACTTGAGCCCCTGGAGATCGGCGAGGCTCTTGATCTCGCGCCGGAACCAGCCGCCCATCTGCGCGCCGGTGTTGCCCCCCGGCACGCAGACGAGACCGGCCTTCGCGAACACCTCGGCGAAGAGTTCGGCCGCGCCCCCCGCCAGCCACCAGGCGGAGGCCCCCCGGGCGTTGAGCCCGAACGGCACGGCGGTCGCCAGCGCGAAGGTCGGGTCCTTGGCCATGCCCAGCGTCGCCGGCCCGTGGCCCATCTCGACGGTGCCGGCCGCGACGGCATCCAAGAGGCCGTCGGCGGGAACCGGCTCGCCGGGGCCCTGGACCCGGATCTGGAAGCGGCCGTCCGTCGCCTCGGCGACGATCCGGCTGAGCGTCTCGGAGGCGCCGAACAGGATGTCGAGGGTCTTGGCGTAGGCCGAGGACAGGCGCCAGCGCAATTCCGGCGCGCCTTCGGCGAGCGCCGGAGCGGTGACCGGCCCGGCGACGGCCGCGCCCAGCCCGGCAGCCAGGAGGGTGCGCCGCGTTCCGGCCTTCGAGGGGTGCGCGATAAGCGTGTCGTCCAACGGGATCTCGTCCGAGCGTGTGATGTCCGTCCGGCGCGGAATTGCCGGCCGCAGCTAGCATGTCCGCGCCGGTTCTCGAAAGCCGTGGGCGGCGGCGGCAGTTCCGTCGCGGCTCGAATCGGGCGATCGACCGTGCTAGGCGGCCGGGATGGAAACCATGCCCTCCGTCACCCTGCATACAGTCTGCGGCCTGGAGGAGTTGGCCGGCCATGGGACGCGCGGCGTCAGCCACGTCCTGTCGCTCCTCGACCCCGGCACGCCGGAGCCCGAGGCCTTCGGGGCCTACGACGCCCACACCCGCACGACACTGCATTTCCACGACTGCCTCGGCCCCGGCGACGGGCTCGTGCCCCCCGAGCCCGAGGATGTCGCGGCGATCCTCGCGTTCGGGCGGCAGCTCGACGGGGCGGCGCATCTGCTGGTGCATTGCCATTACGGCCTGTCGCGCTCTACCGCGGCGCTGCTGATGCTGTTCGCGCAGGCCGAGCCCGGGACACCGGCCGACGCCCTGGTGGCGCGGCTGCACGCCCTGCGCGAGCCGGCCTGGCCCAACGCGCGGATGATCGGTTTCGCGGACGCGCAACTCGGCCGGGAGGGACGGCTCAGCGAGGCGGTCCGGCAGCTCCACGCCCTGCAGTTGCGGGTACGGCCGCACCTCGCCGAATTGCTACGCGGGCTGGGGCGCGGCGCGGAGGTGGACGCGGCGGAGGCGTGAGCAGACCGATTCGCACCGTCGGACCGGATCGGGAACCGGCATCTTCTCGCGGGCGCCTCGCGCAGGGATGACCCGCCCACCGGCGGCGGAAAATACGAATTCCGGTTTCATTGATTGTCGTTCGACCCCGCCGAAAAATCCCCTGCACCGGCGGCGCCTCCGAGGGCGCCCCGCAGGGAGACGTTCATCATGCCGAGCCAGGATCTGTCCCACGCGAGACCTGAAACGCTCGCGCTCCATGCCGGCTGGCGGGCCGACCCGACGAGCGGCTCCGTGGCGGTGCCGATCCACCAGACCACCTCGTACCAGTTCCGCGACACCGACCACGCCGAGAGCCTGTTCGCACTCAGGGAGCTCGGCAACATCTACACGCGCGTCACCAACCCGACGGTGGACGTGCTGGAGCAGCGCCTCGCGGCCCTCGAAGGCGGTGCGGCCGCGCTCGCCGTGGCCTCGGGTCAGGCGGCCTCGGCGCTCTCCGTGCAGAACCTCGCACGCGCCGGCGACAACATCGTCTCCTCGACCGACCTCTACGGCGGCACCTGGAACCTGTTCGCCAACACCCTGGCCGAGCAGGGCATTGAGGTCCGCTTCGTCGATCCGTCCGATCCGGCGGCCTTCGCCCGGGCGACCGACGACCGGACGCGGGCCTACTATGCCGAGACGCTGCCGAACCCGAAGCTCGCGGTCTTCCCGATCCGCGAGGTGGCGGAGATCGGCCGGCCGCTCGGCATCCCGCTGATCGTCGACAACACCGCGGCACCGCTGATCGCCCGTCCGTTCGATCACGGCGCCGCCGTGGTGGTCTACTCGACGACCAAGTACATCGCCGGCCACGGCATCGCCATCGGCGGAGCGATCATCGACGGCGGCACGTTCGACTGGGCTGCCCATCCCGAGCGCCAGCCCGCCCTGAACACGCCCGATGCGAGCTACCACGGCGCGATCTGGACGGAGGCCGCCCAGCCGATCGGGCCGATCGCCTACGTGCTGCGTGCCCGCGTGCCGCTCCTGCGCGACCTCGGGCCGGCCGTCTCGCCGCTCAACGCCTTCCTGACGCTCCAGGGCCTGGAAACCTTACCGCTGCGCATCGAGCGCCATAGCCGCAACGCCCAAGGCGTGGCGGAATGGCTGCAGGGCCGGCCCGAGGTCGTGCGGGTGATCCACCCCGCCCTCCAGAGCGGCCAGGCCCGCGATCGGGCCGACCGGGTCCTGACCGGCGGTTATGGCGGTCTGGTCGGGTTCGAGTTGGCGGCGGGCCGCGCGGCGGGGCGGCGGTTCATCGATGCCCTGCAGCTGGTCTACCACGTGGCCAATATCGGCGACGCGCGCAGCCTCGCGATCCACCCGGCGAGCACCACCCATTCCCAGCTCGGCCCGGAGGCGCTGCACGCCACGGGCGTCTCCGACGGCTATGTCCGCCTCTCCGTCGGCCTCGAGCATCTCGACGATATCCTGGCCGATCTCGACCAAGCGCTGGCGGCCGCCGGCGGCCTCGCCCGGGCGGCCTGACGATGCGGAGCCTTCTCCGGCGTCTCGCCGCCTGCTTGGCCGCGCCGCTTCCCGAGCCATCCGCATCCGATGCCGGGATGCCACCTTTCCCGATGATCGATGGCGGGGCGCTCGCCTGCCCGGACCTCGCCGCCTCCCTGGTGACCCTGGCCGTGTGCTCCCGGAGGACGGCCCGTGTCCGACCCGACTGACAGCGGCCGTGACGTCCATGACGCGGTGCTGAGCGCGAATGCCCGCTACGCCGCAGGCTTCGACACCGGCGGCCTCGCCCTTCCCCCTGCGAGGCGGGGCGCCCGACCGCCCGGGCGTCGATCCTCTAGGAGCTGCTCGACCCAGCCATTTCAAGAGGTTGGGTTCGCGTGCGCTTGCGATCCGGTTCCCGACGCGTCCTCGTAGAGCGCGCCCTTTCCCGGACGCCTGGAACGCAGTGGACGGTGATCCGGGATCCGGCACAATGAGCGCCGCGCCAGCGGCACAGGTTGATTCAGATCGACGCTTCGCGAACTCTTGTGCCGGATCCCGGGTCGCCTTCCGCTGACGCTGCTTGCGCCCGGGAAAAGGGCGGTGCCCCCGTGAGATCCCTCGACACCGTTAAAGGGCTGGATCTCGACCTTTCGAAACCTTGACGTGATCCGTGCGCGCGAGGCGAAGGACGCCTTACTTGCCCGCTGGCGTAAAGCTCCCGTCCTTCCACACGTACAGCACATAGCCCTGCGCGGTGACGTCGCCCTTGGAGTCGAACCCGACCGTGCCGAGCACGAGGTCGAACCGTTCCGTGTGCAGCGCTTGCGCGATCGGCTTCGGCTCGACCGAATGGGCGAAGTTGGCGGCCGCCACCAGCGCCTGCATGGCCGCGTAACCGTAGATGGTCGATCCGGTGGGATCGACGCCCTCGGCTTTGAAGGTCTTCACCACGCTGGCCGCGGCCGGCTGCCGGCTCGGATCGAGGTAGAAGGTCATCAGGACGCCGTTGCTCGCCGGCCCGGCGATCTTGGCGAAGTCCGGCGAGGCGATGGCCGAGGTGCCGAACCATTGCGGCCGAAAACCCCGGTCGGCGGCGATCTTCACGAGGCGCCCCATCTCGGTGGCGTCGCCGCCGTAATAGACCACGTCGATCCCCGCGGCCTTGAGGCGGTCGGCCAGCGCGGTATCGTCGGCGTCGCTCGGTGAGAACGAGAGCGACAGCGCCTCGTTGACGCCGATCCGGTTGAGGTTGTCCTTGGTGGCCGCGGCGAGCGCTCGGGAGGCCGGGGTCTGATCCTGGATCAGCGCGATCTTCCGGTCGCGGAACCGCTCGGCCAGCACGGCGGCCGAGAGACGCGCCTGATCGTCGTCGCGCCCGCAGACGCGGAAGATGGTCGGCAACCCCCGGTCGGTGAGCCGCGCCGCCACGGAGGCCGCGGTGATCATCACTACGCCGTTCTGTGCGTAGATGTCGGACGCCGCGATCGAGGCGTTGGAGCAGACATGCCCGACGACGAGGCGGACGTTTCCGCGCACGAAATGGTTGGCCACTGCGGTTGCGGTGTTCGAGTCGCAGGCATCATCCTGCACGTCGAGGGTCACGGGCTGGCCGTCGAGGCCGCCCATGGCGTTGGCGTCCCGCGCCGCTGCCTCGACCCCGCGCAGGACCTGCTCGCCCACTGCCACGTAGGGCCCCGAGCGTGGGACCGCCACGCCGACCACCACATCGGCCTTCGCCGGCACCGCCGGGAGGAGCACGACACACAGGCTCAGGGACATCAGCGCGGGCCTGAACAGCCCGCTGGCGGGGACGACGCGTCCGATCTTCATCGGGCTCTTCTAGGCAACCTTGCGCGCGGCGACTACAGGCGGACGGCATGCGGCATCCGCGCCGCACGCCTTCACCGCACCCGAAGGCCATACGCGAGGATGTGGAGAAACGCGATTGTTTTCCGAAGCCTGTCGCGCGTCGTCCCGGCTTTACTTCACGTAGTAGTAGGCAGTGGCGACGGACGAAACCGGTCCGGTGACACCGCTGAAGGCGGTCAGCACCTTAGACAGCTCGGCGAACGGCGCGTTCGACACGTAGACGAGGTCGCGGTTGCGCATCCGGAACGCCTGGGACACGAACAGGCTGTTGGGGTCGCGCATGTCGATCCGGTACACCACCGGGACCAGCGGCGTGCCGAGCAGCTTCGAGCCCGGGTTGAGACGCCGCACCACGCTGGCCGGCTCGAACCGGAAGATGAACGTCCCGGCCGGATCGGCGGTGAAGTCCGACAGGCCGCGCGCCTTGGCCAGCGCTTGCGCCAGCGTGATCCCGTCGGCCTGGAACGGCAGCTCGGTGCTGTTGCCCAGCGCGCCCACCGCGATGAAGGTCTGCGGGTCGCGCACGAGCGTGAGCACGTCGTTGGGCCGCAGGTAGATGTTCTCCTTCGGGTTCGACACCACCGTGGTCAGCGGCACGGTCGCGGTCACCGGCCCGCGCGAGAGCCGCACGAAGGTCTCAGAGACCGGCGAGCGGTTGCCGCCTGCGGCCGCAATGACGTCGAGGATGCGGTCGCCGTGGCCCGACAGCGGCAGGCGGGCGCCGGCCGCGCCCTCGCCGGTGATGGTCACGGCCTGGGAGATCGGGCGGGTGACCGACACGAGTACCTGCGGCTGGATCGCCTTGCCGGCGAGCGCGCTCTCGATCAGCGTCTGGACGTCCTGGGGCCGGCGGCCGTCGACCTTGATGCGGCCGGCGTAGGGCACCGAGATGGCGCCGTCGCGCCCGACCGGCTGCTCGGGGATGAGGGCGGACTTGGACCCGGCCGAGAAGCGGTCGGCGACCAGCGGGCCGGAGAACAGGCCGCCGGATCCGGCTTCCCAGATCGAGACCGAGACCATATCGCCGATGCCGATGACCGGCTCGGCGGAGGGGCGATGGTCGCCGAAGGAGGCGAGCAGGCTGTCGAGCGGGCGCCCGCGCAGGGCCTCGACGACGGCAGGGTTGACGTCGATGATCTCGTAGCGGGCCAGCAGGCCGCCATCGGCGGTGGCCACTTCCGATCCCGCCTGGATCGCGCTCGCCGTCGGACCCGCGGCCGGCAGGTACGTGCAGCCCGACATCGCCGCGGCGGCGATCAGGGCGAGGGGAAGAGTTCGCATCCAGATGTTGTCCATCGGTATTGCCGAGCCCGTGCCTAGCCGATGGTGGCCCGGGTGTCCGTAGCGGGTGGGCCACACTCCGCCCACGACGGCTAAGTCTGCCGTTTCATCCTCGATAAGCACAGCTTTTTCGGGGCAGGTGTCGCGAAGGCCGGGAATTCGTGCGGGATAGATGCCTGTCGATCCCCTGCGAACGGGTTTGCGACAGGCCGCAACTGGACGAAGGCACGGCCGTAGACGCTGAAGGCTTTGCGCGTAATTCCCGTCCCGCGCGATGGCCGTCCAAGTCTAAGGGCGCCCCGACTCTGCGGCCACGGCTCCGCAGGTGGGCTAACCGAGGCCGCGCAAACGCCGTTTGGAAACGAGTCTCTCCGGCGGGCCTGTCAGCGAGCGTTGCCGATGCTCTTTAGGAAGGCTGGCGCCGTATCGGACCTACGGGATCAGGGTATCCCGGCGCGGATCCCTCAATTGGTCTGTCCAACCGCGGCATTGATCTGGTTGTAAATGCCACCCATCCGATTGGCGTAGATCCGCATGCTTCCGGCCGCAGCCAGGAAGATGAGGGAGCCGATCAGCGCATATTCGATGGCGGTGGAGCCGCGCGCGTCGCGGGCAAAACGCGCCATGCCGGCGGTCCAAGCGGACTTTCCGCGGGCGACACCCTCGGATTGTGCGACACCTGTCCCGGTGCCGCCGCAACTCGGCTCCTGCATGGTCGAAACCGCCCTTCCACCGCGCTCCGCCGCCCCCTGTGGCGGCGCGGCCCGTCGTGGGTTCTAACCGAGTGGCGATTGCTGCGGTCTTAATGAAGTCTTCGAAACAGCGTCGTCTCGACTGTTCAAGCCAAATTTTCCCCAGTTGGACGCACCCGTATACCGGGTGCGTCCGGACCGTTCAGGCGTGTCCGGCCTTGTGCCGGAGATCATCGATCCGCTTGGAGGCCTCGGCCTTGTCGAGATCCGGATCGAACGCCTCCGGCTCCTTCGCCTCCTCCGACAGGGTCTTGAGGTAGGACGACTGGGCGCCGGTCATCGGCTCGCCGCCGGTGGTCCACTGGTCCGGGTCCTTGATCTGGTTGGAGGTGTCCTTGGGATCGGTCTTCGGGTTCGCCTCGGACGCGTGGGACTTGGCATCCGACTTCGAGGCGGACTTCGCGGTCGACTGGGTCATGGCCGATTTGTTCCTGAAATGTTCTGACGTCCGGATGTGAACGCGTGGTTCCGCGGTCTGTTCCGGAGATGCCGGAGCGCCGCCGCGTTGTCCCCGGCCTTTCCATCCGGTGCGCCGATCCTATTGATGAAGCGTGGCGTCCAGGGAGACGCCGCGGTGCCATGGGGTCCGGATGATGTCCGCCGGGATGTTCGTGCACGGAGCTGGGCCGGCGGCTGGCGATGCGCAGATTCTCGTGGTCATGGGCGTCTCGGGGTCGGGGAAGAGCACCGTCGCGGCGCTGGTTGCCGAGCGGCTCGGCTGGACGTTCATCGACGGCGACAGCTTTCACGGCCCGGAGAACGTGGAGAAGATGCATGCGGGGCACGCTCTCGACGACGCCGACCGCGCCCCCTGGCTGGCACGGATCGCGGCCTGGATCCGGGCGCGGCTTGCGGCTGGCGAGTCCGCGGTGGTGGTGTGCTCGGCCCTGCGCCGGGCCTACCGCGACAGCCTGACCGGTGGGAGCCGCCGGGTGCACATCGTCTATCTGGAGGGGGACAGGGCGCTGATCGCCGGACGTCTCGCGGAACGCCACGGGCATTTCATGTCCCCCCTCCTCCTCGACAGCCAATTCGCCACGCTGGAAGCCCCAGGCCCCGACGAGCACCCGATCATCGTCGAGATCGCCGATCCGCCCGCGGTGATCGCGGAGCGCATCGTGGCGCGTCTCGCGCAGGACGTCCGGGCCGAGCAGCAGGGAGCGAGCCGATGACCGCGCAATCCGACAAAGCCGCCAACATCGCCCTGGTGATCTCGGACGTCGACGGCACCCTGGTGACCGGCGACAAGCGCCTGACCGCCGCCACGGTCGCGGCCGTGGGCCGGCTGCGGGCCGCCGGGATCGGCTTCAGCATCGCCTCGGCGCGGCCACCGGTCGGGCTGCGTCGGCTGGTCTCGGAACTCGGCCTCGATCTGCCGATGGGGGCGTTCAACGGCGCCAGCGTGGTCCGGCCCGACCTATCGCCCCTTGAGGAACAGACCATCCCCGCGCCGGCCGCCCGGGACGCCCTCGACCGGCTGATCGCCGAGGGGCTCGACGTCTGGGTGTTTGCGCAAGGGGCGTGGTGCCTGCGCGATCCGCACGGGCCCTATACCGATCTGGAGCGCCGCACGATCGGTGCGGAGCCCCGGGTCGTGGCCGATTTGGGCACGCTCATGGGGGAGGCCGCCAAGATCGTGGGGGTGAGCCGCGACCATGCCCATCTGGCGGCGTGCGAGGCGCGAATCGGGGCGGCGCTCGCCGACCGGGCGACCGTCCACCGCTCGCAGCCCTACTACCTCGACGTCACACCGCCCCATCTCGACAAGGGCCGGTTCGTCACCTGGATGAGCCAGCATCTCGGGATCCCGCCGGAGCGGATCGCGACTTTCGGCGATGCGGAGAACGACCGTCCGATGTTCGAGCGCAGCGGCTTCTCGGTGGCGATGGGCAACGCCGAGGATTCCGTGAAGGCCGCCGCCAGCGCCGTCACCGACAGCAACGATGCGGACGGGTTCGCCCACGGCGTCGACCGCTTCATCCTTCCTTAGGGCACCCCGCGTAGACGCGGATTCGGCTGGGCGCGTACGGGCCCGCCGAAATCAAGGGATCGGCGCCGCGCTCCGGCAAATGAATCCGCCTGTGTCCTGCGAACCACAGGGAGCCTCCGCGCCCCGCCCGCCCACAGCTTGCCGAAGCGGGGCCGCTTTCCGGCCGCATTTGCCCGCGACCTAGCTTGAGCACAGAAACAGCACCGGGTCTCGGAATGCATCGCCTACTCCTGGCTGCCGCCATCGCGGTCGTGCCCGCCGCCGCCTTCGGGCAGGCCGCACACGACAACATCGACGCGTTGATCGAGCAGCAGGCCAAGGCGAGCGGCGTTCCGGCGAGCTTCGTGCACGCGGTGGTCAAGCGCGAGAGCAACTACAATCCGCGCGCCAAGGGCGGCAGCGCGCTCGGCCTGATGCAGATCAAGCACGCGACGGCGCGCAGCCTCGGCTATACCGGCGACGCCGCGGGTCTGTACGACCCGGCGACCAACCTCCGCTACGGCGTGGCCTATCTGGCTGGGGCCTACCGCACCGCCCAGGGCAATCTCAGCCAAGCCTATCAGTACTACAACCGCGGCTACTATTACGCCGCCAAGCGTCAGGGCATCTCGACCGAGGTCGCCTCGGTGGTGGCCCCGGTCGCCGCCTCGGCGAGCGCCCTGGCGAGCCTGTTCAGCGGCGGTGCCGCGGATGCCAGGGCCGCCGCGCCCCCGGCTCTGGCCTACGCCCCTGCCTCGGTCGCGGCCGCGGCGCCGACCGAGACGGTCGAGGTGCCCCTGCCCCCGCGTCGTCCGGCGGCTCTCACGGGCATGATCCAGTTCGCCAGCCTGTCCGTCGATCCGGCCGCCGCAGCTCCGGCGGCGCAGTCGGCGCAGGTGGAGGCCGTGGAGGTTCCGCTGCCGCCGCGCCGGCCCGCCGGCTTCGGTGCCGCCACCGCCGATCTCGCGGAACTGCGCCTCACTCCCAAGGCCGAGCCGATGGCCGAGCCGGCCCCGATGACCCCCGCCGCCGTCGCGGCCCCGGTTGCCGAGGCGGTCGAGGTGCCCCTGCCCCCGCGCCGCCCGACCCTTCAGAAATTGGCCGCGGCCGGGCCACGACGCGCGCCGGTGAGCGCGCCCGTCCAGGAGGCCGTGGCCCTCCCGATCGAGTAGTACCGCCCGGCCTGCGTGACTCCGCAACGGGCATCTGCCCACACAAGGATCATGCTCAAGCCTTGACCATCGGGGCGTTCCGCAACACATAGGCGCCACGCCAGCAGCGTGGTTGGGCCGGCACGGCTTATCCCCTCGCCCGGTCGCAGCGGCCGGATACAGGCGGCGCAACACAGATCTTTGGGCAGGATACGCGGGTCTTCGCGCGCAGTTGTTGGGCAGGGCCTGTCCGAAACGTCGTGCGCGACCGATCTCGAAGCGGCAGACATGCAGGGCACGGACTCTGCTTTCAGGCTAGCAGGAAAGCGGATTGCGCCATGACCGGCGTGGTAGAACAGGAATCACTCTTTCTCACGGACCTCGGGCGCCGCGTCAGGCACGCGCGCACCGTGCGCGGACTGTCGCGCAAGGTCCTGTCGCAGACCTCGGGCCTCTCCGAGCGCTACATCGCGCAGCTGGAGGGCGGGCAGGGCAACGTGTCGATCATCCTGCTGCGGCGGGTGGCCAACGCCATGGGCGTGCGGCTCGACGATCTGATCACCGGCAATGACGCCCAGCCCGACTGGCCGCTGATCCGCGACCTCCTCGGCCAAGCGAGCCCGGCGCAGGTCGCCGCCGCCAAGCAGGCGCTCTCCGGCGGCACCCGGCCCGAAGCGGGCGATCGACCGCGCGTCGCCCTGATCGGCCTGCGCGGCGCCGGCAAGTCGACGCTGGGCAAGCTCGCGGCCGAGCGGCTGGGCTGGACCTTCGTGGAGCTGAACGCCGAGATCGAGCGGGAGAACGCCCTCTCGGTGCAGGAGATCTTCGCGATCTACGGCCAGGAGGGCTACCGGCGGCTGGAGCAGCAGGCGCTGCGCCGCCTGACCGAGCATCCCGGGCCGCTGATCCTGGCGACCAGCGGCGGCATCGTGGCCGAGCCCCTGACCTACGACCTGCTGCTCCAGGCGTTCTACACGGTCTGGCTGCGTGCCCGGCCGGAGGAGCACATGAGCCGCGTGCGCGAGCAGGGCCACCTCGCCACGACGGGCGACCACGCTTCGGCGATGCAGGAGCTGCGCGCCGTGCTGGCGAGCCGCGAGCCGCTCTACGCTCGGGCGCCCGCCACCGTGGACACCTCCAACATCCCGGTCCAGACGATGCTGGATCGGCTGACCTCGGCCATCGAGGCCCGATTCGGACAGACGGTCTCGCCGGTCGGCTGACCGGGTGACAGCCATGCCGGCGACGCAGCCTCCGGCTTGGTCCGGCCCTTGATCGCCGCGTTGCGGCGCACCACGCTAAGGCGTGTCATCGAAGGTCCTGGTTTCCGAAAGGGCGAGACCTTTTACGGGTGCAGGGCAGTCCCCGATGTCGGGGCCCTGCCCTAATACCCCGCCGAAGGGATGATCCCTTTGGAATCCCGCGATCGGAGATCGGACGGTGAACCGCCGCCCAGGAACCCGCTCTCACTTGGAGGCTCGGACATGATCGCCAGTCCTGTCCGCAACGCGGAGCCCCGCGATCTCGCGGTCCTCGATCCCGTCTGGTCGCGCCTGCGCGCCGAGGCCGAGGACCTGCTGCACACCGAGCCGCAGCTCGCCTCCTTCATCGTGGCGACCGTTCTGAACCACACCAGCCTCGAAGGGGCGGTGTCGCACCGGGTCGCGGCTCGCCTTGGGCACCCGTCGCTGCCGGCCGAGCTGATCGCCCACGCGTTCCACGAGGCGATCGCGGCCGACCCCGACATCGGGCAGGCGTTCCGAGCGGATATCGGGGCGGTGATCGACCGCGATCCCGCGACGCTCCGGGCCCTCGAGCCAGTCCTGTACTTCAAGGGGTTTCACGCGCTCCAGGCCTACCGCCTCGCCCATCACGTCTGGAACCGCGGCCGGCGCGACCTCGCCCTCTACCTCCAGAGCCGCATCTCGGAGGTGTTCCAGTGCGACATTCACCCGGCCGCGCGGATCGGGCGGGGCGTCTTCCTCGACCACGCGACCGGGCTCGTGGTCGGCTCGACCGCGGTGATCGAGGACGACGTCTCGATCCTGCATGCCGTGACGCTGGGCGGCACCGGCAAGCAGCGGGGCGACCGGCATCCCAAGATCCGCCGCGGCGTGATGATCGGCGCGGGTGCCAAGATCCTCGGCAACATCGAGGTCGGGGCCTGCGCCCGGGTCGCGGCAGGCTCGGTTGTGCTCCGCCCGGTGCCGCCCAACACCACAGTCGTGGGCGTCCCCGCCCGCGTCGTCGGCACCGCGGGCTGCGACGATCCGGCCCGGGCGATGGACCAGCTCGTCGCGCTGGACCAGTTCATCCACCTCGGCGACGGGATCTGACCACCGTCTGCGCGCTTGCCGCTCCGCCGCCGGCGTGGCAAGCCCAGCCCCATCCGCCGACCCGCGGTGCCAGCCGCCGCAAGGGAGACCCAACAGCGTGACCAAAGCCGAGACCGCGAAGCTCCAGGATTACCTGCGCCGCAAGTTCGCCAACAACAGTATCCGCCTGACGGCGATGAAGACCGGCGATACGGCCGAGGTGTTCATCGGCGAGGAGTCGATCGGCGTGATCGCCGACGACAAGGAGGACGGCGACGATTCCTTCGTGTTCCGAATGGCGATCCTGGACATCGACCTTGAGGAAGAAGCCTGAACCGCAGGGCGAAACGGTCCCGCCGACGTCCACCTGTGCATGGGTTAACGCTAACCGGCGGCATTGCTTAACACCCGGTAAATGACGTGGCTAAACTGCGCGCAACCTCTACAGGAGCGCGAATAATGGTCGTCACGCCTGCCGCTCTCGACTCGATCCGGACGCTGTGCATCGGCCTCGCGCTTTCGGGGCTGATCGCCAGCGCCTTCGAGCTGTTCGCCGCGCGGCGGGCCAGCTTCAGCCTGCTGCAACGTGGCGGCCTGCGTGCGGTGGCCGTTCTGCCGATGCTGGCCTTCTCGGCGCCCTTCATCATTCTGCGCAACACCCTGCGCGGCCGGCGGATCGAGGGCCGGCCGATGCCGTTCGTGATGCTCGCCACGATCATCGCCTGCGGCTGGAGCCTGCTCTCGGGCCGGGTCGCCCTCGACCTCGCGGCGATGCTGGTCGGCGCCTGAACCGCCCTCACAGAGCCGTGCCCGATCGCGTCGCAATCGTGCGCGGCTCCAAGCTGTTGTCTTAACGCGCCCTTTGACGCCGAACCGGTGTCCACTTCGGCGGAGCGCGCTCTAGGGTTCAGCGGTCGCCACCTGGGCGGCGCCGTCCTTCCCCTCCAGCGAGACCCAGGCCGGGCTATCCTGTCCGGCGCGCTTGATGAAGCTGTAGCCGGTACGCCGCCAGGGACGGATCGCGTCGGTCTTGTTGTCGAGGATGAAGTCGCCGCGGTCGGTCCGCACCGTCAGCACCGCGTGGCCCTCGTTGATCTCGTCGATCACCACGGTCATCAGCAGGGCACGCCGGGGGAGGCCGCGTTCCACCAGCATCCGCCGCTTCAGGAGCTGGTAATCCTCGCAATCGCCCGATCCGTCATCGGGGAAGTCCCAGCGGTCGACGACACCCCAATGCGCCTGGTCGGTGATCGGCCGGATACGCGCATTGACCCGGCGATTCACGCTCAGCAGCGTTCGCCAGACCGCCACCGTCAACGGCAGGACGTGAGGCTCGGCAGGATCGAGGGTGCATTCCTCGGGCATCCGCGCACAGAAATCGATCCATCCCGCGATGGCCCGCACGGCGCCGTTCGATTCCTCGATGGAGGCCTCGCCGGGCAGCACGAGGCGCGCATGGGCGCGGGTGGTCGCGCCGCTCAGCGCCAGGATCGTTCCGATCAGGGCGAAACTCGCGACTTGCCGCCCTCGGCGCGCCGCACCGGTCCAGCCCCGCCAACGCAGGGGTGCGAACGTCTGACACGTGAATCCGCCATCCGCGTGCCGCATGGTCAAAGCCCCGCCGCCCGATGATGACGGAAAGGTGACACGACATTCTGCGATGCACAATGGCCTTGGGGGAGCGAAACAACGAGCGCTGGGTGGATTGGTTCCGCGGGTCGACGATTTTATTGCCGCTGAGCAGCCTGCCATCGCATGCGCTGCGCGAATACCCGTTCCGCGAGGCTTCGGAAGCGCTTGATTCGCGTGCGCTTTGCCGGCTTGTCAAAGGACGCCCACGCCAGAGATTCGCGGCGGGTTTCCCAACGTGCAAGACCTCGGCCAGTTCATCGGACTCGGGCCGCAGCTCAGACAAGGACACCGTGATGCAGCCCGCCATCCAGCAGGTGATCAAAGCGCTCGCCGAGGATGGCCGGGCGGGTGCGATCCAGATCGCCGAGCACGCGGTCAGCGCTTATCTCGCCGACGCGCCGAGCGAAGGCGACCGGGTTTTATCGCGCGACATCCTGATCCGTGATCTTGCGAGCCTCAGGGGCATCGCGCCCCATCTCGCCGGCTTCATCGGCCGGGTCGAAGTCTATGTCGCGAGCCTCGCCCAGCCCTCGCTGAGCCGCGCCGCCTGAGGCGCCTTCCGTTTCCCGTCGCGTCGCTCACAGCCTGCGCGACAGGACCGGCCGTCCAACCCACGACCTCATCTTGAGGTGCCGGAGCGACGCAGAGGCCTCGAACGAGCCCTCCAATGAGCTGTGTGATCCCTGAAGCCCTCCTTCGAGGCCCGCTGCGCGGGCACCTCAGGACGAGGGGGCTAGATAGGCTTGCCGGCTCAACGCGCCGTGACGGCCACCAAACCCTCTGCGCGCGAAACCCTCGTGCCGAGCCAGCCTCCACTCGGTGGAAAGGCCTAGCGGTTCGCGGTCGTGACCGGAGAGGTGACGCCGCCGAGCGACACCCAGGCGACCGCATCCTGGCTCTCGCGCTTGATGAACACGTAGCCGGTCTTGTGCCAGGGCAGGATCGCGCTGGTCTTGTTGTCGAGCACCAGATCGCCCCGGTCGGTGATCAGGGTCAGCACGGCGTGGCCCTCGCCCTTCTCGTCGATCACCACGGTCATGCGCATCGCCCGGCGCGGCAGCCCGGCCTCGGCCAGCAGGTGGCGCTTGAGCAGCTGGAAGTCCTCGCAGTCGCCGATGCCGTCCTCGGCCAGGTCCCAGCGGTCGGCCACGTGCAGGTGGTCCTGATCGGTCATCGGCTCGATCGCCTTGTTGACCCGCCGGTTGACCGACACGATCGTCGCCCAGGTGGCGGGCGTCAGGCTGATACGCGCCGGCTCGGTCCGATCGACCACGCACTCGGAGGCGTAGCCCTGGCAGAACGTCACCCAGGCCGCGATCGGCTTCGCATCGCCCTGCACCCGGGCGCCGACCTCGGCCGGCAGGTTCGCCAGCGTCTGCGCCTCGGCGGCGACGCCGCCCAACCCGAGAGCAGCCACGGCCAGGCCGAACGCCGCGTTGCGGAGGCGGGAGACCCCACGCGATGCAGAGCCGGACACCAGCCCCTGCACCTTGGAAACCGCGAACCGCATCGCCGTTACTCAACCGTTAAGCTCTCGTTAACGAAAGCTCTCACGCCAGCGGCCCGGCGGCAATCCGCCGATTAACAAAAGGTTAACGCTGTGCGCAACGCGGATAAGGTTTCCCATCCCTGCAGGCCTCAAAGCGCGCTCCGCCGAAGACGGCACCGGCTCGGCGCAGGAGAGCGCGTCACACCAGGAACTTAGTGCCGCGCACGATGGCGATGCGCCCGGGCACGCCCCTAAGCGCGCCCGGGCGGCAGCGCGAAATCGTGATGGCGCGGCGGGGCGTCCGACCCGCTCGGGCGCCGTTATGTCCCCACCGCACCCGCGCGACGCCGCGTGTGGGCGGCAGGAGGAACGTCCATGCGGTTCGCAGCGAACGGATTCGTCGGGGTCATTCTGGTCGGTGTTGCGGCAGGGTCCGTTGGGACGATCCCCGCCCGCGCGGCGCCGCCCGCTGCCCCGTCCGGTCCAGCGGACTTGAAGAGCGAAGGTCCGACCCAGCCCGCGAAGGTTCAGGACGGCCAGTACACCGATAAGAACGGAGACCCGACCTACCACATCGCCGACGACGGCAAGAAGGTCGATTGGTACACGATGTCCGGCTACCTCCGGTACAACGCCAATTGCATCGTGTGCCACGGTCCGGACGGGATGGGCTCGACCTATGCGCCGTCCCTGGTCGATGCCCTCAAAGGCATGGACTACGCGCATTTCGCCGGCATCATCGTCGGCGGCAAGAAGGACGTGAACGCCTCGCAGGAACTGGTCATGCCGGCCTTCGGGGATAACCGGAACGTCATGTGCTACATGCCAGACATCTACACCTACCTGCGTGCCCGCGCGGACGGGGCGCTCGGCCGCAACCGCCCTCCGGAGCACGAGCCGAAGCCCGCCGCCTTCGAGAAGGCCGAAGACGCCTGCATGAAGTAGGGTCCGGCCGATCCGGTCTTGGACGGCAGAACGCCCCGTTGCGCGCATCGATTGCGCACGACATACTCATCCCGTGACACTGAAGAGCAGGCAGCAAGCCCGCCGAGGGGGTCCGCCGGGGGTGAAACGTGGCTCAGGGATCAGGCGCGCGCCGCCATCTGTGCGGCATCTGGACGGCCTGGACGGAGGCGGCCTCGGCCGCCGACGCGGTCGCCGACGTGGCCCTGGCGATCGGTGAAGCCCGCCTGTCGCAGATCGTGGCGTTCTTCTCGGCCGATTTCGATGCCGAGTCCCTGGCGCGCGAACTGGAGATGCAGTTCCCCGGCGTGCCGGTCTCCGGCTGCTCGATGTCCGGCGGCATCGCCCCGGCCGGCGGCCTCGACCGCGGGCTCGTGGTCATCGCATTCCCGGCGGAGCGCTTCCGCATCGTCTCGACGGTCCTCGACGCCATCGACCATCTCGACGTGGAGCGGACCGCCTCGGCGGTGCGGGCCCTGCGCCGGACCCTCGACCCGCTCGATCCCTGCCGCGAGGGCGACCCGGCGGCGTCCGGGCGGCGCTTCGCCCTGTCGCTGATCGACGGGCTGACCAACGCCGAGGAGACCGTGGTCTCGGCCATCGCCTGGGCGCTCGACGGCATCCCGATCGTTGGCGGCTCGGCCGGCGATGACCTGCGCTTTCGCGATGCGGTGCTGCTCCATGGCGGCCGGATTCACCGCAAGGCGGCGGTCCTGGTGCTGGTCGAGACCGAGTTTGCCGTCGAGATCTTCAAGAGCGACAATTTCGAGCCGACCCAGACCAAGTTCGTGGTCACCGCCTCGGACGGCGAGCGGCGCGAAGTCCAGGAACTGAACGCCGAGCCGGCGGCCCGCGAATACGCCATGGCGATCGGCCTCGATCCGGAGGGCCTGTCGCCGATGAGCTTCGCCGCCTACCCGCTCGCCGTGAAGGTCGGCGGCGAGTATTTCTGCCGCTCGATCCGGCGCATGAACGAGGATGGCTCGCTCAGCTTCTTCTGCGCGGTCGACGAGGGCGTGGTGCTGACGCTCGCCGAGCCGCGCGACATCGTCGCCTCAACCCAGGCCGAGCTGGCCCGCCTCGACGCGCAGCTCGGCGGCGTCGATCTGATCATCGGCTTCGAATGCGTGCTGCGCCGCCTTGATGCCGAGAGCCGGCAGGTCCGCCACGGCATCACCGATCTTTATCGCCGCTACAACGTCGTCGGCTTCGAGACCTTCGGCGAGCAATACCGGGCAATGCACCTGAACCAGACCTTCACGGGCATCGCCATCGGCGAGACCCTGGCTGTGCCAGATCGGAGTCCGGCCGCGTCGTGACCGTGCATCCGAACGGGCTCGAAACCGACGCCTCGCTGCGAAGGCGGATCGAGAAGCTCGAACGCATCAACGCCGCGCTGATGGCTCATGTCGAGCGCTCCATGGACCAGCGGGGCAGCGCCTATTCGCTGTTCCAGACCGCGATCATGCTGGAGGGGCGGGTCCGCACCCGCACCGAGGAGCTGACCGGGCTGATGCACCGCCTGGAGCGCTCCAACGAGGCGCTGGCTGCCGCCAAGGAGGAGGCCGAGACCGCCAACCGCTCCAAGACCCGCTTCCTGGCCGCCGCGAGCCACGACCTGCTTCAGCCCGTGAACGCCGCCCGCCTGTCGATCTCCGCGATGGCCGACATCGCCGTGCCGCTGGAAGCCCGCGCCATCGCCAGCCAGGTCGAGCGGGGGTTGCAGACCATCGAGGACCTGATCAAGACGCTCTTGGACATCTCCAAGCTCGATGCCGGCATCGTCCGGCCGCAGCTGCAGCCGGTTTTCCTGCCCGATCTGCTGGCCGAACTCGCCGAGAGCTTCAAGCCGTTTGCCGAGCGCAAGGGCCTCCGGCTCGCATTGCGCTGCCCGGACCTGACGGTCATCAGCGATGGGGTGTTGCTCCAGCGCATCCTGCAGAACCTCGTCTCGAACGCCGTCCGCTACACCGACGCGGGCGGCATCGTGCTGGCCGCCCGACGGCGTGCCGGCGCGGTCCGGGTCGAGGTCACCGATACCGGCTGCGGCATCGCCGCGGAGGAATGCGGCCTCGTGTTCGACGAGTTCTTCCGCGGCGGGGCTCGGTCGAGCGGCGGCGAGGAGCCGGGCTTGGGCCTCGGCCTGTCGATCGTCCGCCGCATGGCCCAGGCGCTGGAACATCCCCTGACCCTCGCCTCCCGGCCCGGCCACGGCACGCGGGTGAGCCTGACCCTGCCGCTCAGCGCGGTCCCGGCCACCATCGCGCCGCCCGCGCCGGTGGCGACCCGGCTCTCGGGGGCTCATGTCCTGATCGTGGAGAACGACGCCGCCACGGCCGACGCCCTCGCGCGCCTCCTGCAGAACTGGGACGCGCGGGTCTCGACCTTTCGCGATCTCGCCGGCGTCCGCGCCGCCGTGGCGGCGGGGGCCGCGCTGCCGGATATCCTGGTCCTCGACTACCATCTGGACGACGGCGCCTGCGGCCTCGACGTCGCCGCCTACCTGCGCGGGCGCCGCCTCGATCCGCTCCCCGCGATCGTAACCACCGCCGACCATTCGGCGGAGGTGGAGGCGCGGGTGGCGGCAGCCGGCGCCGAGCTGGTGCGCAAGCCCATCAAGCCGGCGCAGCTGCGGGCGCTGCTGACCTACATGCTGGCTTGATCGGCATTGCAAACAAACCCGTCCGCGCCGTGACATAGGACACACCACGCCCCTCGACGGGCCGCCCCGCCCGCGCGACAGGGTGCGGCGTCCCCGGCGCGTGTCGCGCCAGGATTGTCCCAGCCATCGACGTCGCGGATTGTCCCGACGCCGCAGGAGCGCGCGCGATCATGGCGCAGGTCCCGCCCGGTCCAGGCGCCGCCAAGAGCGGCAGCCCTCAGGACGGCCTGCCGCCCCGCGAGCGGGTCCTCGCCATGGCAGCGGTCGGGCTCGCCATGACCATGGCGGTCCTCGACGGCGCCATCGTCAACGTGGCGCTGCCGATCATGGCCAAGGATCTCGCGGTCAAGCCCGCCGACGCGATCTTCATCGTCAACGCCTACCAGATCGCGGTGACCGCGAGCCTCCTGCCGTTTGCCGCGCTCGGTGACATCTTCGGCTTCCGCCGGGTCTACCTGCCGGGGCTCGCGGTGTTCGTGGCCGCCTCGCTGGCCTGCGCGGTCGCGCCGAGCCTGCCCCTGCTGATCGCGGCCCGCATCGTCCAGGGGCTCGGCGCGGCGGCGATCATGAGCGTCAACATCGGCTTCGTCCGCTTCATCTACCCGCATCGGATGATCGGCCAGGGGGTCGCCAACGTGGCGCTGGTCGTGGCGGTGGCCTCGGCGGCCGGGCCGACCGTGGCGGCCGCGATCCTGTCGGTGGCGACATGGCCCTGGCTGTTCCTCGTCAACATCCCGGTGGGCCTCCTGGCGCTTACGGTGGCCACCCGCACCTTGCCGGTGACGCCGGCGAGCGGCCGGCCCTTCGACGGCGTGAGCGCCGTGCTGAACGCCCTGACCTTCGGCCTGCTGATCATCGGCATCGACGGGCTGGGCGATCCCGGGGGCCAGGGCATCGCCGCCGCGGAACTGGTGGGCGCGCTGGTGATCGGGACGATCTTCGTGCGGCGCCAGATCCGCCTGCCCGCACCGCTGCTGCCGGTGGACCTCCTGCGGATCCCCGCCTTCGCGTTGTCGATGGCGACCTCGATCGCCTCGTTCTGCGCCCAGATGGTGTCCTACGTGGCGCTGCCCTTCTACTTCCAGGACGTGCTGCACCTCTCCAGCACGCAGACCGGCTTCCTGCTCACCCCCTGGCCGATCGCGGTCGCCGCGATGGCGCCGATCTCGGGACGCCTCGCCGACCGTTATCCGCCCGGCATCCTCGGCGGGATCGGGCTGGCCATGCTGGCGACCGGCCTCGTCTGCATGACGCTCCTGCCCGAAGCGCCCGCGACCTTCGACATCGTCTGGCGCCTGACCCTGTGCGGCTTGGGCTTCGGCCTGTTCCAGTCGCCCAACAACAAGGTCATCGTCACCTCCGCGCCGCGCGACCGGGCCGGGGGTGCCAGCGGGATGCAATCGACGGCGCGGCTCACCGGCCAGTCGCTGGGCGCGGCCCTCGTGGCGGTGATCTTCGGCCTGACCCACGGGCTTGGGTCTGAGCGGGCCGTCACGCTGTCGCTGTCCTGCGCGGCGGCGCTTGCGGTGATCGGCGGCTGTGCGAGCGTCCTGCGGCGGAGTCAGGCCGGTTAGCCGATCCCGACATGTGACCCGCGCCGCGCTCGAGCGTTGACGCTGCATCGCACCACAGGAGACCACCATGGATCTCGATCTCACCGGCCGGAAGGCCCTGGTCACCGGCTCGACCGCCGGCATCGGCTACGCCATCGCCAAGGAACTCTGCGATCTCGGCGCCGAGGTCGGCATCAACGGCCGCACCCCCGAGCGGGTCGAGGCGACGTTGGCCAAGCTCCGGGGCGAGGCGAAATCCGGCCGCGCCTTCGCGGCGCCGGGCGATGTCGCCACCGCGGAGGGCGTCTCCGCTCTGGTTAGCGCGCTCCCTGCGATCGACATCCTGGTCAACAACACCGGGATCTTCGAGCCGAAGCCGTTCTTCGAGATTCCGGATGCCGACTGGCAGCGCTTCTTCGACGTCAACGTCATGAGCGGCGTGCGCCTGTCTCGGGCTTATACGCCCGGCATGGCCGAGCGCGGCTGGGGCCGGGTGATCTTCATCTCCAGCGAATCCGGTGTGAACACCCCGACCGAGATGGTCCACTATGGGATGACCAAGACCGCGCAGTTGGCGATCTCCCGGGGCCTCGCTCAGACGGTCGCGGGCAGCGGCGTGACGGTCAACAGCGTCCTGCCGGGACCTACGCTCTCGGAGGGCGTGGCGGACTTCATGACCCAGATGGCCGGTGGCAAGGCCGATGCCGATCTCGACGCCATGGGCCGCGCCTTCGTCGCAGAGCACCGTCCCTCCTCACTGATCCAGCGCCTCGCGCGGGTGGAGGAGGTGGCGAATCTCGTCGCCTATCTGTGCAGCCCCGCGGCGAGCGCCACCACGGGTGCCGCGTTGCGCGTCGACGGCGGCGTCCTGCAAGGCATCGCCTAGACGGCCGCGCTGAGGAACGCTCAGCCGTCGCAAGCGCCAAACGGCCCGATCCGGCCCGGGGCAGCGCGCCTCGACACCGATCGGTCGTTCGATGTCTGGATCGCGCACAAGCGTCGTCGCCACCCGACGGCCAGCGGGCGCCTGAGTAGCGCGTCGTCGTCCCGCGATGCTCCTAGAGCCGATAGTCCGGACTTTGGGCCGGGCTTGGCTCTAGGGAGCGATCAGGCCTTGAGATGCGCAGCGAGGTGCTTGTTCATCTCGAACATCGAGCACTTGTCCTTGCCGAAGACTTTCTTCAGCTTGTCGTCGGCCAAGATCTCGCGCTTGTTCTCGGGATTCTGCAGGTTGTGCTTCTTGATGTATTCCCACACCTTGCTGACAACCTCGCCACGCGGCAGCGGGTTGGTGCCGACGATCGCGCCGAGATCGGCGGAGGGCTTCAGCGGCTGCTGCAGGGCGTTCGGCTTGGCGCCGGCGGCGGCCTTGGTCGCGGTGGGCTTGGCAGCCTTCGCCGGAGCGGCCTTGGCAGGAGCCTCCTTGTCAGCAGTCTTGGTGGTCTTGGCCGCCTTCGGCGCAGCCTTCTCGGTCTTAGTGGCCATTAACTTCCTCCGGTTCTCGGGCCGCAGGCCGGGGCATAATCACCCCACGGCCGAGACAGCATAGCAGCAACTAAGCGGTACCGCTGCCGTTCCAAGGGGAATCCAAGGGGAAATCGCCTTCACGCGCCCCTCATCCACAAGGCACGCACGGAAATCCACACCCAACGGCCCCGATCCGGCCGGCACGAAGATGTTTCACCGATCCGGCCCACGCGAAACCTGTTCTTAACGATCTTGCCGCTGAAGTGCTTGCATGTTCGCTCCGGCCCTCACTCTCGCACTGCTGCTCGCCGCCGGGCTCGTCACGGCGCTCGGGATCGGCATCCGCGCCGAGCCGGCGACCTCCGGCACGGAACCGGGCCGCGGCCTGGTCTGAGCCGCCGGGATTGCCCTGGCGGGCCAGCCGGCCCATCTGCCCGGCGGCATGACCGACCCGCTCATCCCCACGACCCTGGCCACCACCCTGGAAAGCACGGCTCACGTCGTCCAGGTCGCGCTGAGCCCGGTCTTCCTTCTGTCCGGCATCGCGACGTTGCTGAACGTCTTCGGCGCGCGGCTCGCCCGCGTGGCGGATCAGGCGGATCATATCTCCGGGCAGCTCGCCGAGGCAGCGGATGCGGAGCGCATTCGTCTGGGCCGGCGGCTCGACCGGCTGCATCGGCGCTCGCTCGCCCTCGACGCCGCCGTGTTCCTGGCCGCCCTCGGCGGCGTCGCGACCTGCGGCTCGGTGCTGACGCTGTTCGTTGGAGCGCTCCGCGACGCGACGGTGGCGACACTGCTGTTCGGGCTATTCGGCGCGGCGATCCTGTGCACGCTGTGCGCCCTCGTCGCCTTCGGCTTCGAAATGCTGCTGGCCAGCCGCGCGGTCCGGGACCGGGTCAACGAGCGGCGGGCCCAGGCCGGCATGGCGGCGGATCCCTGAGCAGGCCGGGCGCGTGGAACCGGTCTCCCGCGTCCCGCTTGGTTCGCAGGACCCACGGAATGCGGATCGTCCCGCATTCCCCGACAGGGAGTGATCATGCCGACAGACCTGCCCACCGAACGCGCCGTGAGAAAGCCCGGAACCCTCGAACTCGACCCCGCCGGCGAGGGCCTCGCGATCGACGAGAGCCCCCGGCTGATCGGCTCGCACAAGGTCGAGGGGGCCAACGTCTACGACCGGACCGGCCGCCATCTCGGCGCGATCCACACCATCATGGTGGACAAGGTTTCCGGACAGGTCGCCTACGTGGTGCTGGCCTTCGGCGGGTTCCTGGGCCTCGGCGAGACCCATCACCCCCTGCCCTGGAACGCGCTCAGCTACAGCACCGATCTCGGCGGCTACGTGGTCGACATCGAGCCGGGCGTCCTCGCGGGCGCACCGTCACAGGGGGTTGGCTAAGACGGCGGGACGACCGGGGCCGTCCGCCGCGGGCGGGTCCGGTCGCTCAGAACTTCCCGCCGAGACCGACGCTGCCGCCCGGCGCCATCGTCGGGCCCACGGAGCCGCTGCCGGTGCCGGACCCGACCGCGCCGTTGCCGCCATCGAGATCCTCGCGCCGGATGCGCCGGTCGCCCGCATCCGCGGAGCGCGTCGCGCTGCCGGCGGTCTTGGGGATTGCGATCTGCCGCGTCGGCGCGGTCTGGAGCGGCTGCCCGTCGGCATCCACCGCGGCGTTGCGGGCCTGCCGGTTCGGCAACGCGTCGCGCATGGAGGGCGGAAGCCCGACATCGGAGGCCGGCATCACGCCCCCTCCGCCTCCGAGCGCCTGGCAGCCGGCCATGAGGGCGGCAAGCGCCGCGCCGAGCGCGAGGCCGCGCAGGGCGGAGCACCGCGACGGGGAGAGGGTCGGCATCGTGTGGTCCTCAAAAAAAGGGCCGCGGTGATGTCCGCGGCTCGCGTGACTTATCGGCGGTTGTCTACTCTCAGGATGCGGCGAAAACCAGACGCCCGCGCCATAGGCCGCGGCGCGAACCTTGCGGCGCGGCCACCGGGGTCCATAACTTCGCCCAGGTCCTGCGGCACGACGACCGTCCGCAGGCGTAGACCTGTCGGCGGCCGGCCCGGACCCGGCCGACATGGCTGTGGTCGCGCCGGCGTGCCGGCTCGGCCTGGCCCTTCCTCAGAGGACGTAGCGTGTTCAGAACCAACCGGATGATCGCGGTCGTGACGTTCGCCCTCTGGGCGTCGGGAGCCGCGGCGCAGGTCCAGGCGAGCGGAAGCGACGGCGCGTCCGGCCAAGCCGCGCCGCAGCCCCCCGCGGCGAATCCGGCTCCTCCGGCGGCCCCGGGCGCGACCGCCCCGGCGCCGCCGCCGGCCGTGACGGCCGCGCCGCCGACGGCGCAACCGCAGCAGGGCACGCCCGCCACGGTGCTCGACACCCAGGACTACGAAAGCCTGCTCGGGCGCAGCGTGCGCAGCGCCCAGGGCGACGAGTTGGGACGGGTCATCGACATCATCATCGACAAGGACGGGCACCCGCGGGCCGCGATCATCGATTTCGGCGGCTTCCTGGGGGTCGGCACCCGCAAGATCGCCGTCGACTGGCGCGCCCTGCGCTTCTCGTCGGACGGCGGCAAGGAGCGCAAGCTGTCGGTGGCGCTGACCCGCAACCAGGTCCGCGTGTCGCCCGAGTACAAGTCGGGCGAGCCGATCGTGGTGCTGGGCCCCGCGAGCCCCGCGGCTCCGTCGGCCGAGGGCGATCAGGCGGCTGCGCCCGCCGCTGCCCCCGCCCCGACATCCACCCCTGCGGCCAGCCCGGCGCCTTCGGCTGCATCTCCGGCTCCCCCCGCCGGTACGGGCCAGACCCCGCCCACCGCCGCACCCGACAAGGCGCCGGATAAATGACGGTGGCCCGATTGAAGGTCCGCACCGCCGTTACCCCCCGCGAGCGCGACGTGCCCCGGCAGGATCTCCGCGCGCGGGCCGTGCGCCTGAAGGATCAGGGGATGGAGATGCCGCGCGAGCCGGCTCCGGCAGCCAGCGCCTCCGTCGGCGAACGCCGGATCTCGCCGGCGAGCCGCTACGGCCTCGACGCTTTCGCGTTCTTCGTCGCCAACCTGCAGACCGGCTTCGGGCCGTTCCTGGCCGTCTACTTCTCGCAGGCCAAGTGGACCCAGTCCGACATCGGTTTCGCGCTCACGGTCGGCAGCCTCGTCGCCCTGTTGGGTCAGGTGCCGGGCGGGGCCTTCGTCGACGTGGTCCGCTCGAAGCGTTTCGCCGCCTCGGTGGCGGTGATCGGCATCGCGGGCAGTGCCTTCGCGCTGGCGATCTGGCCGAGCTTTCTGGTCGTCCTGCTGGCGATGGCGGCGCATTCGGCGGCGAGCTGCGTGCTGACGCCGGCCATCGCGGCGATCAGCATCGGCCTCGTCGGGCGCGCGCAAGCCGGCGAGCGCCTCGGCCGAAACGCCAGCTTCGCGGCGCTGGGCAATGCGCTCGGCGCCGCCGGGATGGGCGCCATCGGCTACTACCTGTCGAACGGCGCGGTGTTCTACCTGACGGCAGCGCTCGGCATTCCGACGGTGATCGCGCTCACGCGCATCCGCGCCCGGGACATCGATCCCGGCGTGTTCAAGGAGCCGTCGCGCCTGCAGGCGCCGCAGACGGCCGGGCAGGACGGGATCCGCAGCCTCCTGACCAACCGCGGGCTCCTGTGCTTCTCGGCCTGCATGGTGCTGTTCTTCCTCGCCAACGCCGCGATGCTGCCGCTGGTCGGCAGCGTCCTGACCCTGCGGGCGAGCGAGACCGCGACCGCGCTGGTGGCGGCCTGCATCATGGTCCCGCAGGCGGTCTTGGCGGTGAGCGCCCCCGCGGTCGGGCGCGCGGCCGAGCGGTTCGGCCGCTACCCGGTCCTGCTGTTCGGATTCGGCGCGCTGCCGGTGCGCGGCCTAATGCTCGCCTACACCACCAACCCCTACGGCCTCGTCGCCATCCAGGTGCTCGACGGGATCTCGGCCTCCGTGCTGGGCGTGATGGTGCCGCTCATCGTCTCGGACCTCACCCGCGGGTCCGGACGCTTCAACCTCGCGCTCGGCGCGGTCGGCACCGCGATGGGTATCGGCGCCGCCCTCTCGACCTCGCTGGCCGGGGTGATGGCCGACCGCCTCGGCAGCCACAGCGCCTTCCTGGGGCTCGCCTGCGTGGGCTTCGCAGCCTTCCTGCTGGTGGCGCTGATCATGCCCGAGACCCGCCAATCCGACACCCAGGCCGCCGAGCGCACGGCCTGAGAAACTCCGGCATCGGATTCGCTTGCGTGTTTCCACACCGCTCAAGCGGTGTTCAGATTTGACGGATAAAAGCGCACGGGAGGTGCGGACTGGTGCAACATATGGCAACGCTCTCGCGTTGCCGCTGCGGGTTAGACTGCGCCCGCGCTGCACTCCGCCTTGCCCGTTAGCCAGAGCCGCGCGAATACGGAATGGTCACCGCGATGGAAGAGCTGCACCGATACGCCGAGAGGCCGTTCGCCTTCGTCGGACGGTATCTCCGCCGCCGCTGGCTGCCGCACTTGGTCATCCTGATCTCCGTGCTCGGCGCGGTCGGCTTCTCGGTGTCCACCGATTACGCCCTCAAGGGCGTGGTCGACGCGCTGACCAAGGGACCCGGCCAGGGCAACACCGCGGTCTGGAGCGCGCTCACGGTCCTGATCGCCTTCATCGCCGCCGACAACATGCTCTGGCGCGTCGCCGCGCTGACCGGCGCCTTCACCTTCGTGGGCGTGACCGGCGATATCCGGCGCGACCTGTTCCGGCACATGACCGGCCATTCGCCGACCTTCTTCTCGGACCGTCAGCCCGGCACCCTGGCATCCCGCATCACGGCGACCTCGAACGCGATCTTCACGGTCGAGAACATGTTCGTGTTCAACGTGATGCCGCCGACGGTCGCGGCCTTCGGGTCGATCGCCTACATCGCCACCGTGAGCACCACGATGGCGGCGATCCTGGCCGGCGTCTTCGCCGCCGTCGTCCTGCTGATGTTCAAGATGGCCGCGGCCGGCAAGCCGCTGCACCATGACTTCGCCGCCAAGGCCGCCTCCGTCGATGGCGAGATGGTCGATCTCGTCGGCAACATGTCGCTCGTGCGCGCCTTCTCGGCGTTCAAGCGCGAGGGCCAGCGCTTCGAGGGCACCATCGGCACCGAGATGCGGGCCCGCCGCTCGTCGCTGCTCTACCTCGAGAAGCTGCGCATCGTGCACGCGGTGCTGACCGTGCTCGCGGTCTTCGGCCTGCTCTACTGGGCGATCCAGATGTGGGAGGCCAAGGAGGCGACCAACGGCCAGGTCGTGCTGGTCTGCACGCTGGGCATCCGCATCCTCGCCGCCACCCGCGACTTGGCGGTCGCGCTGGTCGATGCCACGCAGCACACCGCCCGCCTGTCGGAGGCGTTGCACACGCTGCTTCAGCCGCACGACCTCGTGGATCACCCGGAGGCGCAACCGCTCAGCGGCCAGGGCGCGAAGATCGAGTTCGACCACGTCGCGTTCAATTACCCGGATGGGCGCCCCGTCTTCACGGATTTCGATCTGACGATCGAGCCCGGCCAGCGGGTCGGTCTCGTGGGCCGGTCGGGTGGCGGCAAGTCGACCCTGTTCTCGCTGCTCCAGCGCTTCTACGACGTGCAGAACGGCGCGATCCGGATCAACGGCCAGGATGTCCAGCGGGTGACGCAGGAATCCCTGCGCGAGGCGATCACGGTGGTGCCGCAGGACGTCTCGATGTTCCACCGCAGCTTGCGCGAGAACATCCGCTACGGCCGGCCGGACGCCACCGACGAGGATGTCTGGCAGGCGGCCGAGGCGGCCCATTGCACCGATTTCATCAAGTCCCTGCCGGAGGGGTTCGACACGATCGTGGGTGACCGGGGCGTGAAGCTCTCGGGTGGCCAGCGCCAGCGCATCGCCATCGCGCGGGCGATCCTCAAGAACTCGCCGATCCTGCTCCTCGACGAGGCGACGTCGGCGCTGGACGCCGAGTCCGAGCAGGCGATCCGGCACGCGCTCGCGAACCTGATGAAGGGCCGGACCGTGATCGCCATCGCCCACCGTCTCTCGACGCTGCAGGATTTCGACCGCATCGTGGTGCTGGATGGCGGACGCATCGCCCAGGACGGGTCGCCCGACAAGCTGACCCATCTCGACGGCTTCTTCCGCGAGCTGATGAAGAAGGAATCGATGGCGATGGCGCTCGCCGCCGCGTGAGCGTCACGGAGCGGATTGACCGGATCGATGACCGACGCACCGTCCCTCCCCCCCTTTGCGGGGAGGGAGACACGCCTGGGCGCGCGTCGTGACCCTTCGTGCATGAGCGTGCTACCTCTCACGACGCGGTTCGCAGTCTCCTGCCTCGCTGGTAGAGCGTTGCGGACCGGACCTTGCATCGACGTCGTAGACCGGCCCGCGGCCGAAACGTCCCGCCCCCGAGCCTGACCTTGCCCGACCTCGCCCTCGTCATCCGGGAGATCTCCGAGGAGATGGCCCAGCGCTCCGACCGGGGCGCGGTCGCCGACTACATCCCCGAACTGGCCCATGTCGATCCGAACCAGTTCGGCATCGTGGTGATCGACGCGGAGGGGCAGGTCTTCGCCGGGGGCGACAGCGAGACGCCGTTCTCGATCCAAAGCGTCTCGAAGGTCTTCACCCTGACCCTGGCGCTCGGCATGGTCGGCGACCGGCTGTGGAAGCGGGTCGGCCGCGAGCCGTCCGGCAACCCGTTCAACTCCATCGTGCAGCTGGAGCGGGAACGGGGTGTGCCGCGCAACCCGTTCATCAATGCCGGCGCCATCGCGGTGACCGACGTGATCCTGTCCGGCCACGCGCCCCGCGAGGCTTTGGGCGAGATCCTGCGCTTCATGCAGTTCCTGGCCCAGGATTCCAGCATCACCATCGACGAGGCGGTGGCGGCCTCGGAGAAGCGCACGGGCTTCCGCAACACGGCGCTCGCCAACTACATGAAATCCTTCGGCGTCATCGACAATCCGGTGGACTACACGCTCGGCGTCTACTTCCACCACTGCGCCATCGCGATGACCTGCCGGCAGCTCGCCACGGCCGGGCGGTTCCTGGCCCATAACGGCCGCACCCCCTCGACCGGCTACTCGGTGGTCTCGGCCGAGCGGGCGCGCCGCATCAACGCGATCATGCTGACCTGCGGCCATTACGACGGCTCGGGCGAGTTCGCCTACCGGGTCGGCCTGCCGGGCAAGAGCGGCGTCGGCGGCGGTATCCTGGCGGTGGCGCCGGGCAAGGCCTCGATCGCGGTCTGGGCGCCGGGCCTCGACGCCGCCGGCAATTCGCATCTCGGAAGGGTCGCGCTCGAACGCCTGACGCAGCGCATGGGCTGGTCGGTGTTCGGGGCGTGACGGCTTGCTTGCGCGGCGCCGGGTTCCGCGGCACTGCGCCGGAGCACCGATCCGGCGCCTGAGGGACAACGCGGCACCATGGCGACGATCACGGCGGACCGGAGCCCGGCCGACCCCCTCGACCCCGGCGCCATCCTGGCCCGCCTGGACCGCCTGCCTGCCACGCGCGCGATGTGGCGTCTGGTCGTGCTGCTGGGGCTGGGCTTCTTCTTCGAACTCTACGACCTTCTGTTCACCGGTTACGTCGCCCCGGGCCTCGTGAAAGCCGGAATCCTGACCCCGACGACGCCCGGCCTGTTCGGGGCGAGCGGCGTCGCGGGCTTCGTGGCGGCCCTGTTCACCGGCCTGTTCATCGGCACCCTGCTGTGCGGCTGGCTCGCCGACCGGTTCGGGCGCCGGGCGATCTTCACGTGGTCGCTGCTGGCCTACACGGCGGCGAACGTCGTGATGGCATGCCAGACCGACGCCTTCGGCCTCAATCTCTGGCGGCTGATCGCCGGCATCGGCCTCGGGCTGGAGATGGTGACGATCGGCAGCTACCTGTCGGAGCTGGTGCCGAAGGCGATCCGCGGCCGGGCCTTCGCCCTGTGCCAGGGCATCGGCTTCACCGCCGTGCCGGTGGTCGCGTTCCTGTCCTACCTGCTGATCCCGACCGCGCCGCTGGGCATCGACGGCTGGCGCTGGGTCGTGCTGATCGGGGCCTCGGCGGCCCTGGTGGTCTGGTGGCTGCGCGCGGGCCTGCCGGAAAGCCCGCGCTGGCTCGTGGAGCGCGGGCGGCTCGCGGAGGCCGACGCAATCCTGCAGCGGCTCGAAGCGCAGGCGGCGGCCGAGACCGGGCGCCCGCTGCCGCCTCCCGCCACGCCGGAGCCGATCCAGCCGCGCAGCGCCTTCCGCGACCTCTGGGTGCCGCCCTACCGCCGCCGGGCGCTGATGATGGCCGGCTTCAACGTGTTCCAGACGGTGGGCTTCTACGGCTTCGCCAACTGGGTGCCGACGCTGCTGGTTGCGCAGGGCATCACGGTGACGTCGAGCCTCGCCTACACGGCGCTGATTGCGCTCGCCGCCCCGGTCGGGCCGCTGATCGGGCTTCTCATCGCCGACCGGTTCGAACGCAAGCACGTCATCGTGGCCGCAGCCCTCGTCTACATCGCCTGCGGGCTTACCTTCGCGCGGACGACGGAGGTCACCGCCATCGTGGCGCTCGGGATCGGCCTGACGCTCGCCTCCAACGTCATGTCGTACAGCTTCCACGCCTATCAGGCCGAGCTGTTCCCGACCGGCATCCGCGCCCGGGCGGTGGGCTTCGTGTATTCGTGGAGCCGGTTCTCGGCGATTTTTACCGGCTTCGTCATCGCCTTCGTGCTGCGCGAGACCGGAACGCCGGGGGTGTTCCTGTTCATCTCGGCGGCGATGCTGGTCGCGGGCCTGCTGGTCGGCCTTCTCGGCCCCCGGACGCGGGACGTGGCGCTGGAGAAGATCGCGGGCTGACTATCGCTGACTTGGACGCGTCGTCGGCTTAACCCGGATGCGAATCGTGTTAGCCTGATGCGATGGTCGTACAGCCGAAATCCCGGATGACGGTCGATGAGTTCCTGCTCTGGGCCAACGGCCAGCCGGAACGCTACGAGCTGCTCAATGGCGAGGCCTTCGCGATGTCGCCCGAGCAGGCGCGGCACAGCGTCGTGAAATACGCGACCCACGCAGTCCTCAATCGGGCGATCGAGACGGCTGGGTTCTCCTGCCACATGATACCGGACAGGATGACGGTCCGCATCGATGTGCGGACGACGTTCGCGCCTGCCGCTCTGGTGTATTGCGGGCCTCTGATCGACCCGAATGCGGTGAAGGTGGCGAACCCGGTCATCGTGGTGGAGGTGCTTTCGCCGAGCGGAGCCTCAATCGACTCGCAACTCAAGCTGCCTTGTTATTTCAGTCTCGCGACCTTGGCGCATTACCTGATCATCGACCCAATGTCGCGCTTGGTCATCCACCATCGACGCTGCGCCGAAGAGCTGATCGAGACCCGCATCGCGACCGAGGGCACCCTTGACCTGACCCCGCCCGGCCTGACCCTTCCCGTCGCCGAGCTGTTCGCCGATCTCCCGCCCCCAGCAGATCCCGCGGCTTGATCCGATCCGGGGCGGATGCCACAGCGGCACAAACCCCTATCAGGACGCCCGATGACAGCCTCCCTCGATCTCCTCGTACTCGGCAACGCGATCGTCGACGTGATCGCCCGCGCGGATGAGTCCTTCCTTACCGCGCAGGGCGTCACCAAGGGCGCCATGCAGCTCATCGACGAGCCCCGCGCCGAGTCGCTGTTCCAGGCCATGGGCCAGACCACGATCGTCTCGGGCGGCTCGGGGGCGAACACCGCCGTGGGTGCGGCGCTGCTGGGCGCCAAGACCGGCTTCGTCGGCAAGGTCCGGGACGACGAGCTGGGCGGCCTGTTCGGTCACGACCTCAAGGCCACCGGCGTCGGCTTCACGGTTCCGCCGGCGACCGAAGGGGCGGCGACCGCCCGTTGCCTGATCCTGGTGACGCCGGACGGCGAGCGCACCATGAGCACCTATCTCGGCGCCTGCCAGGGGCTCTCGCCCGAGGATGTCGACGACGCGCTGGTGAAGTCCGCCCGGGTCGTCTACCTCGAAGGCTACCTGTGGGATCCGCCGGCCGCCAAGGATGCGTTCCGCAAGGCCGCCCAGATCGCCCATCAGGCCGGCAACGCCGTGGCGCTGACCCTGTCGGATGCCTTCTGCGTCGGCCGCTACCGGGACGAGTTCCTGGGCCTGATCCGCGATGGCAGCATCGACATCCTGTTCGCCAACATGGGCGAGCTCCAGAGCCTCTACCAGACCGACGATGCCGAGGCCGCCGTGGCGGCACTCCGCGACGAGCGCAACGCCCGCGGCCGTCACCTGCTCGGCCTCGTCACGCGCTCGGCCGAGGGCGCCCTGGTGATCCAGGGCGGCGAGGTCCGCGCCGTCGAGGCGAGCCCGGTCCACGCGGTTGTGGACACGACCGGAGCGGGCGACCTGTTCGCCGCCGGCTTCCTCGCCGGGCATGCGCGCGGCCTCGACAACGTCGCCAGCGCCCGGCTCGGCACGCTGGCGGCCGCCGAGGTGATCCAGCATATCGGCGCCCGCCCGCAGACCGATCTGGTCGGCCTCGCCAAGGCGCGCGGGCTGCTCTGAGCCCGCTCAGGCCGCCCGCACGCTTGCCAGGAAGCGTGTCACCTCGCGGCCGAGATGCTCGGAATGCTGCGTCAGCTCCGAGGCGGCGGTGAGGACCTGATCCGCCGCCGTCCCGGTCTCGTTCGCGGCCTGCGCGACACCCGTGATGGTGCCGGTCACCTCGCCGGTCCCCTGCGCCGCCTGGGAGACGTTGCGGACGATCTCCTGGGTGGCCGCCCCCTGCTGCTCCACGGCGGCCGCGATCAGGGTCGTGACGGCGCGGATCTCCTGGATGCGTCCGCCGATCCGGCCGATGGCGGCGACGGCATCGCCGGTCGATCCCTGGATCCGGGCGATATGCCCGCTGATCTCGTCGGTCGCCTTGGCGGTCTGACCCGCCAGCTCCTTCACCTCCGCGGCCACGACGGCGAAGCCGCGCCCCGCCTCGCCGGCCCGGGCGGCCTCGATCGTGGCGTTGAGCGCCAGAAGGTTCGTCTGCTCGGCGATGGTGGTGATCATCGTCACCACGTGGCCGATCTGCGAGGCTGCCCCGCTCAGATCGTGCACGAGATCGGCGGTGGCGTCGGCCTCCTCGACGGCCGCCTGGGTCAGGGCCGAGGAATTCGACACCTGACGGCCGATCTCCTGGACCGAGGAGCCAAGTTCCTCGGCCGCGGCGGCGGCGGTGTTGACGTTGGTGGCGGCCGTCTCGGCCGCGCTCGCCACGCGCCTGGAGCGGTCGGCCGTTCCGGAGGCCGTCTTGCTCATGACCGAGGCCGTGCCCTGAAGGGCGGAGGCCGCCGCCGAGACCGTGCCGATGATGCCGCCGACGGCGTTCTCGAAGGCCTCGGCGATCTGATGCACGCCCGCCCGGCGCTGCGCCTCGGCGCTGGCGCGGGCCTGGGCGGTCTCCGCCTTGAGGCTCCGGGCCCGGATCAGGCCGTCCTTGAAGACCTGAACGGAGGCCGCCATGGTGCCGATCTCGTCGCCCCGCCCGGCCCCGGACACCGTCGCGGTGAGATCGTCCGCGGCGAGGCGGCCCATCACGCCCGCCAGGGACCGGATCGGCCGCGCGACCAGATGCCAGACCACGAACAGACCGGCGCCGGTGACGAGAAGGCCGGCCAGCAGCAGACCGATCGAGACGGTCCAGGCCGTCCGATAGGCCACGTCGGCCCGTTGCGCGGACAGCGTCGTGCCCTCGGCGTTGACGCGCGCGAGCTCCCCGAGCGCCCCGAAGGTCTCCACCAGCGGCGGGCGGGCCGGGGCAATGGCATCGCGGGCGGCATCGCGGTCCCCGCGCTTCAGCGCGGCCATGATGACGGCGCGGGCCGAGAGATAACCCTGCCACCGCGTCTCGAACGCGTCCCAGAGCGCCGCCTCGCGGGGGGAGCCGACCAGGGTCCGGTACCGCCGGAACGCGTCCGGGATCGTCGCGTCCATCTCGACGAATTCCTGGTCGAGATCCCGGTTCTCGCCCGCATCGGAAGCCACGACCTTGCGTATCGTCGTCGTGTGATAGCGAAGAACGCCGAATTGAAGCCCGTTCAGCTCGGCATCTTTCCGCATCCATGTGTCTCGGATTTCCGCGGCTGAAGACGCGACCGATGCGATCTGAGACAAGTTCTCGTAGGTCGTTGCAATCAGCAACAAAAACCCGAGCAGCGATGGCAAAGCCAATTTGAAAGTTACGCCACGAAGCCAATTCATCGTTCTCTCTCCAGCGCATCGGCGCGAGAGTTCTGGCATGAGACGGTGACGGCGCGGATTAAATTGTACGTCTGCTTCAATGCGACCGGCGCAGAGCTGTCCCCCGATTTTGCCGAGGGTCCGGCCTCTGAGCCGCGTCGCTCGGCCGCTCAGGGCCGGAGCAGAACCTTGCCCACCGCCGCCCGGCGGGTCAGCAGGCCGAACGCCTCCGCGAACTCCGCCAGGGGGTAGGTCCCGTGCACCTGTGCGGTGAGCTTGCCCTCGGCGACCCAGTCGAGCAGCCGGCGCTGGTCGGCCCGGTGCGCCTCCGGCTCATGCTCGAGGAAGGCGCCCCAGTGGACGCCCTGCACGTCGAGTTCCTTCAGGAGCATCAGGTTCAGCGGCAGACGCGGAATGGCACCGGCGGCGAAGCCAATCACGAGGTAGCGCCCGCGCCAGGCGAGCGCCCGCAGGGCCGGCTCCGCGTAGGCATCGCCGACCGCATCGTAGACCACATCGACCCCGCCCCCGGAGATCCGGCGCAGCTCGTCCTTGAGGGTGGCGGGATCGTAGACCAGACCCGCCTCGGCCCCGTGGGCGCGGGCGACCGCGAGCTTCTCCTCCGAGGAGGCGCAGGCGATCACCCGGGCGCCCATCAGCCGGCCGAGTTCCACGGCGGCGAGGCCGACGCCCCCGGAGGCGCCGAGCACGGCCAGCCATTCGCCGGGCTGGAGCCGCCCCCGGTTGGCGAGCGCATGGAGCGACGTGCCGTACGTGATGGTGAGCCCGGCCGCCTGCTCGTCCGGCACCGCATCGGGCACCGGGGTGAGCCGACGCGCATCGATGGCGATCGTCTCGGCGCAGCAGCCGTGCCCGGCATGGACGATCACCCGGTCGCCCACGGCGACACCGGAAGCGCCCTCCCCCAGCGCCTCGACCACGCCGATCCCCTCGCCCCCCGGCGAGAACGGCAGCGGCGGCTTCACCTGATAGCGCCCGGCCGTGATCAGCGTGTCGAAGAAGTTCAGCGCCGCCAGCCGGATCCGCACCAGGGCCTGTCCCGGCCCCGGGACCGGATCGGGCCGCTCGGCGATCTCAAGATGGTCCGGCCCGTCGAGCCGCGTGCACAGCAGCGCCTTCATGGCGTCTCGTCCTCCCTGGCGTATCCCGCCGATGAGGCCCGAACCGACGCTGCGGTCAAGCCGTCCCGATCATCTCCCGGATGCGGGAGCCCAGCACCTCGATCACGAACGGCTTGGCGATCACCTGCATGCCGGGGCTGAGCTGGCCATGGCCCAGCACCGTCGCGTCTGCGTAGCCGGTGATGAACAGCACCTTGAGCCCCGGGCGCGTCGCCCGTCCGGCCTCGGCCATCTGGCGCCCGTTCATCCCGCCGGGCAGCCCGACATCGGTGACCAGCAGGTCGATGCGCACATCCGATTGCAGCACCTTGAGCCCGGCAACCCCGTCCGCGGCCTCGATCGCCGTGTAGCCGAGATCCTCCAGAACCTCGGTCACCAGCATCCGGACGGTCGGCTCGTCATCGACCACCAGCACGGTCTCCCCCGGGGCGGCCCGGGGCGGGGCGCCGGGCGCGGCGCGCGGATCCTCCTCCGGCACCGCGCCGCCATGGCGGGGCAGATGGAGGCAGACCTTGGTGCCCCGGCCGACCTCGGACTGGATCCGGACCTGTCCGCCCGATTGCTGGGCGAATCCGTAGATCATCGACAGGCCGAGGCCGGTGCCCTGCCCCAGGGGCTTAGTGGTGAAGAACGGCTCGAACACCCGCTCGATGATCTCGGGCGCCATCCCGGTGCCGGTATCGGACACGCAGAGGGACAGGTAGGGCCCCGGCGGCATGTCGTGGTGCCGGGCGGCGTCCGCGTCCAGCCACGCATTGGCGGTCTCGATGGTGATCCGGCCGCCCTCCGGCATCGCGTCCCGGGCGTTGATGCACAGGTTGAGCAGCGCGTTCTCCAGTTGCGGCGGATCGACCAAAGCCGGCCACAGCGCGGGGGCGCCGATCACCTCGACCGCGATGGCGGGGCCGACGGTGCGGCGGATCAGCTCCTCCAGGCCGGCGACCAGCCGGTTCACGTCGGTGGGCTTCGGATCGAGGGTCTGGCGGCGCGAGAAGGCGAGCAGCCGGTGCGTCAGGGCAGCGGCGCGCCGGGCCGCGCCCTGGGCGGCATTGATGTAGCGATCAACATCCATCATCCGGCCCTGGGCGAGCCGGGTCTGGATCAGCTCCAGCGAGCCGGAGATGCCGGCGAGCAGGTTGTTGAAATCGTGCGCGAGGCCGCCGGTGAGCTGGCCCACCGCCTCCATCTTCTGCGCCTGCCGCAGGGCCTCCTCGGCGGTTGCCAGGGCTTCGGTGCGCGCGCGCTCGGCGGTGAAGTCGCGGCCGACCGCGTTGATCATCCCCTCCCCCGGCCGGGCCGACCAGCTGATCCAGCGATAGCTGCCGTCCCGGTGGCGGTAGCGATTGTCGAAGCGCGCCAAGCGCTCGCCCGACGCGAGTTGCTGCCCCCCCGCGACGGTCCGGTCGAGATCGTCCGGATGGATGAGGCTCATCAGGTTGAGGCCGACGAGTTCATCCGCCTGCCAGCCCAGCACCTCGGTCCAGGCCGGGTTCACCGCCAGCATGGTGCCGTCGAACGCGGTGCGCAGCATCATGTCGGTGGAGAGCGTCCACAGGGCGTTGCGGTCGGCGGTCCGGTCCGCGACCTGCTGGGCCAGGGTGGCGTTGAGCCGGCCGAGTTCCGTGAGCGCGGCCTCCAGCTGCGCGCGGCTCTCGGTGAGGGCGGTATCGGCCAGCACCCGCCCGGTGGTCTCACTGGTGAGGATGAACAGCCCGACCACGTCGCCCGTGGCATCGAGGACGCGGGAGTACGAAAAACTCCACCACGTCTCCCGGGCGCCGCGGTCGGTGTCGAGCTGCCAGGGCAGATCGACGAAGCGCTCCGGCCGGCCCGCCAGGGCGGCCTCGATGATCGGCTTGGCCTGATCCCAGGCATCGGCCCAGACGGCATCGAACCGCGCCCCCATGGCCCAGGGCAGGCGGGGCCCGAGCAGCGGAAAGTAGGTGTCGTTGAAGAAGAAGTGGAGATCGGGCCCCCAGGCCAGGATCATCGATTCCGGCGAGTTGAGCACGAGGGAGAGCGCCGCGCGGAACTCCGCCGGCCAGGATTCTGGCGGGCCGAGGGGGTGGCCGGACCAGTCGCGCGCGCGGATCATGCGCGCGGCTTCGCCGCCGCCGGCGAGGAAGGCGAGAGGGTCGGTCACTGGATCAGAACGATATACGTCATGAGCGTACGGCGTATGACTGCCTTTGGCGGCATCTCCAAGATGCCGCGCGCGGTTCAATGACGTCGTTACAAAGCACCGACTTTGCGAGCGGAGCGAGGCAGCCCAGGGCGGTGGGGCAGTCGTGAGCGTGGCGCCAAGTGAAGGGCTTCGCTCCGCTCGCAAGGACGGTTGGGCCCAACTTCGATCCGGCCAGCTTCCCTAGGCCTGAACCCAATGAGTTTAAGCGTGCGATGACTGCTCGCGACCCAATCCAGCCGCTTGGACCGCCGTTGGCGCTTCTCCAAAGCGGCCGTTCGTCAAACATCCGGCAACTTCTGCTCGGGGTGGTTTGCAGACGCTTCGACCCGCTTAGGGATTGATCCTATGCTTGATCCGTCCAGGCGCGTCGGTGGCGGTATACCCACACGCATGCCCATGCTGATCTGAACCTTCGCACGCCCCCTCGGCTTAATGGGCATGTCCCAGCCGCCAAACTCACCGTATGCCCTCGTCGCGGACGACGATTTTCTCGTCCGGATGGATGCAGAAATGATTTTGGAGGAGGCAGGCTTCCACGCCCTGTCGGCAGCAAACGGCGTCGAGGCGATCAAGCTGCTTGAGGATCACGCCGGTTCGATAGTTCTATTGTTCACCGACGTTGAAATGCCCGGCGGTCCCGATGGTTTCGAGGTGGCGCGGACGACCGCGCGTCGATGGCCTGACATCTCGATTGTAGTGGCATCAGGCGGGGTGAAGCCCGGTGCGGGTGATCTCCCGGAAGGTGCCGTTTTCCTCGACAAGCCCTTCAGTGCTCAGATGGTCCACGACCACATCGACAAAATTCTACCGGACGGTCAGAAGCCCGAGCCATTGAAAGCACGTAAGCGATAGAACCAACGGGTGTCCGCTAAGGGTCGTGAGCGGGCGGGACGGCGACGTCCGCTCTGATGCCTCTGCCGCTCGGAAGCAGACCAGCAGATATCCACCCTTCTCGGACATTGCACAGGCCAAGCTGAGCAACTTCAAACCCTAATGCGCCTCCTGCCAATTCCCCGCCGCCTTGGCCTCCACCACCAGCGGCACCCGTAGGGTCAGCGCCGGCGCCGGCGCCTCCTCCATCACGCCGCGGATGATCGGGATCGCCGCCTCCACCTCGTCCTCGGAGACCTCGAACACCAGCTCGTCGTGCACCTGCAGCAGCATCTGCGCCGTGAGCCGCTTGGCCGCCAGCGCCGCCTCCATCCGGGTCATGGCCCGGCGGATGATGTCGGCGGCCGAGCCCTGGATCGGCGCGTTGATCGCCTGCCGCTCGACGCTGGCGCGCTCGGACGGGTTGTTGGAGCGGATCTGCGGATAGTGACAAACCCGGCCGAACAAAGTGGTGACGTAGCCCTTGTCCCGGCAGCTCCGCTTGGTGCTGTCGATGTAGTCGCGAATGCCCGGGAACTGCTCGAAATACTGCTTGATGAACGCCGAGGCCTCCTCGCGGCCGATGCCGAGCCGGTCGGCCAGCCCGAAGGCCGAGATGCCGTAGATGATGCCGAAATTGATCGTCTTGGCCCGGCGCCGGAGATCGGGCGTCATCTCCGTGAGCGGCACGCCGAACATCGCCGAGGCCGTGGCCGCGTGGATGTCGATCCCATCCTCGAACGCTTTTCGCAACTCCGGGATGTCGGCCATGTGGGCGAGCAACCGCAACTCGATCTGCGAGTAATCCGCGGAGATCAGCTTGTTGCCGGGCGCGGCCACGAAGGCGCGCCGGATGCGCCGGCCCTCCTCGGTGCGGATCGGGATGTTCTGCAGGTTCGGCTCGGACGAGGACAGCCGCCCGGTCGTGGTGGCGGCCAGCGAGAACGAGGTGTGGACCCGCGCGGTCTCGCGGTCGGCATGGGTTTGGAGCGAATCCGTGTAGGTGGATTTCAGCTTCGCGAGCTGGCGCCACTCCAGGATCTTTTTCGGGAGTTCGTGCCCGGCCTGGGCCAGCTCCTCCAGCAGCGTCGCGGGCGTGGCCCATTGGCCGGAGGGTGTCTTCTTGGCCCCCGGCAGGCCCATCTTCCCGAACAGAATGTCGCCGATCTGCTTCGGGGAGCCGACCGAGAACTTTTCGCCGGCATCCTCCTGGATCTCCTCCTCCAGGCGGACGAGGATCTGCGAGAAATCGCCCGAGAGCCGGCTCAGCATCTCGCGGTCGACCCGGATGCCGCGCTGCTCCATCCGGGCGATCACCGGGAGCAGGGGCCGCTCCAGGGTCTCGTAGACCGTGACCCGGTGCTCGGCCACGAGGCGCGGCTTCATCATCCGCCACAGGCGCAGGGTGACGTCCGCGTCCTCGGCCGCGTAGGCGGTGGCCTTGTCGATGGCGACGCGGTCGAAACTGACCTTGTTGCGGCCGGTGCCGGCGACATCGGAGAACGTGATCGGCTGGTGGCCGAGGTGGCGGCGGGCCAATTCGTCCATGCCGTGGCCGCCCTTGCCGGCATCGAGCACGTAGGAGATCAGCATCGTATCGTCGAAGGGCGCGATCTCGATGCCGTAACGGGCCAGCACGACCCAATCGTATTTCAGGTTCTGGCCGACCTTCAGGACGCCCGCATCCTCCAGGAACGGCTTCAGCCGACTGATCGCCTCCGTCAGCGGGATCTGCCCGGGCACCGGCTCGGCCACGTCGGAGGCGGCGGCACCCTCGCCGAACAGGTCGGTGGAATCGGCCTGGACCTTGGCGGCCTGTATGTGGGCCAGCGGGATGTAGCAGGCCCGGCCGTTGGCCACCGCCAGCGACACGCCGACCAGCCCGGCCTTGTGGGCATCGAGCGCGTCGGTCTCGGTGTCGACCGCGATCACCCCGGCCTCCCGGGCCTCCGCGATCCAGGCGTCGAGCTGCTCCAGGGAGGCGACCGTCTCGTAGGCGGCGGTATCGAACGGCGCCACGGATTCCGCGGCGCGGGCCGCCACCACGTTGCCCGGTGTCGCCTCGACGGGGGCCCGGGGCTTGGCGGGTGCGTCAGGTAAGTCGAGATCAGCGAACGGATCGATCTCGGCGCGCTCGGGCGGGGCGGCGGCCGGCGCGCGCTCGGCGCCGGCCGCCGCGGTCTCGGGATCCGGCGGCACGGAATCGCCGAAGAACGGCACCGCATCGCTGCCGCCGGCCGCATTGCCGTATCCGTGCGGCCGGGCTCCGGGCAGGAGCCGCGGATCGGGCTTCACCGCCTCCGGGTCGACATGCAGCATCTGGGCGATGCGGCGGGTCAGCGTATTGAACTCCATCGCCTTCAGGAAGCCGACGAGTTTTTGGGGATCGGGCTTGGGCACGCCCAGATCGTCCAGCGCGACCGGAACCGGCACATCCTCCATCAGCGCCACGAGTTTTCGCGACAGCTTGGCCTGATCGATGCTGGCCAGCAGGGTCTCCCGGCGCTTGGGTTGCTTGATCTCGCCGGCCCGCTCCAGCAGCGTTTCGAGGCTGCCGAACTCCTTGATCAGCGCCGCCGCGGTCTTGAGGCCGATGCCGGGCACACCCGGCACGTTGTCGGACGTGTCGCCGATCAACGCCAGGGCGTCGCCGATCTGGTTCGGCTGCAAGCCCTCCCACTTGGCGATGATCGCCTCGACGTCGAGGTTGCGCTCCGGCCGGTAACCCGCCTTGCCCTTGGCGCCGGATTCAAAATCGTAGAACCGCACCTGCGGCCCCACGAGCTGCATCAGGTCCTTGTCGGAGGAGACGATGATGACGCCCGCGCCCCGCGCCTCGGCTTGGCGGGTGTAGGTGGCGATCAGGTCGTCGGCCTCGTAGCGCTCCAGCTCCACCGCGTGCAGGCCGAAGGCGCGCACGGCATCGCGCATCAGCGGCATCTGGCGCTTGAGGTCGTCGGGCGCGTCGGGGCGGTGGCCCTTGTAATCCGGGAACATCTCCTTGCGGAACGAGCCCTCGGACTTGTCGAAGACGATGCCGAGATGGGTCGGCATCGTGCCGGCCGCGCCCTCCTGCAGGAACTGCGCGATCTTGGTGCAGAACAGCCGCACGGCGCCGGTGGGCATCCCGTCCGAGGGGCGGGAATTGTACTTCTGATCCTGGTTGATCGACTGGAAATAGGCCCGGAAGATGAACGACGAGCCATCGACCAGGATCACCTGATCGCCGGGGCCGACGGGTTTGGTCTCGGGGCTCGCGTCGGGCTTCGCGTCGGTCATGGGCTCAGGCGGCTCGGGGCGATCAGGATTCGGGCACGCGGTCCAGCTCGGCGCGGCAGGCCGCGACGAGGTCGGTCAAGCGCTCGTGAACGGTCCGCCAGACGTTGTCCAGCATGACCCGGTGATAGCCGTGACGGTAGACGTTGCCCGCGTCTGCGATGTCGCGCCACGGCACGTTCGGGTGGCGGTCCCGCATCTCGTCGGTGAGGCGTCGGCTGGCCTCGGAGATGATCTCCCGGCAGCGAACCACGGCGTAATTCGTGCGCCGATCCGCGACGAACGCTTCGTAGCTCAGGCCCGCGACGAAACTTTCCGCGGCCTGGGCATTGGTGATGATATCCTCACAGGCGACGCGTGCCCGCTCAGAAGGCTGGAACGGCATCGTTCTCGGCCCTTTCCCGGACGCGCTCCTTCAGGCTTCGGCGATCCGCCACATCCACCGGAACCGGGAACAGCTCGCCGATGAACCGGCACAGGCCCACATAACTGAAGACGTCACGCACGTGCTCCGGATCGATCTCGATCATCACGTCGAGGTCGCTATCGGCGCGCGCCTCGCCCCGGGCAACCGAGCCGAACAGAGCGGCGTGAACCACCCCCCGGCGGCGCAGCTCCGCCTCGTTGGTGCGCAGGATGTCGAGGGCGGCGAGCTTGTCCATGGCGGCGAGATCGGCGGGACTCGGTATCAGTCAGCATACCAGAAGCGCGGGCGATCAGGCGGCCAGCTCCCGCCCAAGCGCCTCGACCCGGCGCAGATCGTCCACGAAGGCCGCGTAGGCCTCCTCCTTCGCCTCGTCGGGCAGGCGCAGCAGGTACGACGGGTGGACCGTGATGAAGCCCTGGAAGCGGTTGTCGAACCGCTCGAACCGGAACGGGCCGCGTGCCCGGGTGATCGGGACCGCCTTGCCGGTCAGTGCCAGCACCGCCGTGGCGCCGAGTGCCACCACCAGCTTCGGGCCGACGAAATCCAGTTCCCGGTCGAGCCACCAACGATAGTGACTAACCTCACCAGCCGTGGGCTTCTGATGGATGCGGCGCTTGCCGCGCTCCTCGAACTTGAAGTGCTTGACCGCATTCGTGAGATAGCTCGCCCCGCGGTCGATCCCGGCCTCCGCCATGGCGCGGGACAGCAGCTGCCCCGCCGGCCCGATGAACGGGCGGCCCTGGCGGTCCTCCTGATCGCCGGGCTGTTCGCCCACGAAGGCGATCGTCGCGCCGACCGCGCCCTCGCCGAGCACGGCCTGGGTCGCACCCGGCACCAGGGGCTCGGTCCGCCGGATGATGGCGTTCAACTCGTCCAGGGTCTTGGGATCCTGATCGGCCATGGCGGCAACGGCGCGGGCAGGTTCGCGGCGTGTGGGCAATGTCGGCTCCCTCTCGATCATGGCTTCGGTACGCCCGGCCGCCGCCCGAACCAAAGCGGGGATCGCCGCGGTCTCGGGCATGTTATGCCAGTACTTCTTGGGCATCTCGGCCCGCATCGCCTTCAGGTTGGTCCGGGCCGGGTTGAAGGTGCTCTCGTAATAGGTCTGCCAGCCGGCCTCGAACCCGTCGCCGTCGGGGAGCGTGGCCCGGTCGCCGGGCGGGCCGTAGGTCAGCGTGTCGGTATCCCAGTGGGCCGAGCCCTCGGGCGTCAGGATCGACCAGCGCATGCCCCGGAACCGCGCCACGAAGAACGGCGCGGCTGCTTCCAAAATGTGGTGATCGGGCTCGAACCACGCCACGAAACGCTCGCCCACCGCGTCCTCGGTGCAGCGGAAGCGCAGGAAGGCGTGCATCTTGTGCAGGTCGCGCCCGATCGCCTTCGCCATGCGGTGCAGGCGATAGACCAACGGATCGCTGCCGACTTCCATCAGATGCCGCTCACCGTGGCAGACCCGCCAGATAAGCGCGTAGAGCAGGCCGTAACGCTCGGGATCGCGGTGGGGGATCACCTGCGGGATCAGGCCGGCGACAAGTTTGGGTAGGGCGAGCGGGGCAGCGGAAGCGGCGTCGGCCTCGGCCCCGAACAGGCCGGGTGAATCCGTCACCGACCACGACACCGCTTCGGGCGGGACGCCCGCGGCAACGAGGCTTCGAACGGCGGTGCGGAAGCCGACGAGATCTGCACCTGGGCGTAACGTAATGGCACGCGGCCGGTGCGCATCCCCTCCCCCCTCTGCGGGGGAGGGTGGGCCGGCCGTCAGGTCGGGTCGGGAGAGGGGAGCCCGGGCTCCGAGAGGTTCGAGGCCGGCATGGGGGCCACTGTCCGATCCTGCACCGTCGCTCCCCTCTCCCCCCCTGCTGCGCAGGGTACCCTCCCCCGCAGAGAGGGGAGGGAGAGGCGCGCTTCCGGTCCGCATCAAAACAAGCTCAACTGCGTCGCCGGCTCAACCAGCCGCGTGCGCAAATCGGCCCGATCCGTCAGCCCCACCGGCCGATGATCGGCGGTGATGAGGAACGGCCGCGCCCGCTTCAGCCCCGAGGTCAGCCGCGCCACGTCATCCAGCCGCAGGGTCGCGTGACGACGGGCCGTGATGATCTTGTCGACCGCCCGCGCGCCGAGCCCCGGCACACGCAGCAGCCACTCCCGGTCCGCTTTGTTCACGTCCACCGGGAATTTTTCGCGGTGCTTCAACGCCCAGGCGAGTTTTGGGTCGATGTCGAGGGCGAGCATGCCGCCCTCCGAGGCGTCGGCGACCTCGTCGGGGGTGAAGTGATAATAGCGTAGCAGCCAATCGGCCTGATACAGCCGGTGCTCCCGTTGCAGCGGCGGCGGCTTCGGCGGCAGGATCGCCGACCCGTCCGGGATCGGACTGAAGGCCGAGTAATAGACGCGCTTCAGACCCACGCTGCCGTAGAGCAGCGCGCTCTTGCGGATCAACGCCTCGTCGGTGGTGGCGTCCGCCCCGACGATCACCTGGGTCGAATGGCCGGCCGGCGAGAACCGGCGCTTTTCGGCCTTGGCCTCAACGATCCGCTCGCCGATCTGCGTCATCGCCTTCTGGATGGTAGCGCCGTCTTTCTCGGGCGCCAGCCGCTCCAGGCTCGCCTCGGTGGGCAATTCGACGTTGATCGACAGCCGGTCGGCATAGAGGCCGGCCTCCTCGATCAGCCAGGGGCTCGCCTCGGGAATCGACTTGAGGTGGATGTAGCCGGCAAAGCCGTGGTCGCGCCGGAGCGATTTCGCCACCCGGGTCAGCAACTCCATCGTGTGGTCGGGCGACTTGATGATGCCCGAGGACAGGAACAGGCCCTCGATATAGTTGCGCCGGTAGAAGTTCAGGGTGAGGTTCACGACCTCCTCGACGGTGAACTTCGCCCGCCGCACGTTCGAGGAGCGCCGGTTGATGCAATAGGCGCAATCGAACAGGCACCAGTTGGTCAGCAGGATCTTGAGCAGCGAGACGCAGCGCCCATCCGGCGTATAGGCGTGGCAGATGCCGGCCCCGGTGGTGGAGCCGAGCCCATCCTTGCCGGCCGCGCGCTTGGGCGCCGCGGAGGACGCGCAGGACGCATCGTACTTCGCGGCATCGGCCAGGATGCGCAGTTTCTTGGCGAGGGTTTCGTCCATCGAACAGACAATGAACGAGGCGCGAGAAGGTGCAAGGTCGGCTGGTAGCCTACCCCGGGCCGCATTGCCGCACCCTTCACCCGGGCTCCTCGTCCAACTCCGTATCGACCACCCGGCGGGCGAGGCCATACGAAAATCCGGCCCGCGCCAGCGCGGCAAGATCGCGGTCGCGATAGGCGCCCTGCTGGTCCGGCCGGCGATACGGCCCCAGGCGCCGCCGCTTGGCGTAAGCCTGTGCGGCCTGATCCTCGATCGCGGCGGCGTCCTCCTCCGGCACCGCCTCCCGCTCGGCCCGCATGGCGGCCTCGACCACATCCCGGGGGACGCCCTTGGCGGCAAGCTTCGCCGAGACGCCGCGGCTCGACGTGCCCCGGCGACGCAGCGTGGCGAGGCGCATGTCGGCGAAACGCACGTCGTCTACGAGGCCCGCCGAGACCGCCCGCGCCACCGTGGCGGCGATCATCTCGGCGAAGCCGGCGGGGTCCTCGCCGCGCAGCCGCGCCCGCTTCTCCACCCGCCGCGCCAGGGTCCGGCGCAGCATCTCGGTCGAGGCGCTGTAGCGCTCGAGGTAATGCAGCGCCGACCGTTCGAGCCACGGCGCGCTGATCGGTTTCGGCGGGGCCGCGTCGGCCTTGCGGTGTCCCGGTGCGGATCCTGCAACGAATGGGGGTTTCACCGGTTCTTCACGTTCTCGACAGGTTTGCGTTCCATGACTTGGGTATGGAACGCGTGCAACGCGACAGGCTCGGACATGGACCGAACCACCGTCCTTCGCCCGACCGCATCCGCAAACCGTGGCGGAGCCGCCTCCGTGCCGCGGCGACGTCTCTGATGCGCCGCGAGTGGCTCCTGGTCCTGGTGGCCCTGGGCCTGGCCGCGGTCGCCGCCGCGATCGTCTATCTGTCGCGCCCGAACACCCTGACGGTGGCGGTGGGCCCCCAGGACGGGCCCGAGGCCGCCCTGATCGAAGCCTATGCCAGCGCCCTGGATCGGGGCCGCGAGGATGTGCGCCTCAAGGTCGTGCGCTACGCCGACGTCCGCGACAGCGCCCTGGCGCTCCAGCGCAACAAGGCCGACCTCGCCGTAGTCCGGCCGGATGTGTTGCTGCCCGAGAACGGCCTGACGCTGGCGATCCTGCACGACGAGGCCCTGGTCATCGCGGCGCCCGAGGCCGCCGATCTCGACGACATCCCGGCGCTGGCGCGCAAGCGCCTCGGCATCGTTGTACGCCACAGCGCCGACCTGCCCTTCCTGACGAACCTGCTCTCCTTCTACGATCTCGTTCCGGAAAACCGCGCCGAGGAGGCATCCGAGGGTGCCCCACCGGCCGACGAGGCGGAGGTGGGCCACGTCGTGGTCGTGCCCCTGAAGATCGGCGAGGTCACGGCCGCGCTGACCGACAAGCGGGTCGACGCGGTGGCGGTGATTGCCAGCCCAGCGTCCAAGACCGCGGCGGCCATGGTGCACGCCGTCGAACTGGGCTCGCCGGAGCGCAAGATCGGCTTCGTCTCGATTCCCGATGGCGACGCGATCCTGCAGCGCTTCCCCGAATTGCAAGCGGTGAGCATTCCGGCCGGGACCTTCGGCGGCCGTCCGAAGCGTCCCGACGAGGAGATCAAGACCGTCGGCGCCTCCTACCGCCTGATGGCGCGCGGCACGGTGAGCCGCGTCGCGGTGGCCTCGGCCACGCAGCACCTGTTCGAGTGGCGCTCGCGCCTCGCCTCCGCGGCCCCGGCCGCCAAGCTGATGAAGGCGCCCGACTTCGACACCACGGTCGCGGCGACATCGGCACGGCTGCCCAACCATCCGGGTGCGGTCGATTATTTCGAGCGCGAGCAGCAGACATTCCTCGATCGCTACGAGGATTACATCTACCTGTTCGCTTTCTTCGGCGGTACGATCGGCTCCGGCTTCGCGTGGATCGGGCAGCGGCTGGCCCGCAAGCGCCGAGAGCGGGTCGATTTCGTCCTCGACCGCCTGCTCGCCATCATGCGCGAGGTCCGGGTCGCGACGAGCAGCGCAGCGCTCGACGCCCTGGCGATCGAAACCGACGGGCTCGTCTCCGACGTGGTCTGCTACGCTCGGGAGCGCAGCATCGACGCCCGCACCGTGAGCGCCCTGATTCTGGCGGTGGACGGGGTCCACGCGGCGATCGCCGATGCCCGGCGGCAGACCGCCGCCACCGAGGCCAGGCCCTCGACCCGCAACCGGACGGCGCGGCTGTTGGCCGTCGACTTGCCAGCGGCGGAATAGGGGACTGTGGCTTGGCGTGATGAACCGTGAAAATTCGGGATCGGACACGCGTCGCCGCATGGCTGGCGGCGTAGGCATATCATGCTAACGGGAGCCATGTTCGATCCCGTCGCCGCCCTCGCCACGGTCCTGGAGAATCTCGACCGCGAGGCTCGCGAGCCCACCAAGCTCCGCGCCGCGCTCGTCCCGCACCTGCGGCGGGTGATCGAGGAAGGCCACCGCGCCGCCGAAGTCCAGCTTTTGAAGGACTGCAACGGCCTGCGCTGCGCGCAAACGCTGTCCAAGCTCACCGACGCGGTGGTCCGGGCGATCCACGACGCCGTGGTCTGGCGGCTTTACCCCAACGACAACCCTTCGACCGGCGAACAACTCGCGGTGGTCGCCACCGGCGGTTACGGCCGAGGCACGATGGCGCCGGGCTCGGACATCGATCTGCTGTTCCTGCTGCCCTACAAGCAGACCGCGTGGTCCGAGAGCGTCGTCGAGGCGATGCTCTACGTCCTGTGGGACCTGAAGCTGAAGGTCGGTCACGCCACCCGGTCGGTTGAGGAATGCCTGCGCGAGGCGCGGGCCGACATGACGATCCGCACCTCGCTGCTGGAGGCGCGCTACCTGTTCGGCTCGCGGACCCTGTTCGAGGAGCTGGTGACGCGCTTCGACATGGAACTCGTGGTCGGCTCGGCGGCCGAATTCGTGGACGCCAAGCTGCGCGAGCGCGACCTGCGCGTCTCGAAGGCCGGCTCGTCGCGCTACCTCGTCGAGCCCAACGTCAAGGACGGCAAGGGCGGCCTGCGCGACCTCAACACGCTGTTCTGGATCGCCAAATACACCTACCGGGTGCGCGATCAGGCCGAACTCGTCAGCGCCGGTCTGTTCACACCAGAGGAATACGCGCTGTTCGAGCGTTGCGAGGAGTTCCTGTGGCGGGTCCGTTGCCACATGCACTTCGTGACGAAGCGCGCGGAGGAGCGCCTGTCCTTCGGCCTGCAGCCCCGAATCGCCGAGCGCTTCGGCTACGAGGCCCGGGGCGGCCTCTCGGGCGTCGAGCGGTTCATGAAAGCCTATTTCCGCTTCGCCAAGGATGTCGGCGACCTCACCGCCATCGTCTGCGCGGAACTGGAAGCGCGTCACGCCAAGCGCACGCCGGTGCTCGACCGCTGGATTGGCCGGTTCCGCGACCGCTTCCGGGCCACCGCCATGGAGGCGGAGGATTTCTGGATCGACCACGGCCGGGTCAACCTACGGGCCGAGGACGCGTTCGAGCGCGATCCCGTCAACCTGATCCGCCTGTTCTGGCTGGCCGACCGGCACAACCTCGCGATCCATCCGGATGCCAAGCGGCTGGCCAGCCGCTCGCTGCGCCTGATCAACCCGTCGCTGCGCAGCGACACCGAGGCCAACCGCCTGTTCCTCGAGATCCTCACCTCGCACAACGCCCCCGAGGAGGCTTTGCGCGAGATGAACGAGGCGGGGGTACTTGGCCGGTTCATCCCGGATTTCGGCCGCATCGTCGCGATGATGCAGTTCAACATGTATCACCACTTCACGGTGGACGAGCACCTGCTGCGCACGGTCGGCGTGCTCGCGGACGTCGAATCGGGCCGCTCGCAGGAGACCTACCCGCTGGTCTCGCGCCTCGTTCACACGATCCACAACCGCACGGCGCTCTACGTGGCGATCCTGCTGCACGACATCGCCAAGGGCCGGCCGGAGGATCACTCGATCGCGGGCGCCGCGATCGCGGAAAAACTCTGCCCGCGCTTCGGCCTGAACCAGGCCGAGACCGAGACCGTCTGCTGGCTCGTCGAGCAGCACCTGCTGATGTCGATGACCGCGCAGAGCCGCGACCTTTCGGACCCCAAGACGATCGAGCGCTTCGCCGCCAACGTGCAGACCCTGGAGCGGCTGAAGCTCCTGACCATCCTGACGGTGGCCGACATCACCGCGGTGGGCCCCGGCGTCTGGACCGCCTGGAAGGGCACCCTGATCCGCACGCTCTACGACGAGACCGAGGTCTACCTCTCGGGCGGCCATTCCGAGATCGCCCGCACCGACCGGGTGCGCCTGGTCCAGATGGGGCTGCGTGAGCGGCTGCCGGGCTGGGCCTCGGAGGAGTTCGACGCCTACGCGGCCCGGCACGGTCAGGCCTACTGGCTGAAGGTCGACGGCACGCGCCAGCTCAAGAACGCGCAGTTCCTGCGCGAGGCGCTGGGCGACAGCCGCACCAGCACCACCGACGTTGCCCTCGACCCCGTCCGGGGGGTCACCGAGATCACGATCTACTCGCCCGACCACCCGCGCCTGCTCGCCATCATCACCGGTGCTTGCGCGGCGGCCGGCAGCAACATCGTCGACGCCCAGATCTTCACCACGACGGACGGGTTCGCCCTCGACACGATCGTGATCTCGCGCGCCTTCGAGCGGGACGAGGACGAGACCCGCCGGACGAAGCGCATCACGGCGGCGATCGAGCGGGCGCTCAAGGGCGAGATCCGCATCGCCGACCTCGTGGCCGACAAGCACCCGCCAACGACGACGCGCGCCAAGACCTTCCCGGTGCCGCCGGACGTGATCATCGACAACGCCCTGTCGAGCCGGGAGACCGTCGTGGAGGTCACCGGCCTCGACCGGCCAGGCCTCCTCTATGAATTGACCACCGCGTTGGGCCGGCTGTCGCTCAACATCACCTCGGCGCACGTCGCGACCTTCGGCGAGCGGGCGGTCGACGTCTTCTACGTCACCGACCTCACCGGCACGCGGGTGACGCAGCCCGACCGGCAGGCCGCGATTCGCGGGGCCGTGATGGATGTGTTCGCGGGCGACGTCGCCGCCCTCAAGGCCGAGGGCCTGGAAGCGTTGGTGGCCGCGCCGCCGCCGCGCGAAGCCTGAGCGATGGGTTGATTTCGTTGGCTCCGGGCCAGATATCAGCGCCGGTTCCGCGTGCCCGAACCTACTTCCCGGACGACTGAAACACGATGACGAGCAACGACATGCCCCAGGATGACCAGCGCCAGACCACGGTCGAGGCCGGTGCCGGTGCGGCCCAGAATCCCGGCTCCGCGGGTCAGGGCGCCGAGGCGTCCGTCGATCCCATCGCGGAGACCCTGGCCCTGCTCACCGCCGAGCGCGACGAGTTGAAGGACCGGACGCTGCGCACGCTCGCCGAGATGGAGAACCTGCGTCGCCGCACCGAGCGCGAGGTCGCCGATGCCCGCACCTACGCGGTCACGAACTTCGCCCGCGACGTGCTCAACGTCGCCGACAACATCCGCCGGGCCCTCGAGAGCGTGCCGGCCGACGCGAAGGCCAGCGCCGACGGCGCCCTGAAGGGTCTGATCGACGGGATCGAGTTGACCGAGCGCGACCTCGCCAAGACCCTGGAGCGCCACGGCGTGAAGGTCGTCGAGCCGCAGGGCCAGAAATTCGATCCGAACCGGCATCAGGCCATGTTCGAAGTGCCGAACCCGGAGGTGCCCGCCGGCACGGTCGTACAGGTGGTCCAGTCGGGCTACGTCATCGGCGACCGGGTGCTGCGCCCGGCCCTGGTGGGAGTCGCCAAGGGCGGCCCCAAGGCGGCCGCGAACCCGGCCGACGCCGCCTGACCGGGCTGGCGGCGCGCCCTACTGGCAGGGTAGCGCCGCCGCGAAGTCGGCAATGAACCGCGCGGTCTCACGGGTATGGCCCGATGCGCGCGGATCGCGGGCGACCATACCCGCCTCCCGTTCCAGACGGCGGTTGCAGGCGCAGGCCGTCAGTGTGCTCGACAGCAGGTCCGCCGAGCAGACGTCGTGGCGCGCGCAGGCGCGGTCGAGCGCGTCGATCGGCGCGTAGCCGGGCCCACGGTTCCCCGGCCCGCAGAAATTGCCGTAGATCAGGAAGGCGCCCCGCCCGGTCGGCCCGGGCGGGATGACGTCCTGCGCCGATGCCCCGAAGCCGGAGAGGGCGAGAAGCGTCGTCGCGGCGACGCGCAGGCGTAGAGTTCTCACGGACGTTCCTGACGGACAGGCCCCACGATACCGCGCGGCGCCACCCGTGCGGCATTCGGCACCAGCGCTGCCGGTCCAGCCGTGGTTACGCACGACCGAACCATGACGTCGCGACGCCGAACGCCATACATAGCGACTCAGTCCGGCCGGCCCGTCAAGCTCCTTTTCGACCAATACTGATTAGAAGCGGTAGTTTACCCCCGCCCTGACCAAGGCGAACCCTGAATCCTGTTTGCCGGCACCATAATACGCCGGAACGCTGGCGCTGTAGTAAGTCGTTCCGGTGAAGCCGCGGCCGAGATGCAGATACAGCGCTTCCATCTTGACCGACAGCTTCTCGGTGAAGGCGTACTCGATGCCGCCACCCCAAGCGTAGCCGGTCCGCTCGGTCCCGGGCAGCGTGTAGGGATAGGAGGCCGCGGAGGATGAGCGAGAGCCTCCGCCATATGCGAAGCCGCCGGTCCCGTAGATCAGGACGCGGTCGAAGGCGTAGCCGAGGCGGCCGCGGACCGTTCCGACATAGTCGAGGTTCGGCCGGACGCTGAAATACGGCGTCGTCCCGAGATAGGCCGCGTCCGCCTTGGCTAAGGCCGTACCCTGAATGTCGGCCTCGACGCCGAGCACGAAGCCGGAGCCTGGGGTGAACTGATAGTTGTAGCCGATCTGCCCGCCGCCGGCGAAGCCGCCGAACCGGTTGCCGCCGGTCACGGTGCCGTAGGTCGGATCGGTGAAGCCACCATTGCCCGTGTGCACGGCGTAGCCGGCGTTCACGCCGGCATAGAAGCCTGTCCAAGTGAAGGCCGGCGGCAGGGGAAGCGGCGGCGGTGGGGCGCGACGGGGCAGATCGGCCGCTTGTGCGCCGAGCGCGATGCAGCCCGCCGCTGCGCCGAGCAGGACAGCGCGAAACGATAGCGTCATGGTGGGTCTCGTGTGTGGGGCGTTACCGCCGGATCGGCGCCGGAGCGCGGGCCGCAAGCCAGGATCCGGAGCAGTGGGGTCAGAGGGCCAGGAGCAGCAGACCGACCACCGTCACCGACAGGATCAGGCAGAGCGCGAGATCGAGGACGGGCGCTCCACCGCAGGTAGGTCCAGGCCGCGCGTCGCCGCCACCTGCCTCGGTGAGGGCGATCACGTCCCGACCTCGCGGCGCTCGGTCGTGTGCATGGCCGACCTGGCGGTTTTCGAGGCACCGGCGGGCGTGACGGCCCGTTGGGGTGCCGCCGCCCCGTCTGAGGGGATGACGGGAGCGGCGGCCTGCGACACCTTCGTGTCGCCGATGCGGTGGACCGTGTCCGCAACAGCGATGCCGAAGGCGGGCAGTGCGAGGGCGGCGAGGACGCAGACGATGCGCCCCAGCCGCGGCATGGGATGGTTCTTCCGGGTCCGGCCGTTTTTGATCTCCTCGATCCTGAGGGGCGGCAGCGCGTCCGCGACGAGAATGCGCGTGTCAGCCTTCATGACAGGAACCCCGCAACGTCCGTGGGAAATTTGACCACGCGATTGGGATACGTGTGCAAATATCCCACGTCAACGAGGGATCTCCCTCGGCGCGTGTGGCTGCGCACGTTGTGGGATTGTCTCCCACGCGCCATGCGATAACGATACCTTTATGTCCGAGACCGCCGACACACCGCGAGAGGGCGCGGCCCTGCACGCGCCGCTGGCCCGATTGCTGCGGCCGCTCGTGCGCCTGCTGGTCGCCCGTGGCATCACCTTCCCGGCCCTCACGGACCTTCTGCGCGAGCTCTACGTGAACGTAGCCGAGTATGATTTCGCCCTGTCGGGCAAGGAGCAGACCGACAGCCGCGTCTCACTGCTCACCGGCATTCATCGCAAGGAAGTGCGACGCCTGCGCGGGGCCGGCGCCCCCGTGAGTGCAGTGCCGGCCGTGGTCTCGCGCACCAGCCGGATCATCGCCCGCTGGATCGCCGACCCGGCCTTCACCGATCCGCAAGGTCACCCCTTGCCGCTGCCGCGGACCGCCGAGGACAACGCACCCTCCTTCGAAACGCTGGTCGCCGGGGTGACGCGCGATCTGCGCCCGCGGGCGATCCTGGACGAGTGGCTCGACCGCGGCCTCGCCTTCACGGATCCGCAGGACCGGATCGTGCTGGCGGAGGCCGCCTACGTGCCCCGTGGGGACGGCGCCGAGGGACCGCAGCTCTACTATTTCGGCCGTAACCTGCACGACCATATCGCGGCGTCCGTGGCCAACATCGTCGGCGACAAGCCGCGCTTCTTGGAGCGGGCCGTCCACTATGATGGGCTCTCGAAGGAGCTTGCAGCCAAGCTCGAGGCGCGGGCCCGCGAGATCGCCATGGAGGCGTTGCAGCAGGCGAACCGCGAGGCGCACGCCGCCTGCCAGACCGACCCGGGCGGCGATCACCGCTGGAATTTCGGCCTCTACGTCTACGCCGAGGCCGTGCCGCCCGCGCGTCCCACGGACGAGCGCTGAGGATCCGGCCGGTGCGCCCCCTGCCCAACCGCCGGTTCGTCCTGCGCCTTCTCGCGGGTGCCGCGACGCTGCTGCCGGCCAAGGTCCGGCCGCAGGAGGCCCCGCGCGACCAGGGCATCGGCGGAACCGGCATGATGCGGACCGACGAGCCGCGCGATACCCCGCTGGGCGAGGGTGATCGCGGCATCGGCGGAACCGGGGTGATTGGCACGATTCGCCGTTTCGGCTCGATCATCGTCAACGACCTGCGCATCGCCTACCCGCCGGAGGTGGAGGTGCGCATCGACGGCGCGGCCGCAAAGGCAGCAGACCTGAAGATCGGGCATGTCGTCCACGTGGTGGCGCGGCCGGAGGGCGGCGGCCTCGCAACGCGCCGCATCGACGTGAGCAGCGAGGTGGTGGGCCCTGTCGAGGCGGTCGCACCGGGGCGGATGATCGTGCTGGGGCAGCGGATCTCGACCGCAGGCCTTGCCGGCGACTGGAAGCCGGGCGCACGCGTCGCGGTGAGCGGCCTGCGGCGGCCGGACGGGGTGATCGTGGCGAGCCTCATCGAGCCGCGGGAGGCCGGATCGGACCGGGTCGCCGGCCCGGTGCGGCGCGGCGAAAATGGCGCCCTCCTGATCGGAGCCCTGCGCCTCACGGGGGCCGACGCCCTGCCCCCGGGCAAACGCGCCCTGGTGACGGGTTCGGCCGCTGATGGCGTCCTGCGCGCGACCAATGCCGCCCAGATCGGCCTGCCATTCCCGCCGGGGCTGAAGCAGGTCTCGATCGAGGCTTATATCGGCCGCTCCGGCGCGGGCCTCGCCATTGGCTCGGGCTACAGGGTCGCGGGCCGGCCGGGGGCGAAGGTGCCACGGCAGGGGAGCGTCCGCGCCGTGCTGACCGCCGGCATCGCCCGCGACGGCGATCTGACCGTCGAGCAACTGCGGATCGAGAACCGCATCGCCCCCGAGACCCCGCAACGCGAAGCACCCGGCTTCGAGCGCGACCGCCTGGACCTGCGCAACCTACCCGAGGATTTGCCGGGCCGCTTCGGCGCGGAGCCCGGTGGACGGGCGGGCGGCCTCGGCAAGTCCGGCGAACCGCGAGGGTTCGGCATCGATACCCGGCCCGGGGGCGGACCGATCCCCGGGGGTGAGCGGCCGAGCGGCTTCGGCGCGGCCCGGGGTGGGCCGGGCGGTCCGCCACCGGCGGGCCCGGGCGCCTTCCCGGTCGGCCCCGGTGGATTCGGCGGGCCGGGCGGCGCACCTGGCGGACCGAGTGGCGGCCCCGGCGGGTTCGGCGGGGCTGGCGGTGGGTTCGGAGGTCCAGGAGGGCCGCCGGGTGGCCGGCGCTAGGGCGCTTCCGCCACGTGGCGGGAGCAGCCGTTCAGATCTGCCACCCGCGCAATCTGGTTCGAAGCGACGATTCGCGAATTCCTGAGTTCTCAGGCCGGGGACCGTCCTCAGCCCTCCGCCTCGCGCTGGAGGAGATCGCGCTTGCGCGCCACACCCCAGCGATAGCCGGACAGCGCACCGTCCGAGCGCACCACCCGATGACAGGGGATCGCGACCGCGATGGCATTCGCGCCGCAGGCCTGCGCCACGGCCCGCGTCGCGGCGGGGAGCCCGATGGCGCGGGCGATCTCGGCGTAGCTCGCGGTCGACCCCACGGGGATGCGCCGCAGCACTTCCCAGACCCGCTGCTGGAAGGCGGTGCCGCGGATGTCGAGGGGCAAATCAAGGCCGCGCCCCGGCGCCTCGACCAAGCCGATGACCCGCGCCATCCAGTCCTCGAAGACCGGATCGCCCCCGATGATCTCCGCGCCCGAAAACCGGTCCTGAAGATCCTGCAGGAGCGGCTCCGGCGCGTCGCCCAGCAGGATCGCGCAGATGCCCCGATCGGTCGCCGCCACCAGGATCGCCCCCAGGCTGCAGGCGCCGATACCGAACCGGATGCGCAGACCTGCCCCGCCTTTCCGATAGACGGCGGGGGCCATACCCAGGCGCGAGGCGCCCTCGGCGTAGAAGCGGCTCGCCGCGCCGTAGCCGGCCTCGTAGAGCGCCTCGGTGACCGAACCCGCCCCGGGCAGCCGGGCGGCGAGGCCAGCAGCCCGGTGCGCGGCGGCGTAGGCCCGGGGCGTCACGCCGGTGGCGGCCTTGAACACCCGGTGGAAGTGATAGGCGCTCATCCCCGCGGCCCCGGCGAGTGCAGCGAGGGTCGGCGCGGACTCCGCCGTCTCGATCAGCCGGCAGGCGCGAGTGATCGCCTCGGCCTGGCGCTCGGCAAGGCCCGGCGCATCGGGCCGGCAGCGCAGGCAGGGCCGGAAGCCGGCGGCCTCCGCCTCGGCGCAGGTCCGATGGAAGCTGACGTTCTCCGGCCGGGCGGCCCGCGCCGCACAGCTCGGCCGGCAGTACACGCCGGTCGTGCGGACCGCGTACACGAAGGTGCCGTCTGCCCGGGCGTCGCGGGCGGCGAGCGCCGCCCACCGGTCTGCATCCGGATCGGGGCTCGGAACGAGGCTCATGGCGACGGCGCTCTGCGGCTTGGCGGACGCGGTGAGGAGGGGCATGACGGACACAACCGGGCGATCGAGGAACGATGCGTCATCCTGTCCATCCGCCGCCGGCCCGGCATCCCGCGCCTTGCCGCCGAATTCGCGGCGCCATCGTCCCAGATCCAGGGCGATGCTGTAAAGGCGGACGACCTGCCGCACGAGGGTGACCGTGGCGCCAAACAACACCGACCATATCCACGTCGGACAGGACGGATGGCTGTTCCTGAAGACCGGGACGAACGACGTCCTCGGCCAGTACGAGCGGCCGGAGGAGACGACCGAGCTCGTCTGGCAATGGCGCAGCCTCATCGCGACGCGGGAGCGGCGCCTGCGCGCCCTGGGGATCCTCTACCGGCACGTCGTCGCCCCGGAGAAGCTGATGGTCTACGATCACCGACTCGACGGGATCACGATCCGGCCGAGCGCTTCGCCGGCCTACCGGCTGCTCCACAACGAACCGCCGCCGCGTCGCCTCAGCAGCCCGTTCGGCCTCTACGCCGCCTGGCGCAGGCGTCGTCGCTGGCGGGAGACCTGCATCGACCTCGTGACGCCGCTGCGCGCGGGACGCGACGCGACCGACCTCTACTGCCGGACCGATACGCACTGGTCCTTCGAGGGCTGTCATTACGCCTACGCTGAGATCTGCCGGGCGCTCGGTGCCGAGCCCCGGGCGGATCTCCGGGACCGGCCCTCCTTCGAGACCGACCACGACGGCGATCTGGGCAGCGCGTTCGATCCGCTGCGACGGGCGCGGTCACGGACCGTGATGATCCAGCAGGATGCGGTGCGGACCTATGCCAGCCCGATCGTCGAGACGCGGGAGAAGGCGGGCCTCCTGCACACGCTGCATGTCGGCGCGCATGTGGTCTACGGCAACGCCAGGGCGACGGATCCGCGCCGCGTGGTGCTGTTCGGCGATTCCTTCTCGCACGTCATGCCGTACATGCTGACGATCTTGCTGGCCGAGACCTTCCGGGAGTTGCACTTCGTGTGGAGCATGTCGCTCGACTGGGGGTACATCGAGCAGGTGCGGCCCGACATCGTGCTCACCGAAGTGGCCGAGCGCTTCATGGTCCAGCTGCCCGACGACACGTTCTCGGTGGAGGCCTATGCCGAGGAGCGGTTCGGCGCGGAGCTGGCGGCGGCCCGTGCGTGAGCCCACGTGGATACGCGCCTCATCGCAACGTCGGTGCAAAAGCGAGACAACCGGATCGGAGCCGACAAGCCAGACGCCCCGAGGGACGAGATATGTCCCTGGTCCATCACCTTTCAGACCATATTCGGAGTCTAGCGTTTCGCCTGACAGCAGTGATGTCGAGGGAGCCGGCCTTTGAAGGCGTTGATCGGAAAACTACACGGCGATCTGATCTTCGACAGGCGAACGCGCGTTCTCGCTGAATCCCTGACCGGTCTGCTGCCCCGCGACGCGACCGTTCTCGATGTCGGCTGTGGTGATGGAACCATCGCCGGCCTCTGTCGCACGATCCGGCCCGATATCCACGTCGAAGGCATCGACGTCTTCGTGCGGCCCAGCACGGTCATCCCGGTGAGCGCCTTCGACGGAAAGACCCTGCCGTTCCCGGATCAATCCTGGGATGTGGTCACCTTCATCGACGTTCTGCACCACACGGAAGACCCGGGGCAACTTCTCCGGGAAGCCGCACGGGTCGCGCGCCGATACGTCATCCTCAAGGACCACCTGTCCGAGAACAGCTTGGACCGCCTGTCGCTCTCTCTGATGGATTGGATCGGCAACGCGCCCCACGGTGTCGCGCTGACGTACAACTATCAATCATCGCAACAATGGAAAAATCTGTTCGCACGCGCGCATCTGCAAGCAGACGCTGAGACCAGAGATATTCCCTTGTATGTCTTTCCTCTGAATTTAGTCTTTGGACGGAACCTTCACGTCGTCACGCGGCTTCGCCCTGACCACCCGGGCTCTTAGCCAGGGCTCGAAGCAATCGACGCGGCAGAAGCCGGACCTGAGCTAGCCATTGCATCCGCTGACGGCACACGCCTGTTCTGCCGAAACCAATCCGCGATCAGCAGCGCCAGGAGCGGGATCAACCAGATGACGCGGGCTTGGTAGCGGGCGAAGACACCGGATACCGCCCCGCAGATCATCGCGTTCACGATCACACCCATCACGATGAGCACCACCGCACCGGCGAACGGCGGGACCGGCTCCGATCCGCCCGGCCGCGCGCGCGCGAAGAGATCAAAGCATCGTGTCTTGACCACCGACCACACGATGAAGATCCATGCGGCCATCACGACAACAATGTGAACGATCGCGACAAACAGAGGATTTGCCCGGACGTCACAGCTCTTCGGTACGGCCGCGCAGGATTGCAGATCAGGCACGATGCGCTGGATCGCCGTTCGATCCCACCACGCGAGTTTGAGGAACCGTGCGGGCGAGCTCATTGGCTCGGCAACATAGAAGGTCATCAATTGCTGCAGCCCGTTCTGCAGTATGCGTGTGATGACGGCTACGGGATCATGCACGACAACCGCCGATACGAAGGCGGGCTCCTCATCGCGCAATCTGATCCTGATCTCGTAGGTCGAGGTCGAGAATATTCCTTTCGAAGGGTCATTTGACCAAAGGATCTCGTCCTCACTGGCCGCCGGCCTATTCATAAACCGGCATAGTGTCGGGCTGGCCCCACCCGGACAGGCGGACGCCAGATAGTCTCGGCCCGGCCCGTCGGCGAGGAGGCGCGCCATGAGGAAGGGCGGCGTCCGCTGCGCGACCCCGGCATCCGCGCGGTAGATCGCGCCGAACGCCCCATTCATCGAAACGGCCACCAGGATGGACATGGCGAGCCAGCCCGCGCGGCCCGCGACGAGCTGCAGCGGTGTCTTGAACACGGTCAGGATTGCGAGGGCGGCGACCGACAGACTCAGCGCAAGTGCGATATTAGCGGCATGAAACGTCAGGCTCGCTACGAGCAGCACCCGCAGCATCAAGCGCTTCCATGCGGTAAGCCGCGCCGGACAGAAAGCGAGGATCGGCAGGGCAATAATCAGCAGCCCGGCGTAGAGATCCGGCATCGCGAAAGCCGCGAAGAACGGAAGGCTTGTGCCGAGCCCGAGCGTCAAGATCACGCCCTGGTAGAAAACAGGCGAGGCCGCCGGCGACATTCCGCGGATCAAGATGCAGATCGACCAAGCCGCCAGGAAGGCTTGGCCTGCAGCAAGCAGCCACAAGGTTCCGAACCTGACGGCCAGAACCAGAACGAGGCCGTAGAACGGGGATCGACCGCCCGCGATCGTCGCGGGCGTCATGTCTCGCATGGCGTGCGAATCTGGCATGACCGAGGTCGGATCCGTCAGGCGGTTCTTGTCGAGATCCGGCTGCGCGATGCCCAGACGCCAGGCCAGATACTCGCCTTGCGAGTAATACTGCACCGTGTCGTTGAAAACCGATGGCCTTCCGTTGGCCGCCGCGACGGCGAACAGCACGGCACTGGCGAGAAGGACATGCATCCACCAAGCTCGGCGCGTGCGTCCGGCCACAACGCCGCGTCCAGCCCGACGCTGCCGCGTGGCGGCATCCGAAGATACGGCCGTCATCATGGTCATGACCTTTGACAGGAAGCGCCGCGACAGTCAGCGCGAGCCGTCGCCCCTGTTCTGTGGAGGGCGGCCGCCGCAGCGCAACCGGTTCAAGCCACCGATTGCCGGCGTTCTGTCGCCGTCATCTCCGGCTTCGGAGCCTCGGAGTGCAGAAAATCAGCCTCGTTGCCGCCGATCACGGCGAGGAGGAAGCCGCCGAGTGCATTCTGAGCGCCGACCACCAGAAGCGTCGTCCCCGCCACCGCGGGCAGCACGCTGCCGATCGGGCCGTAGCTATTCCGGGACCAATACCAGATCACCAGCGCGAGGATGGCTACGCCAGCCATGAATGCGATGAGGCCGGCCCCAAGCATCGTTTCCAGCGAAACCCAGCTTGTCCAACGCGCATGACGGCGGCTCGGTCTGCGGTATCCCTCGCGTGCGCCGTAGAGATGCGTCGCCGCCGCGAACAGGCTCAGGTTGTGGGCCAGTCCAAGCATCGCGCCAGCCAGGATCACCCAGTAATTGCCAAGGAAGAACGTGCGTTCTTGACCCAGAACCAAGGCGGCCGCGGCCAGCAGCAGGATCGCGAGCCCGCCGCTGGCGAGGAGAGCCGCGGGGGCAGCGAAGATCCCGGTCGGGCTCAACATCAGCAGGTATCGCAGGTGGCGCCATCCGTCTCGCCACGGACGCAGATGCGAACCACGGCCGCGACAATCGCGCGACAGGGTCGCCGGACGCTGTGTGATGCGCTCGCCGTTCAGCGCCGCTTTGATCACCATCTCGCTGGCGAACTCCATGCCGCTCCCGCGCAGCTTCAGCCGGCGATGGCAGCCCTTCGTCAGAGCGCGCAAACCGCAATGCGCGTCCTCGATGCCCGCCCGGAACAGCAGGTTCAGGATGCCGGTCAGCACGGGATTGCCGATGTAGCGGTTCTTCCACGGCATGGCACCGGCGGCGATGCCGCCCTGAAAGCGCGAGCCCATGCAGAGATCGGCGCCAGAGCGTAGGGCCATCACCATGGCGACCGCATCGCGGAAGTCATAGGAGCCGTCGGCGTCGCCCATGACGAGGTAGCGGCCCTGGGCCGCCTGAAAGCCGCCGTTCAGCGCAGCCCCGTATCCGCGCCGGGAAACTGCAACCACGCGGGCACCGGCCGCGACCGCAATCGCGCGGCTCTCGTCGATGCTGCCGTTATCCGCGACGACGATCTCGCCGTTCAGCGCGTGCGTTTTGCCGAGCTGATCCAGGGCCGCGCGCGCCGTCGCCAGGGCAGCAGGCAGGGCCTGCTCCTCATTGAGACACGGAATGACGATGGAAACGTCGATCGGGCTCGCGCCTGAAGTCCAATCGTTCCGACCCATAGAAACCGTCCGAGTTGCTCATCGGGCACGCTACGGAACGAGAGCCTGCGGTTCGGTTAACCAAATCGGTATCGGTCGACGTTGGACTTGATCTCAGCGCGGTGTGACCCGTTCAACCGCGCAGGGGCAGTGGAGGCCGGCCATCCCGGCACAGCCCCCCGCGGAAGCGGGCGGTTCCAACCTACCTCGCCGTTGAACCAGACCCCGTTGCGCCGCGCTCAATCCTGCAGCTTGGCCATCAGCGCATCCGACAGGGCAAAGTTCACGTAGACGTTCTGGACATCGTCCTGATCCTCGATCACCTCGACCAGGCGGATCAGCTTCTCGCCAGTCTCGTCGTCAACGTCGATCGTGTTCTGCGCCTTCCAGATCAGACCGGTGCGGTTCGGCTCGCCGAAGCGGGTTTCGAGGGCCTTGGCGACATCACCGTAGGAATCCTGGGCGCAGATCACCTCGTGCCCGTCCGGGCCGGAGCTCACGTCGTCGGCGCCAGCCTCGATGGCGGCTTCCAGCATCGTGTCGGCATCGGCCACGGACGCTGGATAGGCGATCACGCCGACGCGGTCGAACATGAACGCGACGGCGCCGGTCTCGGCGAGGCTGCCGCCCGACTTGGTGAAGGCGGAGCGCACGTCCGAGGCGGTGCGGTTGCGGTTGTCGGTCTGTGCCTCGACGATCAGGGCAGCGCCGCCGGGGCCGTAGCCCTCGTAGCGGATGTCCTCGTAGTTCTCGCCGTCGGCGCCGGCGGCCTTCTTGATCGCGCGCTCGATATTGTCCTTGGGCATGTTCTCGGCACGGGCCGCCAGGATCGCCGCCCGCAGGCGCGGGTTCATCGCCGGATCGGGCGTGCCGAGCTTGGCCGCCACGGTGATCTCGCGGGCGAGCTTGCCGAACACCTTCGAGCGGACCGCGTCCACCCGGCCCTTGCGGTGCATGATGTTCTTGAACTGGGAATGGCCTGCCATGGCGTGTCGGACTTTGTTCTTTGGCGCGGGCGGGCTTGAGGACCCCGCCGACGCGGCTGTGAGGTCGCCCGCGTTATAGGCCGCCGGGTTTCGCCGAAGCAACGCGGTCGCCCGTGTGCAAACACCCCCTCCCGGTTCCTACAGATCGGGTCGACGGAAAAATCCCCTCGACCAGGCGTTAACGCAGGAATGCTCTAAACCGAGAACGTCATGTCGAGCCGGAACAAGGGACGCGGTACAGCCAGCACGATCATCGATCCGCGCTGGCTCAAGCTAGGGATTTCAACAGCTTTGGGTGTCGTTGCCGGCACCATGCTGTTCGCCACCGAGGCGCACGGACGCAGCGACCGGCGCACCGAGCGGCTTCCTGGCCGGCGCGGATCAAGCGATCGCGTCGGCCGGTAGGGCGGCGCGCCCATGGAGCGCTCTCCGACGACGTGGACACCGGTTCGTCGCGAGAGAGCGCGTCACAAGAGTTGAGGGCCACGCACGCTTTTAAAAGCGATCGTCTAGGCCGCTCGCACGGTCGCCAGGAAGCGCTGGACCTCCTCCGTGAGATGCTCGGCCTGGCTCGACAACGCGGTCGCCGAGGTAAGTACGTCTCGGGGGGCGCCGCCGGTCTTCTCAGCGGCTCCCGCATCACCCGAGATGGTGCCCGTAACCGCGCTCGTACCGGACGAGGCCTGCTCGACGTTGCGGACGATGTCCTGCGTCGCCGCACCTTGCAGCGACGAGTCGTCTAACGCGAGCCCGTGTGCCACTGCCGCAGGGAGGCCAGCGTGACCACGCCACCCGGCCATTCCAGCCCGGCGATGTGCCGGTGCGGGCTCCCGGGTTCTCCAAGATCCGAGACCGCCGAGAAGGCGCCGTCGAGCTTGTGGCTGCCGGTATAGCGGCTGCGGGTCGCCAAGACCGGGAGGCCGGCGGCGCGCGCCGAGCTGATCCCGGCGGCGGAATCCTCGACCGCGACAGCTTCAGAGGCGGCGACATCCAGGCCGGCGAGCGCCAGGAGAAACACGTCCGGGGCGGGCTTCTTGCGATCCGCCTCGTCGCCCGCCGCGATCACGTCGAAGGGCGCATCGCCCGGCGGAAAGTTGATGGCCAGCAATCGGTCGACGTTCGGCCGGCTGGTGGTGGTGGCGACGGCGAGCCGGATGCCGGCCGCCCGGGCCTCCGCGATGAGCCGGGCGATACCGGGCCGCAGCGGCAGCCGGCTCTCGACCACGAGTGCGCCGTAGGCCGCGGTCTTGCGGGCATGAATCTCGGGCGCCAGCGCATGGAACGCGTCGGCTCCAGCCGGTTGCTGCGTGTCGATGTAATGGGCGAGTCGTTCCTTGCCGCCCATCACGGTGAGCAGATCGGCGTAGAGCGCCGCGTCCCAGTGCCAGGGAAGGCCGAGTTCGGCGAAGGCGTTGTTGAACGCCTGCCGATGCAGATCCTCAGTTTCGGCGAGGGTGCCGTCGACGTCGAAGATCAGCGCCCTCAGCACGACAAGTCGCGGCCGGAGGCGCCCTCCGCGCCGTCCCGGATCGCCGCGATGCGCTCCGCATAGGCGCTCGGTCCGCCGCTGAAGACGGCGTTGCCGGCCACGAAGGTGTCGGCGCCGGCGCGGCTCGCAGCCCGGACGGTCTCGGGGTCGATGCCGCCATCGACCTGGATCCGGATGTCGCGGCCCGCCACCATCGCCCGCACCCGCGCCACGGATTCCATGGCGCTCTTGATGAAGCTCTGGCCGCCGAAGCCGGGATTGACGGTCATCACCAGCACGAGGTCCACGAGGTCGAGCACCGGCTCGACCAAAGCGGCCGGGGTGCCGGGGTTGATCGCCACGCCGGCGCGCTTGCCGAGGTCGCGGATCGTCTGGAGCGAGCGGTGGATGTGCGGCCCGGCCTCGGCATGGACCGTGATGCCGTCGGCACCGGCGTCCGCGAAGGCCGCGAGGTACGGATCCGCCGGGGCGATCATCAGATGCACGTCGAAGAATTTTTGCGTGTGCGGGCGCAGGGCCTTCACCACCGGCGGGCCGAAGGTGATGTTGGGCACGAAATGGCCATCCATCACGTCGAGATGGATCCAATCGGCCCCGGCCGCATCTATGGCGCGGGTTTCCTCCGCGAGCTTCGAGAAATCGGCCGAGAGGATCGAGGGGGCAATGATGGGAGGAAGCATGGGCAACTCTCGGAATCGGCTCAGGCCAGTCTTCGGCGGCGTTCGACGAGCTGCATGATCATCGGCGTCAGGATCAGCTGCATGGCGAGATCCAGCTTGCCGCCCGGGATCACGATGGAATTGGCCCGGCTCATGAAGCTGTCGTGGATCATGGAGACCAGATAGGAAAAATCGATCCCCTTCGGATCCTTGAACCGGATCACCACCATCGACTCGTCAGCGGTGGGGATCCAGCGGGCGATGAACGGGTTCGAGGTGTCGACCGTCGGCACCCGCTGGAAATTGATGTCGGTGAACGAGAATTGCGGGCAGATGGTCTGCACGTAATCGGGCATCCGCCGCAGGATCACGTCGGTGACGGCGTCCGTGGAATAGCCGCGGAACGACCGGTCCCGGTGCAGCTTCTGTATCCACTCCAGGTTGATCACCGGCACGACACCGATCTTCAGGTCGGCATAGCGGGCGATGTCGACATCCGGGTCGGCCACGCAGCCGTGAAGACCCTCGTAGAACAGCAGATCGGAATCCGGCGGGAACGCCTCCCACTCCGAGAAACTGCCCTCGGCGATGCCGTAGGCCTGCGCGTCGTGCTGGTCATGGGCGTAGTGACGGGTCCGGCCGGTGCCGTTTTCGGCGTAGCTTCGGAATACCGCCTCCAGCTCCCCCAGGAGGTTCGCCCGTGGCGCGAAGTGCGACAGGGTCGGCTCGCGCGCCATCATGGCCCGCATCGTGTCCCGGTCGAAGGCATGGAAGCCGTCACCCTCGATGAACACCGCCCGCACGTCTTCGCGGCGGAAGATCTGCTCGAAGGTGTTGCGCACCGAGGTGGTGCCGGCCCCAGAGGAGCCGGTCACCGAGATGATGGGATGACGCGCCGACATCGTTTACGACTTCACGGTGCGGTTATGACCGCATCAGGCCGCGCTGGCCGAAGAGCGGCGAGCGGCCGGCATCGGGCTTGCCGCCCCCGTAATAGGTTGCGACGCAATCCACCTCCTCGGTGGAGCCGCAGACCAGCGGGGCGCGCTCGTGGATGCCGGTTGCCACGAGGTCGAGGATGCGCGTCTGACCGTCCGTAGCCGCGCCGCCGGCCTGCTCCACCAGCATCGCCACGGGGGCAACTTCGTAGAGCAGCCGCAGGCGGCCGCGGGCGTAGTTCTTCCGGGCATCGCCCGGGTAGAGGAACACGCCGCCCCGGGTCAGCACGCGCTGGATGTCGGCCACCAGGGAGGCAAGCCAGCGCATGTTGTAGTCCTTGTCGCGTGGGCCCTCGGTGCCACGCTGGCAATCCTCGATATAGGCCTTCACGGGGGCGTCCCAGTGCCGGGCGTTCGAGGCGTTGATGGCGAATTCCTTGGCGGAGGTGGGCACCGCCATGGCCGGGCTCGTCAGCTTGAACGTCCCGTCTTTGCGGTCGAGCACGTAGGATTGGGTGCCCTGGCCGAGCGTCAGGATCAGTGCCGTAGCGGGGCCGTAGGTCACGAAGCCGGCCGCAATCTGCGCCGTGCCGGGGGTCGTGAACGAGGCGAGCGGATTGGCCGGGTCCTTGATCGACGGCCGGATGCCGAAGATCATCCCCACCGCCATGTTGACGCCGATGTTGGAAGACCCGTCGAGGGGATCGATCGCGACGGCGAGCGGCGCGTCCGGGTTCAGCCGCATCACCTCCTCGGCCTCCTCGGAGGCGACCTCGGCCACGGGGGCGCCCCGCAAGGCGGCCGTCACGCTCTCGTGAGCGATCACGTCGAGCGCCTTCTGCACGTCGCCGTCGCTGTTGTGGTCGCCGGCCGCCGCGAGGTCGCCGCCGAGCGCACCACGCCCGATCCGCTCGCTGATCTCCACCGCCGAACGCGCCACCGCGGCGATCACCGCGGCAGCATCCTTCAGCGCCGGGTCTGCCGCCACGGCCTGCGCCAGGCAGGCCTCGAGGGGCGTCCCGATCGCCGTTGAATTTGCCATCGGCCTATCCTTCCTGCTCGGATCCCGCCCACCGGGATCGCGCGTTCCGCGCGGGCTCTGTAGCGGCCGCTCCGCCGGCAAGATAGCGGTCCTGGCCCTCGGATCGACAGGAACCGGTAGCCCGGCGTTCAAGATTTCTGTGCGATCTTGTATGAAAGCACAAAAAATACGAGACCTTGGCGATGCGCAACCTCTCCCTCAAGCAGCTTCAGGCAGTGGCGGCGGTGGCCCGGCTCGGCACCATGACACGGGCGGCCCAGGAACTGAACGTGACCTCGGCCGCGCTCTACGCGCGCATCCGCCAACTGGAGGAAGAAGCCGGTTTGCTGCTGTTCGACCGGACACCCGGCGGTCTCAAGCCGACCGATGCCGGCCGCGAGATGCTCTGGGCGATCGACAGCATCAACACCGTTCTGGAAACCTGCACCGACCGGTTGCGGACCCTGCGCGGCGCCGAGGGCGGACGCGTCGCGCTCGGCGTCGTGTCGACTGCGAAGTACTTCGCGCCCCAGGTGATCGCCGGCTTCGTCAAGAAGCATCCGGGCGTCGAGATCAGCCTGTCGGTGCGCAACCGCGGCCAGACCGTGGAGGCGCTCCGTGGCTACGAGATCGACTTCGCCCTGATGGGTCGCCCGCCCCGGGATTTCCCGATCGAAGCCGCCACCTTCGGACCGCACCCGATCGTGCTGATCGCGGCCCCCGACCATCCCCTGGTCGGCAAGGTCGGCCTGACCCGCGAGGATCTCACCGACCAGCCGTTCTTCCTGCGGGAGGAAGGCTCGGGCACGCGGATGGTGTTCGAGGAGTTCATGGCCGGCGTGCTGGTCAAGCGGGCACCGCTGGAGATCGACACGGGCTCGAACGAGACCATCAAGCAGGCGGTGATGGCCGGGCTCGGCATCGCGCTGCTCTCGGTGCACTCGGTCGCGGCGGAGTTGGACAGCGGGCGCCTCGTGCTCCTCGACGTGAAGGGCCTGCCGATCCGGCGCGACTGGTACGCGGTTCGCCGCGCCGACAAGGTACTGGGTCCGGCGGCCTCCGCGGTCTGGTCCTACCTGATGACGGAGGGCGCGCGCAGCCTTCCGGGGGTCGCGCAGAGCGGCCTCGCCCTCGCTGGAGCCCGGGCGTGAGCGCGGCCGGGATCGTCGTCGCGGGCGCGGGCCAGGCAGGCTTCCAGCTCGCCGCCTCTCTGCGCGAGGGCGGCTTCCGGGAGCCGATCACCCTGGTGGGCGACGAGACCGCCCTCCCCTACCAGCGCCCGCCCCTGTCGAAGGCCTACCTCGCCGGCAAGACCGACCGGGAGGGCCTGTTCCTGCGCCAGCCCGGCTTCTTCGCCGAGCACGCGATCACGCACCGGCCGGGGATCCGCGCCACCGCGATCGATCGGGCGGCCCGGCGGCTCCACCTGTCGGACGGCGAACCTCTCGCCTACGATCACCTCGTCCTCGCCACGGGCGCCCGCAACCGCCCCCTGCCGGTCCCCGGGGCCAGTCTGGGCGGCGTACACCAGCTGCGCGGGCTCGCGGATGCCGATGCGCTTCGGTCAGAAATCGAGGCGGCACAGGCGATCGTGGTGGTCGGCGCGGGCTTCATCGGGCTGGAATTCGCCGCGGTCGCGGCCGCACGGGGCCTGTCCGTGACGGTGATCGAGGCAGCCGATCGGCCCATGGCCCGGGCGGTCTCCGCAGAAATGGGGGCGTTCTTCCGGACCGCCCATGAAGCGATGGGCGTGCGCTTCGCCTTCGGGGCCGGCGTAACGGCGATCACCGGCCGGGACGGTCGCGCGGCTGGCGTTACCCTCGCGGACGGGACGGAGCTCCCCGCCGACCTCGTCCTCGTCGGCATCGGCGTGCTTCCGAACGGCAGCCTCGCCGCGGAGGCGGAGCTGCCGGCCCAGGACGGCGTCCACGTCGATGCCTTCCTCGCCACCCCCGATCCGGCCATCTCGGCGATCGGCGATTGCGCGCGGTTCCCGAGCCCCTTCGCGTCCGGGCTCACGGCCGACGGCACCGTGCGGATCGAATCCGTGCAGAACGCCATCGACCAGGGCCGGTGCGTCGCGGCCCGGCTGCTGAGCAAGCCCGCCGCCTACGGTGCCTTGCCCTGGTTCTGGAGCGACCAGGGCCCGCACAAGCTGCAGATCGCCGGGCTGTCGGGTGCCCGCGATGCCAGCGTGGTCCGCGGCTCCGGGCCGGCCTTCTCGGTGTTCCGCTTCCGCGACGGGCGCCTGAGCGCAGTGGAATCCGTCGACCGGGCCGGCGACCACATGATTGCCCGGCGTCTCCTCACAGCCGGGACACCGCTGACGCCGGATCAGGCGGCCGATCCGGGTTTCGACCTCAAGGCGCTGGCGATGGGGCGGCCCTGAGGATCACTCACCCCGGGAATGCCACCGGCGCCGGCTTCTGCCGCAGGGCATAGGCGGTGCCGATCCCCAGCGCCAGGATGGTGATGGCGCAGCCCATGAGCGCCCCGAACTGACCGAGCCGGACCAGCGCCTGCCCGATCACTGCGACGCCGAGCGCCTGCCCGCAGAAGAACGAGAAGGCGTGGAGTGCCACCGCGGAGGCCCGCGCCTTGGGCGCGACCTCCGTCACCTGGGTCTGGTAGGTGTTGTGCAGCATGTAGAAGCCGAGCCCCATGGCGGTGAGCGCGGCGCAATCGACCTGCCACGTACCCGCGAGTCCGACCACGGTGAGCGACGCGCCGCTGATCAGGCCGCCGCCGATCAGCATCCGCGGCAGGCCGAGCAGCCGCACCAGCAACCCGACCAGCGCCGAGTAGATCAGGCCGCCGACCGCAAAACCCGCCAGCACGAGGCCGGCCTCGCGCGGACCGCCCTCGCCACGGGCCTCGATCAGCGGCGCGAGGTGCGGAAAGACGCCGAAGATCGCGATCGCCTCAATGAACACCGCCGAGAACAGCACCCGCGCCCGGGGATTGCCCAGAATCGTCCGATAGCGTGTCACCGCCTCTCCGAAGGCCGGGCGGCGGGCGGGGGCCCGGCCAGCCCTGTCGAAACCCAGCACGGTCGCAGCGCACGCGAAGGCCGCCACCGCGGCGGTAACCGCGAAGACGCCGCGCCAGCCGATCGCCGCCTCGATCAGGCCCGCGAAGGTCGAGCCGGAGAGCTGGCCGAGGATCACCGCGACCAGGAAGCGCCCGATCGCCACTTGGCGGCCCTCCATCGGCACGCGGTCGCCGAGCAGCGCCAGGGAGAGCGGGATGCAGCCGCCGGCCGCCGCGCCCGCCAGCATCCGCAGGCCGAACAGGCTGCCGATATCGGGGGCGATGCTGCACAGCGTGAGGGCCACGGCGAGCACCGCGAGGCAGGTGCTCATCACCCGCTCCTTGCCCAACGCATCGCCGACCGGCCCCAGCACAGGCTGGATGAACGCGTAGGGCAGCGCGAAGGCGGTGGAGAGCAGCGCTACCGTGTGGGCGTCGCTGCCGAGATCCCGGGCGAGTACGCCGACCAGGGGTTCGACCGAGCGCAGCGCGAAGGTGCTGCCGAACCCCGCGCAGGCCAGCACGACGATCAGGCGCGGGATCGAGGTGTCCGGCGGCGCGGCGCGGGCCGCCGCGGAGGTGAGAGCCGGTTCTGTGCTGTCGGTCATGGGGGCGCTTCGCGACGCGGACCAAGATCGGTCAAGCCGCATCGCATCTCCCCGGCCTGAGCGGAACCCCGATATGCGACAGATCAGTGCGCGTAGAACGCAGGATCCGAATCGTCCGTCGGATGGGCGAACGCCCAGCGCAGGGCGGAGGACAACGGCACATTGTAGGTGAGGCCGCGCGGCGGCACCGGCTTCAGGAACCAGCGATCATAGATCGTCTGGATTTCGGGGCTGCGGTAGAGGTCGGCGGTGGCCCGGTCCACCACTACCTTGAAGGCCGGATCGTCCTTGCGCATCATGATCCCGTAGGGCTCCGGGTTGGACAGCGTCTCGTCGCTGACCACGTAGGCGGCGGGCTCCTTGGACTGGGCCGCCACGACGCTGAGCTGCACGTCGTCCATCACGAAGGCCGCCGCCCGGCCGGTCTCGACCATCAGGAACGCTTCCGGGACGTCCTTGGCGGCGATCACCGTGATGCCGAGCCTGCGCTCGTTGTTGGCTTTGATCAGCATCAGGATGTTGGTCGAGCCGGCGACCGACGAGACGGTCTTGCCGCGCAGATCGTCCAGGCTGGCGATGTGCTGATCCTTCTTCGAGACGAAACGGGTCGCCGTCAGGAAGTGGGTGTTGGTGAACGCCACCTGCTTCTTGCGCTCGGCGTTGTTGGTCGTCGTCCCGCATTCGAGATCGACCGTGCCGTTGGTGATCAGCGGGATGCGCGACGAAGAGTTGACGAACTCCATCCCGACCTCAAGACCCGGCCGCTTCAGCTCGCGCTTCACCGCGTCGGCGATCTTCATGCAGATGTCGATCGCGAAGCCGACCACCTTCTGGTTCTGGTCGATGTAGCTGAACGGGGGCGCAGTATCGCGCACGCCGAGGACCAGCCGGTTGCTGTCCTGGATCTTCTTGAGCGTGCCAGTGAGGGTATCTGCCCGGGCCGGCTGGGCTATGGACAGCGCGACGAGGGCCGCGAGGAGAGAGAGCAGACGCATGGGCTGGCTTGATCCGATCGTCGCGCGTCGGGGCAGTCGGCCGGTCGGGACCGGCGGAGCCCGAATGCGCGTCCGATCAGGCTCCGAAAGGCCTATCAGCAAGAGTCCGGCCGCGAAGAGATCGGAAGCGTCGATGAAGACACATCTTGCCGTCGCCAAAGCCGATCGCCCGACCGTATTCGTGGGCGCAGCGATGCCACTCAGTCAAGCGCAGGGCTCACTGAACGGGCGCCGCCCCGGATTGCTTCACTGCGCTTGCAAGGACGCCAGCGCCCTCAGCGGGTTAGCCCGCGGCATCGGCGCGGAGCACGGGCAAAGCCCGGAGTGCTGCGGCGGCGAAGTCCAGGAAGGCGTTCACCCGGGCTGGCCGGAAATCCGCGCTCGGGGTCACGAGTTGCACCGGCACCGGCGGCGGCTCGTGGGCGGCGAGCAGGCGGACGAGGCGGCCGGCCGCAATGTCCTCGGCAGCTTGGTACGACAGGACCCGCGCGATACCCCGCCCTGCCCGGGCGGCGATCAACGCGGCCTCGACCTCATTGACGATGAGGCGCGGCGCGAGGCGCACGCGGCTCGCCCCGAAACGCCATTCCCGCAGCCCCGAGCGCACGACGCCCAGGATGGTATCGTGCTCGGCGAGATCCGCGGGCTTGCGCGGCGTCCCCCGGGTGGCGAGGTAATTCGGGCTCGCCACCACGATCTGGCCAACCTGCCCAACGCGGCGCGCCAGGAGGCGCGATTCCGCGAGCTGTCCGATCCGCAGGGCGATGTCGATCCCCTCCTCCACGAGATCGAGGTTGCGGTCGGCCAGCACAAGCTCGATCTGCGTCTCCGGATAGGCATCGAGGAAGCCCGACACGACCGGGGCGACATGCTTGCGTCCGAACAGAACCGGCGCCGTGATCCGCAGGAGGCCGCGCACCGCGTCGCCCGACGCCCCCGACACGGCCATCTCGTATCCCGCAAGAAGGCCCCGGGCCCGCTCGGCGAGATCCAGGCCAGCCGGAGTCGGGGCAAGGCGGCGTGTCGTACGCTCCACGAGGCGGCTGCCCGCCCGGGCCTCAAGGCTGGCGAGTGCCCGGGTCGCCGCCGCGGCGGAGCGGTGCAGCCGCCGCGCTGCCCCACTGAGGCTGCCGGCATCGACGATCGCGACGAAAAGGGCGAGTTCGTCCAAGCGATCCATCGATTGTTGTGACCTGTGAAATTCTGACTGCCACAGACTCGGGATTTTCGCCGACCTGCGCAAGGGCGATATCGGTCCTGTCAGGGAGACGCACACGATGACCGAACCCGATCTCACCCTCTACGGCCTGCGCCTCTCAGGCCACTCGCACCGCGCCGAGCTGTTTCTATCCCTGCTCGGGCTGCCCTTTCGCTTCGTCGAGGCGGCGAGTGCCGCGCAACGGGAGGCGGCAGCCTTCCGGCGCCTCAACCCCCTCGGCCAGATCCCGGTTCTGACTGACGGCGACACGGTGATCGCCGACAGCAACGCGATCCTGGTCTATCTCGCTGTGCGCTACGCGCCGGACAGCGGCTGGATGCCGGGTGATCCGCTCGGCGCCGCGCAGGTTCAGCGCTGGCTGTCCATCGCGGCCGGCGAGGTGCGGTATGGGCCGGCGCTTGCCCGGCTGATGGTGGTGTTCGGCGCCCAGGCCGACCGCGCCACCGTCCATGCCGCGGCGGCCCGGATCCTTACCTTCATGGACGGCCATCTGGCCGATCGCCCCTACCTCGCGACCGACCGGGCGACGCTCGCCGACATCGCCTGCTATTCATACGTCGCCCACGCACCGGAGGGCGGTGTGTCGCTGGCGCGCTACCCGGCCGTGCGGGCGTGGCTCGCCCGCGTGGAGGCGCTGCCGGGTTTCGTCCCGATGCCGACCTCTTCCATCCCCGAACCCGTCTGAGGTGCGCCATGGCGAGCTTCCATGCCGACGAGCTTCTGGCTCAACAGCGGGCCGGCCACGTCCTCGGCGAGACCCCGGCGATCCGCCCCTTCATGCCCGAGCAGCACCGCATGTTCTTCGCGGGCCTGCCCTACCTTTTCGCGGGCACAGTGGACGCCGACGGCGCGCCGATCGCCACCGTTCTGACGGGGCAGCCAGGCTTCGTGCGATCGCCCGACGCGACGCACCTCACCATCGCGGCGGCCCTCGACCCGGCCGATCCGGCGGCCCGCGCGCTCGTGCCGGACGCCGAGGCCGGCCTTCTCGGCCTCGATTTCGCGACGCGTCGGCGCAACCGGGCCAACGGCCGCATCGTGCGGCGCGACGGGGATGGGATGACGATTGCCGTCGCCCAGAGCTTCGGCAACTGCCCCCAATACATCCAGAGGCGCGTGGCCGAGCCGATGCAGCGCTCGCCGGGACCGATCGAATCCCTGTCGGCCCTCGACGCGGACGCCACGGCCCTGATCCGCGGCGCCGACACGCTGTTCGTCGCGACCCGATCCCGGGACGGCCTCGCGGACGGCGGCGCGGACATCTCGCACCGGGGCGGCCGGCCGGGCTTCGTCCGGGTCGACGGTGACGTGCTGACCGTGCCGGACTTCTCCGGGAACCGCTACTACAATACCCTGGGTAACCTCCTCGGAGAGAACCGGGCAGCGCTCCTGTTCCTCGACTTCGCGCGCGGCGATCTCCTGGTTCTGCAGGGGCGGACGGCGATCGACTGGAGCGGCCTGGGAGCGGCGGGCCTCATGGGCGCGCAACGGTCTTGGTCGTTCACTGTTGAGCGTGGCTGGCGACGCCAGGCCGCCATACCCCTGCGTTGGAGCCAGCCCGAGCCGGCGCCGCAGCTCGCACGCACCGGCATCTGGGAGACGGCGTGATAGCCCGTCAGACAGCCCCCGCCTTCGCGGCGGACTCGTGCTCCGCGGCAAGCTGCCCGTCCGCAGCTGCCACTATCTGAAAGGCCGGCCGGGACCGGACCCGCTCGACATAGCTGGTCAGCACCGGATCGGGCGCGACGAGGCCGAAGCCCGTGGTCCAGCCGAGAGCACTGCCCCACAGGATGTCGGCAGCGCTGAACTGGTCGCCGAGAAGGTAGGGCCCTGGCGTCAGCGCCTCGGTCACGCGGGCGATCACACTGTCGTAGTCCGCGTAGGCCGACATGGCGCGCGGACCGGGCTCCCGCTTCAGGTGGCGATCGATCACCGCGGGCTCGAAGCACGAACCGTAGAACACCATCCAGCGCAGATAGGCCCCGCGCGCCGGGTCGGTCGTGGCTGGCGCGAGACCGGCCTCCGGGAACAGGTCGGCCAGATAGAGGTAGACCGCCGCCTGCTCGGTGACCAGCGCGTCGCCGTGCCGGATCGCCGGCACCTTCGCCATCGGGTTGATGGCGCGGTAGGCCTCCTGAAGATGCTCGCCGGCGCGCATGTTGAGCGTGTGGAGCCGGTAGGGCACGCTCAGCTCCTCAAGGAGCACGCGCACCCCGGACGACCGGGTATTGGGCGCGTGATAAAACGTGATGTCAGCCTTATCCGCCACGCTGCTGTTCCCTGAAGTTGCCGATTCGGGTCGCGGCACGCTCTTACCGGCTGACAGCCGGGTCAACCGCTGATCGAAGCCCCCTTCTCCGCGGACCGGAATCGCGGCAGGAACGTTGGGCGATTGTGCGATGCCGCGCGTTGGCCGGTCGGCCGGCACGACGCGAGCCGGGGATTCGAGTTCTGATGGCGAAGATTCTGCTGGTCGAGGACCACGAAGAGATTTGGGACTTCCTGTCCCGGCGGCTCAAGCGGCGCGGCTATGAGGTGATCCTGGCCCATGACGGCGAGGCCGGCGTTCGGCAAGCCCGCTCGGGCCAGCCCGATGTGATCCTCCTGGACATGAACCTCCCGGTCCTCGACGGCTGGTCGGTCGCCCGTACGCTGAAATCAGGCACCGACACGCGGGCGATCCCGATCATCGCCCTCACCGCCCACGCGATGTCGGGGGATCGCGACAAGGCGATCCAGGCGGGCTGCGACGACTACCACCCGAAGCCTGTCGATTTCTCGAAGCTGCTCAGCCAGATCAGCGCCGCCCTGGGCGAGACCGCACAGGCGAGCTGAGGCGGATCCGTTCGCGCTCGAAGCCGTTCCCACCCGACCCCCGCGTGTGAGAAGTTTGGAGCGTGTCCGTGAGCGAGGATCCCGTCACTGCCCAGCGCCTGCGGGAGGGCCTTCCGGTCTTCGTGACGCTGGCGTCGCTCCTGCTCGTCGTGGCGACGATGGCGGCACTGTATCTCGGGCGCGATATCCTCGTGCCGGTGACGCTGGCGATCCTCCTCAGCTTCGTCCTGGTGCCGGCGGTCCGCCTGCTCCGGCGTCTGCGCGTGCCCCGCGCGGCCGCGGTGCTGCTGGTGGTGGTGATCGTGTTCGGCGCGCTGTTCGGGATCGGCAGCCTGATCGCCAGCGAGGCGTCCCAGCTCGCCGCCGACCTGCCGCGCTACACCCAGACGATGCGCACGAAGATCAAGGACCTGCGCGGTGCGACCGCCGGAACCGGCAGCCTCTCGCGCATCGTCGACATGGTCCAGGATCTGAGCGCCACGTTGCAGCCGCCGCCTGCCGCCGAGATCAAGGGCGAACCCGGCTCGCGCACGCACCCGCTTACCGTGGAGATCACCCCCGCCCGCGCCAACGTGGTCGACACGCTTCAGACGTTCGCCGGCCCTCTCGTTCATCCGCTGGCGACAACGGGTCTGATCCTGATCTTCACGATCTTCATTCTGCTGCAGCGCGAGGATCTGCGGAACCGTGCGATCCGGCTCGCCGGCGGCTCGGAGGACCTGAGGCGGACCACGGCGGCGATCGACGATGCCACCGGCCGGCTCAGCCGCTTCTTCCTGGCGCAGCTTGCCCTCAACCTCGCGTTCGGCGTCGTGATCGGTGTCGGTCTCTGGGTGATCGGCGTGCCGAGCCCGACCTTGTTCGGCGTGCTCGCGGCGATCCTGCGGTTCGTCCCCTATATCGGCGCCGCGATCAGCGCGCTCTTGCCACTGATCCTTGCCGCCGCGGTCGATCCCGGCTGGTCGATGGTCATCGCCACCGCGGCGCTGTTCCTGGTGGTCGAGCCGATCTGCGGCCACGTGATCGAGCCGCTGCTCTATGGTCACTCCACCGGCCTCTCGCCGGTGGCCGTGATCCTGGCGGCGACGATCTGGACCTTCCTGTGGGGACCGATCGGCCTCGTGCTGGCGACCCCGCTCACCGTCTGTCTCGTGGTGCTGGGGCGGCACGTGGAGCGGCTCTGGTATCTCGACGTGCTGCTCGGCGACCAACCGGCCCTGTCGCCGCCCGAAATCTTCTACCAGCGCATGCTGGCTGGCGACCCGGCCGAGGCGATCGATCAGGGCTGGCAGTTCCTGAAGGAGCGAGCCCTCGTCACCTACTACGACGAGGTTGCACTCGCCGGCTTGCTGCTTGCCCAGGAGGACATGTCGCGCGGGACTCTCGACCGCGAACGCCAGAAGGAGGTCGGTGGGGCGATCCGCAGCGTGGTGGACCGCCTCGAAACCGCGCCGGTCGCGCGGCGGAACCGGCGTGCATCAGGACGCAGCCCCGACACCGAGACGGCAGCGGCGCTGGCTGCGATCGGACCCGACCGGCAGGTGGCGGGCATCGTTCTCACCCGCGAGGATCTGGCGCCCCATTGGCGCGGCGAGACGCCCGTCCTGTGCGTCTCGAGCCGCGGCCCGTTCGACGAGGCTGCGACCCTGATGCTGAGCCAGATCCTCGGCCGGCATGGGCTCGCGTCGCAGATCATGTCGATGGCGGCGATCCGCGCCGGCGAGCGGCCCGAGAATCCGGAGGGGCTCGCGCTGATCTGCTTCTCCTATCTGGAGCCGGTGAGCCTCTCGCAGATCCGCTTCACCGTCCGCCAGGCGCGCGCCGCGGTGCCGGGCGTGCGCATCCTCGTGGGCTTCTGGCGCGAGCGCGACCCGGCGACGCTGGAACGCCTGCGCCGGGCGACCTCGGCAGATTTCCTCGTGACCTCGCTCAACGAGGCGCTGTCGGCGGTGCTGGGCACCTGCCGCGAACCAACGCGGCGGGTCGCCCCCGTTTCGCAGGTCCCGCTGCCCGATCCGGTCCCCACGACGGCAACCGCCTGAGCGTTCAACACGGAGAACCCGTTCGGTCGACTCCGCGTTCCTGACCACTAGAGTCCGCACCGGCAGGTCGTGAAAGGCCGCACGGCCCCACTTCCACGGCTTCAAGGTGAAGACCGCCTCGCATGTCCGAGACCCCAGAAACCCCACCCTCAGGCCCCGGTCCCCAGGTTCGGGACAGCGCGCCGGGCGACGTCACGGATCGCAAGAGCGACATCTTCTTCGCGGCCGTCGAGACGACGCGGATGCCGATGATCGTCACCGATCCGCGCCAGCCCGATAACCCGATCATCTTCGCCAACCGCGCCTTCCTGGCGATGACCGGCTACACGCCCGAGGAACTGATCGGCCGCAATTGCCGCTTCCTGCAAGGCCCGGACACCGACCGAGAGTCGGTTGCACAGGTCAAGGCGGCCATCGCCGAGAAGCGGGAATTCGCCACCGAGATCCTGAACTACCGCAAGAACGGCTCGACCTTCTGGAACGCGCTGTTCGTCTCACCGGTCTACAATGCCGATGGCGAACTCGTGTACTATTTCGGCTCGCAGCTCGACGTCTCGCGCCGCCGCGACGCCGAGGAGGCGCTCGGCCAAGCGCAGAAGATGGAGGCGCTCGGCCAGCTCACCGGCGGTATCGCACACGATTTCAACAACCTGCTGCAGGTGATCGTCGGCTATGTCGACATCCTGGCGGCCGGGCTTGAGAAGCCGGATGCCGACCGTGCCCGGCTGGGTCGCGCCACCGACAACATCCGGCAAGCGGCCGAGCGCGCGACCACGCTGACGCAGCAATTGCTGGCCTTCGCCCGGAAGCAGCGGCTGGACGGACGCGCGGTCAATCTCAACACCCTCGTCGAGGGGATGGGTGAGATGGTCGCGCGCTCGGTGGGCGAGGCCGTCAAGGTCGAGCTCGATCTGGCTCCGGATCTCTGGAACTGTCGCGTCGACCCGACCCAGGCCGAGGTCGCGATCCTGAACGTGCTGATCAACGCCCGCGACGCGATGCCGGACGGCGGCACGGTCCGGATCTCCACGGAGAACAGCGAAGTCGCGGCCCGCGGCCGGGAGATCGGGCCGCTGCGCGCTGGCCGCTACGTCAGCATCGCGGTCCGCGATAGCGGCACCGGCATTCCACCGGCTGTGCTGGCCCGGGTGATGGACCCGTTCTTCACCACCAAGGAGGAGGGCAAGGGCACGGGCCTCGGCCTCTCCATGGTGTACGGCTTCGCTAAGCAATCGGGCGGTGCGGCGCAGATCGAATCCACCGTGGGCGAGGGCACGACGGTCCGTCTCTCGTTCCCCGCGACCGATGGCGCCGTCAACACGCCGCCAAAAGTCTCCCTGCGGTCCGTGGACCGGCAGGGAACCGAGACGATCCTGATCGTGGATGACCGTGAAGACGTCGCCGAACTCGCCCGCACCATCCTGCGGGATTTCGGCTACGTGACGCTGGTGGCCGGCAATGCCCGCGAGGCGCTGGAGATCCTCGATTCCAGCGAGCGCATCGACCTGCTGTTCACCGACCTGATCATGCCGGGGGGCATGAACGGCGTGCTGCTCGCCCGCGAGGCGCGGCGACGCCAGCCTAAGCTCAAGGTCCTGCTCGCGACCGGCTACGCGGAGGCCAGCCTGGAGCGAACCGACATCGGTGGTTCCGAGTTTGACCTACTCAACAAGCCTTACCGGCGCACGGAGCTGGTCCGCCGCGTGCGGGCTATCCTCGACGGTCCGACCGAAGTGGGCTGAGCGCACGGGAGTCGCGCCATGGCACAGGGCGACAAGTCGAAGTACACGGACAAGCAGAAGCGCAAGGCCGAGCACATCGCCGAATCCTACGAGGCCCGCGGCGTTCCGGAGAACGAGGCGGAAGCTCGCGCCTGGGCCACCGTCAACAAGGATGACGGCGGCGGGAAGAAACCCGGCGGCTCCGGGCGCGGCAAGGACACCGGTCACCCGGCGGCTCACAAGGGCGGCGAAGCCGGCGGAAAGGCATCTGGCGGGCGAACGGCCGCCGAGCGCTCCGCCTCGGCCAAGAAGGCGGCCGCCACCCGGAAGGCCAACGCCGCGGGCGCATGATCCAGGGTGCAGATCAAAAGCTTTTCCACGACAGATTGTGGCCGAACCGGAAACCGCCCGTCCAACCATCCGCCGGACCGAAGTGGTTGAGACGGTCTCGACCTGAAGGAACCGTCGGAAGATGTCAGGTCCGGACGGCGGTATAAACGGCTCAGCTCGCGCGCACCGCACCGTTTCAGGAAATTCGCCCTAAAGTTGCGCCCTGGAAGGAGCCGGATAATCCTGCCCGATTTCAAGCTTTTGGCGTACGCGAAACGGCTGACCAATCGGGATAGACTACATTTGACGGCAGCGTCTCAGATATTTTGTCCAATCCAGGACTCGAATGGAGGGATCTTTGACGCGCCCCGATCCATCTGAGAATTAGGGCTCCACTTGTAGAAGCTCCCTGTTTGCTCGATTTCGGCATGATGCTGGCCCAAACAGCAGCGGATCTTGCCCGACGCCGATCAGTACGACACATGCCCCAGCCCTCGACTGATAAATAAGTGTCAAATCAGCTTTTTGCGTCAAAACTCCGCAAAAAGCTGCGCCGAAATTTGTATTCATTCAATGTCGCATCGCATGTTAGGGGGCTAGCAGCGGAACAGCGCTTATGTTGTGCTCCGGCGACGGGTAGCGCCCACGCTGGGCGAATTTGACCAAAGGGACTTCGCGATGACCGGCGCCAAGACTGACTTCCTGTGCAGCGAGGGCGTCCAAGAGCTCTTAAAGCTCACGAACCGGCAGTTCGTCGGCTGGGATGCCGCCCTCCGGAGTGAATCGGGTCAGACTACGGATGCCGGGGACGCCATGGATCTCTGGCACATCCTGTCATACCTGGCGCTGCAGCCCGGACTCAGGGTCGAGAAGAAGCTTGCCTTCGGCAGCATCAAGATCGCGTCGCTGAGACCCGAAACCATTCGGAAGTACGTCGCGAAGGCGCAGCGTCTCGGCTTCATCGCGACCATCGACTCGATGGGCTCGCGGCACATCCAACTCACCCCCGCCGGCGTCGCCGTCGTTGCGGACACGATGGACCAGTGGATCGTCGATTTTGGAGAGATCCAGCGGCGATACTTCACGCCGGAGCCCGCGATCCGGTCCGGCAGGATGCTGGCCGAAGAGGGCGTCTTCTGATCGCGCGTCGGGCAACACCGCGCGTGGCGTGCTTCGTGATCAGCCGCTGCCACGTGCCTCGGCGAGCTTGACGAGCATATGCAGCATCCGATTGGCCGGCGTCGGGATACCCAGCGCGGCTCCCATGCGCACCACATAGCCGTTCAGGTGATCGATCTCGCTGGGGCGCCCCCGGGCGAGGTCCTGCGCAGTGGAGGAGCGCTGATCGGGCATGGTGGCGCTGAGGCTCAGCACTTGGTCGAGGATATCGGCCGGCATGGACACCCCGGCCGCTTCGGCCACGGCGACGCATTCCTGCACCACGTCGGTCATACTCGCGACCACGCCGACGCCCCGCACCAGTCGACCGTAGGGGAGCTGCATCAGCGCCGAGAGGGCGTTGTAGGCACAATTGAGGATCAGCTTGCCCCAAAGGGCGTCGATGGCTCGGTCCGACACGCTGGTCGGGATGCCGGCTGCCGTGAAGGCGGCAGCAATGCGCCCGCTCGCCGCCGAGGCGCCAATGATCAGGTCGCCCCGCCCGTTGTGTCGGACGCGCGCCGGCCCGGCCATTTCGGTGGCGACGTAGACCGCCACCGGCACGACGGGATGCCTGAGGATGGCGGCCAAGCGCTCGGCATTGTCGACGCCGTTCTGGAGGCTCAAGACCGCCGCCGCTGGATCGAGGTGCGGGGCGATCAGCGCACCGGCCGATTCGGTATCACCGGATTTCACGCAGACCAGGACGAGGTCCGCCCCGGCGACCCCGTTCCCCTCCGTGGTCGCCTGCACGGGGACGGCGTCGGTTCCAGCCCCGGTGTCGAGGATCAACCCGGACGCCCGGACCGCCTCGACCAGGGCGGGACGTCCGATCAGCGTGACCGCATGGCCCGCCTTCGCCAGGAGGAACCCGTAGTAGCAGCCGACCGCGCCGGCCCCCAACACGGCGACGGTCAGGCCCGTGCCGCTCACGTCGCCGCAGCCGCCGCGCGCTCCGGATGGAACGGCGCAGCGCCGACCTCCGAACGGACATGCTCGAGGAGCGCCTGGACCGGGTGGCGCAGCCGCACGCCGTCGACCAGCTTGGCCTGGGACCGGCAGGAATAGCCGTCGGCCAGCAGCGTGCAGCCGGGGGCCTCGGCGACCTGGCGGGCCCAGCTCAAGTCGTAGATCGCCTCCGAGGTGGCGCGATGGCGGGCCTCGTGCCCGTAGGTTCCGGCCATGCCGCAGCATCCGGCCGCCGGCACGTCGAGACGCAGCCCGAGATGCGCGAACACGGCCTGCCAGTCGCGCACCGCCCCCGGCGCGTTGGTGCGTTCGGTGCAGTGGGGCAGGAGCCGCATGGTTCGAGCGCCCTGACGCGGCGTGATCCGGTCGAGCTGGGTCGCCAGCCATTCCTGCAGGAGATGAACCTTCGGCAGGTCATCGCCCAGCACCTGCACGTATTCGGACCGGTAGGTCAGCGTCATCGACGGATCGATGCCGACCAGGGGCACGCCCTGCTGGGCGAAGACGCGCAGCATCGCGGCGTTGGAACGCGCAACGGCGGCGAACCGGGCCAGAAAGCCGTGAACGTGCAGCGGCTTGCCGTTCGGCCGGTAGGGCACCAGCCAGGGGCGGAAGCCCAGGGCGATCAGCAGCGCGCAGGCGTCGGCCACGACGTCCGCGTCGAAATGGCTGGTGAAGGCGTCCTGCACCACTAGCACCGCCGTCGCGCGCTCGTGCGGGCTCAGCCGCGCCAATGCTTCGGGGCTCGCGACCGCGACACCGAGACCGGCCAGCCCTGTTCGGAGATCGACCGTCGACAGGTTGGGGATCGCGACCAACCCGGCCTTGGCCAGGATCAGGCGTGCGATCGGGTTGCCCAGGAGGGCGTTGCTCAGGCGTGGCGCCCTGGCGGCCAGCGGCAGCAGGGATTCCAGCGCCGCCACGAGGTGGTCCTTCAGGGGCCGGGCGTAGCGTGTGTGATAGAGCGCCAGGAACTTCGCCCGGAAGGTCGGCACGTCGACCTTGATCGGACAGGACCCCGTGCAGGATTTGCAGGCGAGGCAGCCATCCATCGCCTCCTTGACCGCGTGCGAGAAATCTTGCTGGGCGGAATACGGCTTCAGGGCATCCAACAGGGTGGCGACTACGTCGCGGAACCAGCCGGAACGCTGCCGCGCCAGCTCGGCGCTCGGATCGAGGCCGTCCGCCGCCGCCCGGCGCAACCACTCGCGCATCAGAGAAGCGCGACCCTTGGGCGAATGCCGGCGCTCCCGGGTCGCCTTCCAAGATGGGCACATCGCTTCGTCGGCATCGAAGGAGAAGCAGGCACCGTTGCCGTTGCAGTGAAGCGCCTCGTCGAAATCCTGCCGGACCGGCGCCGGTATGGTGCGGTCCTGCTCGCCCCGGCGCGGCACGCCGTCGATCCGCGTGAGGCTCTGTCCCCGCGCCGAGGCGATCTTGCCCGGGTTCATCCGGTCAGCCGGATCGAAGGCCCGCTTGATCGCCTCCAGCGCCGGCATCAGCGGCCCGAACGTCTCCGGCACGAACTCCGAGCGAAATCCCTTGCCGTGCTCGCCCCAGAGTAGGCCGCCATACTTGGCGGTGAGCGCGACGACGCCCTCGGTGACCTCGCGGATCAGGCGGTTCTGGTCCGGATCCTTCAGGTCGATCGCCGGCCGGACGTGCAGCACGCCGGCATCGACGTGGCCGAACATGCCGTAGCGCAGCCCCTTGCCGTCGAGGAGTGCGCGGAACTCCACGATGTAGTCGGCGAGCCGCTCCGGCGGGACGGCGGTGTCCTCCACGAAGGGGATCGGCCGGGCATCGCCCTTGGCGGCGCCCAGCAGGCCCACGGCCTTCTTGCGCATGGTCCAGAGCCGCTCGATCGCCGCGCCCCGGGCGATGGTGAAGCCAAGACGCTTGGTGTCGGTGCCGCGTTCGGCCTCAAGCATGTCGGTGAGCCGCGTGAGGGCGGCCTCCACGCCGGCCTCGTCGTCGCCGACGAACTCCACGAGGTTGATGCCGTCCACCGGCCGCCCTGCCGGATCCTCGGGGAAAAAAGCCCGCACCTCGGCCCAGATCGGGTCCTTGCGGGCGAGCGCCAGCACGGTGGAATCGATGGTCTCCACCGAGGCCGCGCCAAAGGGCAGCAGCGCCTGTGCGTCGCGCAGGGCCGCGTCGAAATCGACGTAGGACAGCGCCACGAGGACGGAGGATTTCGGGATCGGCAGGACGTTGAGCCGCGCCTCGGCGATCAGCGCCAATGTGCCCTCCGAACCGCAGAGCACGCTCTTGAGGTCGAACCGGCCCGTGGCATCGCGCAGATGCGCGAGGTCGTAGCCGGTCAGGCAGCGGTTGAGCTTGGGGAAGCGCTCCTCGATCAAGGTCGCGTACGCGGTGACGACGGCGTACACGGTACGGTGGATCTCACCGACCCGGTCGTTGCGCCCCTTGGCAGCCTGGAAGCCCTCCGCATCCAGGGGCTCGGCGGTCCAGACCGTGCCGTCGGTGAGCACGCAGGTCAGCGCCAGGACGTGGTCCCGGGTCTTGCCGTAGAGGCACGAGCCCTGCCCGCAGGCATCCGTCGAGATCATCCCGCCAAGCGTGGCGCGGTTCGAGGTGGAGAGTTCGGGCGCGAAGAACAGGCCGTGCTTGGCGAGTTCCCGGTTGAGCTGGTCCTTCACGACCCCGGGCTCGACCCGCACGGTGCGGTTGGCGACGTCGATCTCCAGGATGCGGTTCATGTGCCGCGAGGTGTCGACCACGAGGCCGTGGCCGAGCGACTGGCCATTGGTGCCGGTCGCCCCGCCGCGGGGCCGGATCACGATCTCGGAGAAGCGCGGGTCGTCGAGGAGCTTGGCGATGCGCACCAGGTCATCGCGGGAACGCGGGAAGGCGACGGCCCCCGGCTCCACTTGGTAGATCGAGTTGTCGGTGGCGAAGACGGTGCGGTCGGCGTCCGACAGGGACAGGTCGCCCGCGAAGCCGCGCAACCGCAGCTCCGCACAGGCCGCGGCGTAGAGCGGCACGGCCTCGGTTGGGCGAGTCAGGACCGGGATCATACCCGCCTTCTACACCGCGCGGATCGCCAGGAAAGATCGGCGGTTCTGTCACACCGGCCCGTTTCCGGCTGGCATCCGGCTTGCCACGCCCTCAGACCCTTCGGAACGGATGCCCATGAACGCGAGCGTGGAACGGGTCAGGGATGCCCTGGCCGAGCTGATCAAGGCCGCCCTGATCTCGGACGATGCGACGAGCCTCGCCTGCCGGGATTCAGGCCGCGCCAAGCTCGCGGCGCTTGCGGGCGACCCGCCCGACCCGGCGAGCCTGCGCATGGATGGCGCTTGGACGCTGGCGATCCAAGCGGCCGAGACGCCAGACCTGGCCCCGTTGGAGGGACAGGTGAATCTGACCCTGCCGCGCGCCTGCCCGTTCAGCCTAGCTGAGATCGTGTCTTCGGGTTTCGACGTGGATCGAGCGGTCGATCATATCCGCAAGATCGCCTCGACCGGTTGACACAGCCTGTTGAGGAAGAACGGCCCGGCGTTGCCGTGGGCGGTCCGGGAACCCATCTTAGGACGAGTGGACTGAAGTGGGTCCTGAGCCCACATGGGCTTCGTCTTCCGAGAACCAGCCGGCACCACCTTTTGGCACGTCGCACCACCGCCCCGGGGGCCGAGCCCGCCGCTCCGCCGCCCATCCCCACCCGTGAGCAGATCCTCGCCTTCGTGGCCGAGTCGAAGGAACCTGTCGGCAAGCGCGAGATCGCCCAGGCCTTCGGCATCAAGGGGTCCGCCAAGATCGAACTGAAGCGCATCCTGAAAGAGATCGAAGAGGATGGCGCCCTCGACCGCGGGCGCGGCGGCCTCGCTCCGGCCGGCCACCTGCCGCCGGTGGTGCTGGCCGATATCCGCTCACGGGACCGCCACGGCGATTTTCTGGCCGTCCCCGTGGAGTGGACGGGAACCGGCAAGCCGCCCGCCATCGTGCTCGCGCAACCCCGCGGCCCGCGCAAGGGTAATCGGCCCGCATCTGGCATCGGCGACCGCGCGTTGATCCGGGTCGAGCGCGACCCCGAGGGTGGCTATACGGGCCGGGTCATCAAGGTCATCGGAAAGAACAAGGCCGAGATCATCGGCGTCTACCGGGCCGGCGCACAGGGTGGCCGGATCGTCCCCGTGGAGAAGCGCTCGCAGGGCCGCGAGATCCTGATCCCGCCCGGCGAAGAGGGCCAGGCCCGTGACGGCGACCTCGTCAGCGTCTCGCTGGAGCGGGAGACCCGCTTCGGCCTTCCGAAGGGACGCGTGCGTGAGCGGCTGGGCTCGCTCGGCTCCGAGAAGGCGGTGAGCCTGATCGCGCTCCACCTGCACAACATCCCGCACGTCTTCGCGGATTCGACACTGGCCGAGGCGGACGCCGCCGAACCCGCGACGTTGAATGGCCGAGAGGACTGGCGCGACCGGCCGCTTCTGACCATCGACCCGCCGGACGCCAAGGACCACGACGATGCCGTCATGGCCGAGGCTGATCCCGACCCGGCCAATCCGGGCGGCTTCATCCTGACCGTCGCCATCGCGGATGTGGCGGCCTATGTGCGGGCGGGCTCCAGCCTCGACCGCGAGGCGCTGGAGCGCGGCAATTCGGTCTACTTCCCCGACCGGGTCGTGCCGATGCTGCCGGAGCGGATTTCGAACGACCTCTGCTCGCTGCGCGAGGGCGAGGACCGGCCAGCACTCGCCGTGCGCATGGTCATCTCCGCCGATGGCGAGAAGCGCCGCCACGGCTTCCACCGGGTGATGATGCGTTCCCGCGCCAAGCTTGCCTACGCCCAAGCGCAGGCAGCCATCGACGGGCAGCCGGACGCGACGACCGGCCCTCTGCTGGAGACCGCGCTCCGCCCGCTTTGGGCGGCTTACGTGGCCCTGCGCGCGGCCCGCGACCGCCGGGGCCCACTCGCCCTCGATCTGCCCGAGCGCAAAGTCCTGCTGTCCCCCGACGGCGCGGTCGATCGGGTGATCGTGCCGGAACGGCTCGACGCGCATCGGCTGATCGAAGAATTCATGATCCAGGCGAACGTCGCTGCGGCCGAGACCCTGGAGCAGGCGAAACAGCCGCTAATCTACCGCGTCCACGATGAGCCGGCCCTCGAGAAGATGCGGGCGCTCGGTGAGGTCCTGGCCTCGGTGGGCATCAAGCTGCCCAAGGAAGGGGCGCTGCGGCCCGCTTTGTTCAACCGGATCCTCGCGACCGTCGCCGAGACCGAGCACAGCGTCTTCCTCAACGGGGTGATCCTGCGCAGCCAGGCCCAGGCCGTCTACGCCGCCGAAAATCTCGGTCATTTCGGCCTGAACCTGAGGCGCTACGCGCATTTCACCTCGCCGATCCGGCGCTACGCCGACCTGATCGTCCACCGGGCGCTGATCACTGCCTGCCGGCTCGGAACCGATGGGCTCGGGAGCGCGGTCTCCCTCGGCGAGTTGTCGCAGATCGGCGAGCTGATCTCGGCGGCCGAGCGCCGCGCCATGGCGGCCGAGCGGGAAACCATCGACCGGCTGATCGCCCACCACCTCGCCGACCAGATCGGGGCCAGCTTCGAGGGCCAGATCGCCGGCGTGACCCGGGCCGGGCTGTTCATCAAGCTCGACGGGACCGGGGCGGACGGCTTCGTGCCGGTCTCGCAGCTCGGCGCCGACTATTTCCGCCACGAGGAGGGCCGTCACGCCCTGGTGGGCGAGCGGACCGGGGAGACGTTCCGCCTGGGCGACCGGGTCGAGGTGCGGCTCGTGGAGGCCGCGCCGGTCGCCGGGGCGCTGCGCTTCGAGCTGCTCAGCGAGGGCCGGTCCCGTTCCGGTGCCCGCAAGCCCGGACCAGGCAAGGCGCCCGGTGGCCGGCCGTTCAAGGCAGCCCCGTCCGGCCGTCCCGCCGGCATCCGCAACACTGGGACGCGCCATCGCGGGTCGCGCCGCTGACCGGGCCGTTGTAGACCCTGGACATGGCCGCCGACGCGATTCCCCTGCGCACCAGTCTCGTACCCGCGATGGCCCGAGGCTTTATCGGCCGCTGCCCGCATTGCGGCCAGGGGCGGATCTTCGGCCGCTTTCTCAAGGTGCGGCCCGAATGCGATAGCTGCGGTCTGGAGTTGCACCACCACCGGGCGGACGATCTGCCACCCTACGTGGTGATCTTCATCGTCGCCCACATCGTCGGATACCTGATCCTGGAGACGGAGAGCGCCTACGAGGTTCCCCTCTGGGTTGAGATGGGAGTCTGGCCGGCCTTCACGCTCCTGTTCGCGCTCATATTGCTCCAGCCCGTCAAGGGTGCCGTCGTCGGGCTGCAATACGCCCTTGGCATGCACGGCTTCGCCACGCTACCGCGGAGCCGCCCCACACACGGGTCGGAGGAGACACGCCTTGCCGCTGCCGCAGCAGGAGCCCCAGATCGCCACCGCCTCTGAGCGGAAGCCTGCCGCAGCGCGCCTGCGCCCGCGGGACGCCGCCACCATGATCGTGATCGACCGGCGGGGACGGGGCGGCCTGAAGGTCCTGATGGGCCGGCGCAACCCCAACCTCGCCTTCATGCCGGGCAAGTTCGTTTTCCCGGGCGGCCGGATCGAGCTCGGCGACCGTCACATGCCGGTGGCCGGCGCCCTGCCCGATTATGCCGAAGCGGCGCTGACCCGGCAGGTCTCCCGGCCGCCGCATCATCTCGGCCGGGCGCTCGCGCTCGCCGCCATCCGCGAGACCTACGAGGAAACCGGCCTGCTGCTCGGCACGACCGAGCACGGCGCGCCGGAGGAGACACCCGCGGGGTGGGAGGGGTTTGCCCGGCACGGCGTCCTGCCGGATCTCGAGGCGCTGCACCTCGTGGCCCGGGCGATCACCCCGCCGAAGCGCGTGCGCCGGTTCGACACGCGCTTCTTCGCGGTCGATCATCGGATGGTGGCGGCCGAGGAGCCGGGCCGGGTTCAGGCCGATGCCGAGTTCACCGAACTCGCTTGGGTCCGCCTCGATGCGGCCCGTAAGCTCGACCTGCCGTACATCACCCGCGCCATCTTGGACGACCTCGAAGCTCAGATCGCCGCCGATTTCGCCCCGTACCGGATGATCCCGTTCCATTACGAGCGCTACGGCCGGCGCGAACGGGTAGCCTTGTGAACCAAAAGGACGTGGAAAACGCGGGACGGCGCGGAATCAGCTCGGAGGATGTGGCGGCCATCGCGGCGGCAGTCACCTGCGTCACCGTCGTGGGCATCGGTCTGAGCCTGTCGATCCCGCTCCTGTCGATCGAGTTGGAGCGACGCGGCGCGTCGAGCACGCTGATCGGGATCAACACCGCGGTGGCGGGCATCGCCAGCATCTGCACGGTGCCGTTCGTTCCGCGGCTGGCCGCCCGGATCGGGGTCGCCCCGCTGCTCGGCCTGGCGCTGATCGTCGGGGCGGCCAGCCTCACCCTCTTCCCGATCCTGCCGGGTATCGCGCTCTGGTTTCCCCTGCGCTTCGTCTTCTCGATGACGCTCGGTGCCCTGTTCGTGCTCTCCGAGTACTGGATCAACGCCGCCGCCCCGCCGGAGCGACGGGGCCTCGTGATGGGCATCTACGCCACCGTCCTGGCAGCGGGCTTTGCGGTCGGCCCGCTCCTGCTGGCGCTCGTCGGCACCGAGGGGCTGGCCCCCTACGCGACCGGCGCCGCCCTCATGCTGGCCGGCGGCCTACCCATCCTGCTCGCCCGCGGGCTGTCGCCGACGATCGAGCCGGGTTCGGGCCGGAGCATCTTCAGCTACCTGCGCCTTGCTCCCGGCGCGCTCGCGGCCGCCCTCGCGTACGGAGCGGTGGAGACCGGCATCTTCGCGATCCTGCCCCTCTACGGCCTGCGCCTCGGCTACGACGCACAAGGCGCGGCCGGGCTCGTCAGCCTGATCGCACTCGGCAATGTGCTGTTCCAGATTCCGTTCGGTTGGCTCGCCGACCGGTTCAACCGCGGCGCGGTGTTGCTCGGCGCAGGTCTCGCGGGCGCCACCGGCTCGGCGCTCATCCCGTTGACGGCCGGGAACCCCCTAGCGTTCGGCCTGCTGCTCTTGGTCTGGGGCGGCATCGCCGGCACGCTCTACACGGTCGGGCTCGCCATGCTGGGCGACCGCACGCCGGCAAACGATCTCGCCGGCGCCAACGCGGCCTTCGTGGTGCTGTACAATGTCGGCCTGATGCTGGGGCCACCAGTGATCGGCGGTGGGCTCGACCTCATACCGCCGCACGGCTTCGCGCTGGCGCTGCTCGCCCTGTTCCTGGCCTTCGCGGGATCCCTCGCGGTGACAGAGCGCAGGGCCGTCCACTCTTGACCTGAACGGCTCGATCGGGCATTCACCCGCCCGTATTCGGCCGGGTTCTCCCGGCCATTTGCGTTTCGCTCACGCGGAATGCCGCACCCTGCAGGAGCGCCGCGCCATGGCCAAGGCCGTCACCGTCAAGATCAAGCTCATGTCCACCGCCGACACGGGCTACTTCTACGTCACCAAGAAGAACTCCCGGACGCAGACTGAGAAGCTGTCGATGCGCAAGTACGACCCGGTCGCGCGCAAGCACGTCGAGTTCAAGGAAACCAAGATCAAGTAAGCCGACGGGCACCAGCCCGGTCGCTACGAAGCCGCTCCGGAGACGGGGCGGCTTTTTTCGTCGGTGCTGTCTAACGATGCCCGTGACGCGCCCAGCGATCAGGCGGATGACGCGTCCGATACCCCCGGATCAAGCGTACGAGCGAGCGACCGGGCGATGGCCACGAGGGCGGTGACCATCGGGGTGGACGGCTCGCGGCGTGGGGCGACGAGGCCGATCGTATGCACCAGATCCGGTGCGGTGATCGGGATGGCCCGTACGCCCTCGATGGGTCCTAGGGCATCCACCAGGATCTCCGGCATGATCGAGGCCCAGCGCAGGGTACGCACATGGGTCAGCAAGACGATCATCGAGTTCGATTCCAGGGTCGCGGCGGGATCGGCCCCCGATTCCCGGATCTGCTGATCGATGATCCGCCGGTTCTGCATGTTGGGGGTGAGCAGGCAGAGCGGCAGGCTGCCGGTCTCGGCCCAGGTGACGCTCTCCCGCTGGTCGAAGGGACCGCCGATCGCCGTGACGAGACGGTAGCGCTCCCGGTAGAGCGGGACGGAGATCACGCGCCCGAGGGGCTCGTTGTCGAGATAGGTCAGGCCGGCATCCGCCTCCAGATTCTCGATCAGCGAGAAGATGTCGGTCGAGGTCGCCGACTCGACCGTGAGCCGCACGTCCGGGTGCCGCTCCCGGTAGGGCGTGGTGAGATGCGCGATCATCGGCAGGGCCGTGGGGATCGACGCGATGCGCAGATGCCCGGTCAGGCCCCGGCGCAGGCCGGTGACCTCCTCGTGCATCGCGCGGGCATCGGCCACGATCCGCCGCGCCCATTCCAGCACCCGCTCCCCTTCTGGGGTGAAGCCCTGGAAGCGCGAGCCGCGCAGCACGAGCTGCACGCCGAAGCGGTTCTCCAGCTGTTTCACGCCGGCCGAGAGAGTCTGCTGAGTCACCCCGCAGGCCTCGGCGGCGTGTCCGAAATGCTGCTCGCGGGCGAGCGCGAGCAGGAAGTCCAGCTTGTCGATCACCACACAGGGATCCCGGCACCGCAAGTCACCGAGAGCCTAGCGACCCAGGACGACACCCACAACCGCGCGCGGCAGTCGCTCACCGGAACAGGATGAAGGCCTTCGACAGGGTGATGCCGATGCCCCAGACGATCGGGATGCCGACAACCGCCCAGGCCACGGCCGCACCGGGGCTGAAACCGCCGCGGCCGATGCCGAAGGAGCCCGACGGTCCGGAGGCCGTGGCACCGGCTTTGACGTCGAGGGAGGCGCGCTCCGACTCGGACATGAACCAGCGTTGGGCCAGCGGCCGGACGAGCAGGTTGCACAGGAACCCGACCGCCAGGAAGCTCGCCAGCACGTACATGGTCCGGCCATAGAGATCGGCTCCCTGGACGCCGGCCGCCACCTGAGCTTCGCGGATCTTCGTGATGACGAACGGCCCGACGATGCCCGCCATCGACCACGCGGTGAGCAGGCGGCCATGGATGGCCCCCACGAACTGCGTGCCGAACACGTCGGCGAGGTAAGCCGGCACGGTCGCGAAGCCGCCGCCATACATGGACAGGATCACGCAGAAGATGGCGACGAACAACGCCTGCGACCCGATGCCGGCCGCCCAGGGGGCCGCCGCGTAGAGGACGCCGCCCAGCGCGAAGAAGATCGCGTAGGTAACCTTCCGGCCGATGCGGTCCGACATCGACGCCCAGAAGAACCGGCCCAGGATATTGAACAGCGAGAGCAGGCCGACGAAGCCCGCCGCGATCGCAGCGACCTGCGCCTTCTGGCCTCCGTCGAGTGCGGAGAAGCTCGTGCCCGGCTGGCCGATCAGCGCGCCGCCGAAAATCTCCTGCAGCATCGGCGAGGCCAACGCCAACACGCCGATACCAGCGGACACGTTGAGGAACAGGACGAGCCAGATCATCCAGAACTGAAGGGTCTTGTGCGCCTCCCGGAGATGCACGTGCCCGGAGGCGATCATCGCGTTCTTGGCAGCCGGCGCCGTCCAGCCGTCCGGGCGCCAGCCGGCCGGCGGCACGCGGTAGCCGAAGGCGCCGCCCAGCATGAACAGGATGTAGCCGATCCCCATCACAGCCAGCGTCTGCCAGACGCCGGCCGAATCCGCGGTCCGGAAGCTCTTGATCAGGGTATCGGCCAGGGGCGAACCGATCATCGCACCGCCGCCGAAGCCCATGATCGCCATGCCGGTGGCCATGCCGCGCCGGTCTGGGAACCACTTGATGAGCGTCGAGACCGGCGAGATGTAGCCGAGGCCGAGCCCGATGCCGCCGATCAGGCCTAGGCCGAGCCAGATCAGCCAGAGCTGGTGGATGTAGACGCCGAGCGCGCCGATCAGGAAGCCGCCGCCCCAGCACAAAGCCGCCGCGATGCCGGCCTTGCGCGGGCCCGCCCGCTCCAGCCAGCCGCCGAACAGGGCCGCCGAGAGGCCGAGCATCACGATGCCGATCGAGAAGACCGTCACGAGGTCGCTGACGCGCCAATCGCAGGTGGTCGTGAACAGGGCCGTCATCACGCCCATGTCGGGGCAGGCTGCGGGGCCCGGCCGACCGACCGAGACGGCCCGCGTCAGCGGCAGCCAGAACACTGACAGGCCGTAGGCCATGCCGATGCAGAGATGGATCGCCAGCGCCGCCGGCGGCACCAGCCACCGGTTGAACCCTGCCTTGGCCACGATCCGCTCGCGGGACAACAGACCCGGCGTACCGCCGGGCACGACCGCGCCCGCCACTCCAGCACCCATGACCGACTCCTCGACGGCGGTCATCCTGGTGGACCGCTCGGTGCCGCAGAATGCGCGATCTGTGTACAGGGCGCTAGCGTAGTGCACGCTGAGTGGACAGATTTAATCCGTATCTGCGCAATCTGTAGGCGAAACATCTTAGGTGAAGGTTCTCGAGATCGCAGTCCCAGCACGCTGCCTTAGCGTTGGAGGCAACCCGCAATCCGGCTCTCTGACCCCTGTGAGGATATGAGCCCGATGCATCCGGCGGGCACCGGGACACCAAAACGCATCAGGGCCCGGAAAATCCGGGCCCTGACGATGCTGCAATGGAGAGAAGCGTATCGAGCTCGTTCGAACGGTTCAGCCGGCGTCGCTGGCACCCTCACCGAGCTTCTGCGGATCGCGAGTCGCCGCGCGGATCGGGCTCTCAGCCTGAGGCTCGCCGCCGCGCAGGGCCCGCTGCACCAGGATGTCGGCCCGGTCGCCCATCTCGGGCAGGGCCGCTTCGAGCTTCGAGACCATCTTGGGCGTCCAGAACGCCACGATGTGCTTGTGGATGCCGGCCACCGCCTCCTCCTCCGGGTACGACCGGAAGAAGGTGGCAATCTGGTTGGCCATACGAAGGAGCTTGTCTTCCTGGCGTAGCGCGCTCATCGCCTCACTCCGCCGCGTCGAGCGTCTGGGCAATGCGCGTCAACGAGAAATCCTCCTCGTAGAACTTCGCCTGCCAGTCGGACGGCCGGTTGGTCCGCCGGATCTGCACCGCGGTCACCTTGTATTCGGGGCAGTTGGTCGCCCAATCCGAGAAATCGGTGGTGATGACGTTGGCGCCGGTCTTGGCGTGGTGGAAGGTGGTGTAGACCACACCGGGCTGCATCCGCTCCGAGACCTTGGCCTTGAGCGCGATGTCGCCCGAGCGGCTCTCCAGTGAGACCAGATCGCCGTCGACGATACCACGCAGCTCCGCGTCGAACGGGTGGATCTCCAGCACGTCCTCCTCGTGCCAACGCGAGTTCTCGGTGCGCCGGGTCTGCGCGCCGACATTGTACTGGGACAGGATCCGGCCCGTGGTCAGGATCAGCGGGAACTTCGCCCCCGTGCGCTCCTCGGTGGCCACGAACTCGGTGATCATGAACCGGCCTTTGCCGCGGACGAACCGGTCCACGTGCATCATCGGTGTGCCGAGCGGCGCCTTCTCGTTGCAGGGCCACTGCACCGAACCCAGCTCGTCGAGCTTGGCGTAGGACACGCCGGTGAAGCTCGGCGTCAGGCCTGCGATCTCGTCCATGATCTCGGACGGGTGGTTGTAGTTCATCGGGTAGCCCAGCGCGTTGGAGAGCAGCACCGTGCCCTCCCAGTCGCCGTAGCCGCCCATCGGGGCCATGACCTTGCGCACGCGGGAGATGCGGCGCTCGGCATTGGTGAAGGTGCCGTCCTTTTCCAGGAACGAGGCGCCCGGCAGGAAGACGTGGGCGTATTTGGCGGTCTCGTTCAGGAACAGGTCCTGGATGACGATGCACTCCATCGCCATCAGGCCCGAGGTCACATGGTGCGTGTCGGGATCCGACTGCGCGATGTCCTCGCCCTGGATGTAGAGGCCCTTGAAGCTGCCATCGACGGCTTCATCCAGCATGTTGGTGATGCGCAACCCCGGCGCGCTGTCGAGCTTGGCGCCCCAGAGCGCCTCGAAGCTCTCGCGGGTGGCATCGTCCGAGACGTGGCGGTAGCCGGTGAGCTCGTGCGGGAACGAGCCCATGTCGCAGGAGCCCTGGACGTTGTTCTGGCCGCGCAGCGGGTTCACGCCGGCGCCGAGCTTGCCGATGTTGCCGGTGGCCATGGCGATGTTGGCCATGCCCATCACCATGGTCGAGCCCTGGCTGTGCTCGGTGACGCCCAGCCCGTAGTAGATGCCGGCCGCGCCGCCCTTGGCGTAGAGCCGGGCCGCACCGCGGACCTCCGCCGGGTCGAGACCGGTGAATTGCTGCTGCGCCTCCGGGGAGTGCCGCTCCTCGGCGATGAACCGCGCCCAGGATTCGAATTCGGGCAGGTCGCAGCGCTCGCGGACATAGGCCTCGTCGATCAGCCCCTCGGTGACGATCACGTGCGCCAGCGAGTTGATGAAGGCGACGTTGGAGCCAGGCTTCAGCGGCAGGTGGAAGTCGGCCTTGATGTGGGGCGACTTCACCATATCGATCTTCCGCGGATCGGCGACGATCAGCTTGGCGCCCTCGCGCAGGCGCTTCTTCATGCGCGAGCCGAAGACCGGGTGGCCGTCGGTCGGGTTGGCGCCGATCACCAGAATCACGTCGGAATTCTCGACCGACTTGAAGTCCTGGGTGCCGGCCGAGGTGCCGAGCGTCGACATCAGGCCGTAACCGGTCGGCGAGTGGCAGACGCGGGCGCAGGTATCGACGTTGTTGTTGCCGAAGGCGGCGCGCACCAGCTTCTGGACGAGGTAGGCCTCCTCGTTGGTGCAGCGCGACGAGGTGATGCCGCCGACCGAATCCTTGCCGTACTTGGCCTGGATCCGCTTGAACTCGCTCGCGGCCCGGTCGATCGCCTCCTCCCAGGAGACCTCACGCCACGGATCCGTGATCTTCTCGCGGATCATCGGCTTGGTGATGCGGTCCTTGTGGGTAGCATAGCCGTAGGCGAAGCGGCCCTTGACGCAGCTATGACCCTCGTTGGCCTTGCCGCCCTTGTACGGGACCATGCGGACGACCCGCTCGCCCTGCATCTCGGCCTTGAACGAGCAACCGACGCCGCAATACGCGCAGGTCGTCACCTCGGCGTGCTCGGGCTGACCGAATTCGTGGATCGACTTTTCCTGGAGGGTCGCGGTCGGGCAGGCCTGCACGCAGGCGCCGCAGGACACGCACTCGGATTCGAAGAAGTTGGTCGGGCCGGCCGCCACGCGGCTGTCGAAGCCTCGCCCTGCGATGGTCAGCGCGAAGGTGCCCTGGACCTCCTCGCAGGCGCGGACGCAGCGGTTGCAGACGATGCACTTCGACGGGTCGTAGGTGAAGTACGGGTTCGACTCGTCCTTCGGCAGGTACTTCTCGGCGGTCGGCGCGACGTGGTTGTCGCCGTCGTAGCCGTAGCGTACGTCGCGCAGACCCACGACGCCGGCCATATCCTGCAATTCGCAATCGCCGTTGGCTGCGCAGGTCAGGCAGGTCAGCGGGTGATCGGAGATGTAGAGCTCCATCACGCCCTTGCGAAGCTTGGCGAGCTTCTCGTTCTGCGTGTGCACCACCATGCCGTTCTCGGCCGGGGTCGTGCAGGAGGCGGGCGTGCCGCGCCGCCCCTCGATCTCTACGAGGCAGAGGCGACAGGAACCGAACGGCTCCAGCGAGTCGGTGGCGCAGAGCTTCGGGATCTGCGTGCCGGCGTGCATCGCCGCCGCCATCACCGAGGTGCCGGCCGGCACGGTCACCGACATGCCGTCGATGGTCAGCGTGACCGTCTGCTCGGCAACGCGGATCGGCGTGCCGTAGTCGATCTCTTTGATGAGGGCCATGGGAGCCTCCTCACTCGGCCGCGACGGGCAGCGAGCCCGCGCGGGTGAAATCCTCGGGGAAATGGGTGATCGCGCTCATGACGGGCATCGGCGTCAGCCCACCCATGGCGCAGAGCGACCCATCGGTCATAACTTCGCAGAGATCCGCGATCAGGCTGAGGTTCGCCTCCGGCCGGATGCCGGCGATCACCTTGTCCATGGTCTCGACGCCGCGGGTCGCGCCAACGCGACAGGGCGTGCACTTGCCGCACGACTCGGTGGCGCAGAACTCGAAGGCGAAGCGAGCTTGGGCCGCCATGTCGACGGTGTCGTCGAACACCACGATGCCGCCATGGCCGACGAGGCCCTTCTGGGCGGCCATCGCCTCGTAATCCAGCGGCGTGTCGAGGAGATGATCGGGGAAGTAGGCGCCCAGTGGCCCGCCGACCTGCACGGCCCGGACCGGCCGGCCCGAGCGCGTACCGCCGCCGAAATCCTCGATGACCTGCCGCAGGGTGATGCCGAAGGCCATCTCGATCAGGCCGCCATGCCTGATGTTGCCGGCGAGCTGGATCGGGAGGGTGCCGAGCGACCGGCCCATGCCGTAATCGGCGTAGGCCTTGGCGCCGTTGTGCAGGATCCACGGCACGGCCGTGAAGGTCATGACGTTGTTGACCAGCGTCGGCTTGCCGAGGAAGCCCTTCAGCGCCGGGATCGGCGGCTTGGCGCGCACGATCCCGCGCTTGCCCTCCAGGCTCTCCAGCAGCGAGGTTTCCTCGCCGCAGATATAGGCGCCCGCCCCGAGGCGCACTTCCAGGTGGAAGCTCTTGCCCGAGCCGAGAACGTCGTCGCCGAGCACCCCGGCCTGGATACCGTTGGCGATCGCTTCCTTGAGGGTCGCGAAGGCCTGCGGATACTCGGAGCGCAGATAGATGTAGCCACGAGTGGCTCCCGTCGCCACGCCCGCGATGGTCATGCCCTCGATGAGGTTGAAGGGGTCGCCCTCCATCATCATCCGGTCAGCGAAGGTACCGGAATCACCCTCGTCGGCGTTGCAGACCACATACTTCTGGTCCGCCTTGGCGAGCATCACGGTGTTCCACTTGATGCCGGCCGGGAAGCCAGCACCGCCCCGGCCACGCAGGCCGGACTCGCGCACCGCCGCCACGATGCCCTCGGCATCGAGCTTCAGAGCCGCCTCAAGGCCGCGATAGCCGCCATGAGCCCGGTAATCGTCCACGGAGACCGGATCGATCACGCCGCAGCGGTGGAAGGTCAGGCGCTGTTGCCGGGCTAGGAACGGGATCTTTTCCGGGTCGCCAAGGCGCAGGGCATGGTCGCCGCCCTGGGTCAGGCCGGCATCCAGCAACGCCTCGACATCGGCGAGCTTGACCGGCCCGTAGGCGATGCGCCCCTCCGGCGTCCCGACTTCGACCATCGGTTCCAGCCACGCCAGACCGCGGGATCCGGTGCGGACGATGGTCACGTCGAGGCCTCGGCGCTCGGCGCCGGCAAACAGCGCGCGGGCGACCTTGTTGGCACCAAGGCCCAGGGCGACGGCGTCGCGGGGAACGTAGAGCGTGACGCTCACTGGCGCACCTCCGTCAAAGCGGCTTCAAGGGCGTCTGCGGTCAGGTGGGCGAGCGGCTCACCGTCGATGAGGGCGGCCGGGCCGTTGGCGCAGAGGCCGAGGCAATAGACCGGCTCCACCGTGGCGCTGCCATCCGCCGTGGTCTCGTGCCAGCCGCAGCCGAGGCGGCCGAGGATCTCGCGATGGAGCGTATCGGAGCCCATGGCCTGGCAGGCCTCGGCCCGGCACAGCTTCACCTCGTGACGGCCAGCCGGGTGGGCGCGGAAGTCGTGGTAGAAGGTGATGCAGCCGTGCACTTCGGCGCGCGACAGGTTCAGCGCGTCGGCGATCAGCGGCACGGCGCCGGAATCCACGTAGCCGAACGTTTCCTGCAACGCGTGCAGGATCGGCAGCGTGGCCCCTTCGAGATGGGTGTGCTCAGCGATGATCCCGGTGGCGCGCTCGGCGCTCCAGGGCTCGTGACGCGCCATGGTTTCCAGCCCAGTCTGTTCCTGTTCTAATGCGAAGAGGAACAGAAATGCCGGTTAGCTTCAATCGCGCAGTCCGGTCGCATGACAAAGGATGTCTGTCGCGCTGTCACCCGCTTTGTGCGGAAAGCAGGGTGGCATGTTAAGCGGCTGTCAGAAAGAAGGTTTTTATAACCGGCAAAGCATCAACCGGCCACGTGTGTGCTGCACCATGAATTGGTGCCATGCAAAAAATTGCAACTCCGGCGTGGCGTAAGCGCGCGTGCCTGCGGCCTTGGCGACCTTGTACGCGCGGTCAAGCCGCTTGGTAACGGACCATCGATCATTGTGCCGCCGAGGAATCCCTTCGAGGCGCCCTAGCCGGAACAGCCCATTCGCGCCCTGACGGGTCAGAACTCCATTTCGAGTTCTTCGATCTCATCCGGCTCGTCGGCGGCGGCCTCGGCCCATTCCACCATCAACGGCCAGTGCAGGATCGTGTCGCGATACAGGGCGGCGCGGGGTGGGAGGGCGACATCGTAGGTTCGGAAGCGGGTGCAGACGGGCGCGTACAGGGCGTCAGCGAGGCAGGGCTTGGCCCCGAACAGGAAGGGCCCGTCATAGCGGTCCAAGCAATCGTCGAAAATCGTGACGATGCGCTCGATATCGGCCTTCGCGCCGTTGAATACGCGGAAGGCGGGATGGAAAGCGCGGAGGTTCATTGGCAGCGCCGAGCGCAGATTCACGAAACCGGAATGCATCTCACCGGCGATCGAGCGGCAATGGGCACGCTCCGCGATGTTGCCCGGCAGAAAGCCGGCCTCCGGAAACGTCTCGGCGAGATATTCCGCGATGGCGAGCGTATCCCAGACCACTACGTCGCCGTGGCGTAGACGCGGCACGAGGAACGAGGGCGAGAGATGGAGCAGCTCGGCCCGGCTGCCGGCATCGGTGCCGGACAGGACCTCCGTCTCGAAATCGAGACCCGACATCCGGCAGATCAGCCAGCCCCGCAGGGACCACGAGGAATAGTTGCGGCTTGAGATGGTGAGCGTAGCGGCCGTCATCGTCCTGCCCCCGGGCACGCCGCCGAACACGCGGCCCACGATGCCCGATCCAAGACTCGTGCCGAGCCGAACGGGCGAATCGCGGCGGCCTGGATATTACTCCCGTCTCAGGAGCGCGGCGACCTCCGCCTCCTCGGCGGCCGACAAGCTTCGACCGGTCGCCGGCACTCGGCGGCGCGCGAGGCGCCAGATGCCGAATCCGCCGAGCAGCACGGCAAGCACGGGCGTCAGCCACAACAGCAGGGTGTGCGGGGCGAAGACCGGGCGCAGCAGCACGAACTCGCCGTAGCGCGCCACGACGTAGTCGAGCACCGACTTGTCGCTGTCGCCCTTCTCCAAGCGCTCGCGCACGATCAGACGCAGGTCCTTGGCGAGCGGCGCGTCGGAATCGTCGATCGACTGGTTCTGGCAGACGAGGCAGCGCAGCTCGGCCGAGATCTCGCGCGCGCGATGCTCGAGGACAGGATCCTTCAGCACCTCGTCGGGCTGGACGGCGTAGGCGGGGGTAAGGAGCACGGAGAGCAGGAAGACAGCAGCGCCGAAACGACCCCGCATGCCGCTTTCGCTGCCGCTGCGCAGGGCACTCGCCCCGTCAATCGGGAGCGGGAGAGACGCGGAGGCCTTCATGTCCATCCTCACTCGGCCGGCACCGCGTTGGGCAGCGGCCGCGCCTTCGCCTTGGCGGGGGCACCGACGCGCATCCGACGGTCCGTGAGCGAGAGGCCACCGCCCGCCGCCATCACCACGGCGCCGAGCCAGATCAGCAGCACCAGCGGCTTGTAGTACAGCCGCAGGCCGACGCTGCCGTCCTGGCCGATCTCGCCGAGGCTCGCATAGACTTGGCTCACCCCAATCGTCAGCAAGCCGGATTCCGTCACCGCCATCTTGCGGCTCGGATAGAAGCGCTTGCCAGTCTCCACCTGCCCGACCTCGTCGCCAGCGCGGGTCCGGATCGTGAGATAGGCAGCGGCCTCCTCGTAGTTCGGGCCCTTGCGGGGCGCGACGCGCTCCAGGGTCGCCGTGTAGGGCCCCGTCGTCAGGCTCTGACCGGGCTTAAGGGTCGCCAGCCCCTCCGCGGCCCATCCCTGCGCGGCGATACCCAACACCACCACGCCGACGCCGGCATGAGCCAGCGCCGTGCCCCAGGCCGAGCGCGGCAGACCGATGGCGCGGCGCCCGATCTGGCCGAGCGAGCGGGCCCGGCTCGATCCGTAACCCCGGGCGCGGGAGACGATCTCCAGCGCCGAGCCGATCAGCAGATAGACACCGAGGCCGATCCCCACCGGCGCCATCACCGGGCCGCCCCAGGTCAGGGCCAGCACCCCGAAACCGACCACCAGGGCCAGCGCCAGGGCAGCGAACAGGCGCTGCGCGGCAGCGAGCACGTCGCCGCGCTTCCAGGCCAAAGCCTGCCCGGCTGGGACGATCAGCAGGAGCGGGATCGCCAGCGGCACGAAGGTGGAATTGAAGAAGGGCGGCCCGACCGTGATCTTCTCGCCGGTCAGCATCTCGAGGAGCAGCGGATAGAGCGTGCCGACCAGCACCGTGGCGCAGCCCGCGACCAGGAACAGGTTGTTGAGGACGAGCGCCCCCTCGCGGGAGATCGGTGCGAACAGCCCACCCTGCCGCAGCAGCGGCGCCCGCCACGCGAACAGCGTCAACGAGCCGCCGATGAACAGTATCAGGATCGCCAGGATGAAGACGCCGCGGGTCGGGTCGGTGGCGAAGGAATGGACCGACGTGATCACGCCCGAGCGAACAAGGAACGTGCCGATCAGCGAGAGCGAGAAGGTGAGGATCGCGAGCAGCACCGTCCAGACCTTCAGGGCGTCGCGCTTCTCCATAACCACGGTTGAGTGCAGCAGCGCCGTGCCGGCGATCCACGGCATCAGAGAGGCGTTCTCGACCGGATCCCAGAACCACCAGCCGCCCCAGCCGAGCTCGTAATAGGCCCAGTAGGAGCCCATCGCGATGCCCAGCGTCAGGAAGCTCCAGGCGGTGAGCGTCCAGGGCCGCACGGCGCGGGCCCAGACGGCGTCGATCCGCCCGTCGATCAGCGCGGCGACCGCGAAGGCGAAGCTGATCGAGAAGCCGACATAGCCGATGTAGAGGAGTGGCGGGTGGATCGCCAACCCGACATCCTGCAGCAGCGGGTTGAGATCGTTGCCCTCCAGCGGCGCCGGGATGACGCGACTGAACGGGTTCGAGGTCGTGATGATGAACAGCACGAACACGAAGGTGATCAACCCTTGCACGCCGAGCGTGTTGGCTCGCAACCGCGGCGGCACGGAGTTCTTCGCCGCCGCCACGCAGGCGCCAAACAGGGTGAGGATCAGCACCCACAGGAGCATCGAGCCCTCGTGGTTCCCCCAGACGCCGGAGATCTTGTAAATCAGCGGCTTCTGCGTGTGCGAGTTCTCAACGACGTTCTGGACCGAGAAGTCCGAAGTGACGTGCGCGTAGGTAAGCGCCGCGAAGGCGAACAGGATGCAGGCGAAGGCGCCGAGCGCCGCCTGCGAGGCGATCTGGCGGAGTGCCGGGTCGCCCGAGCGGGCAGCCCAGATCGGCATCACCATCTGGACGAGGGAGATCGCCAGGGCGAGCGCGAGCGCGAAATGGCCGGTCTCGACGATCATGCAGGTTCTCTCACCGCTCGCTGCGGGGGCCGAGGGTCGAATCCGCCGTGGCGGTGGATGGCTTGACGGCGGGGGCCGCCTTGTTCGGGCCGCCCTCCTGCCAACGCCCCTGCGCCTTCAGCGCGTCGGCCACCTCGCGGGGCATGTAGGATTCGTCGTGCTTGGCGAGCACGGTGTCGGCGCGGAACTGGCCGCCCGGCTCCAGGACGCCCTCGGCGACCACGCCCTGCCCCTCGCGGAACAGGTCCGGCAGCAACCCCTTATACTGGACCTCGACGGTGGCGTTCGTATCGGTTACGGCGAAGTCCACCGTCTGGTCCGGTCCGCGCTTGAGCGAACCGTCCTTCACGAGGCCGCCGAGTCGCAGGCGGGTTCCTGGTGCGATGCTCTGAAGCGCGATGTCGGTGGGCGAACGGAAGAACACGATCGAGCCGCTCATGGCGAACAGGATCAGCCCCACCGCGAGCGCCAGCACGCTGCCGCAGGCGGCAATCAGGATCAGGCGGCGGCTCTTACGCGTCACGATACTTCCACCCCGCGGTCCGGTCGGCGGTCGCCCGCCCAACCCCGAACCGTTCTCATTCTAGCTCCTCAGGGTGTCGGCCTCAGGAGAGCGCCGGTCAAGGGCGGGCATCAGGACCGATTGTCGTACGGCCGTCGCCGCGTGACGGTCACGCTCAGGGATTGGGCTTCGGCGGCAGGTCGAGTTCCCGGGCGAGTCCGTCGAGCCGCGTTACCGCATCGCCGTTGGCGGCGAGCGCCATCCGGGCACGATCCAGGGTCCTGACCGCCTGCTCGCGCTCGCCGAGCGCGCTGTAGGAACGCACGAGGCGCATCCACTCGTCCGGCGTACCGCCCCGGGCGGCGAGGCGCCGGTCGAGCCCCTCGACCATGCCGCGAATGGCGGCGTCGCGCTCCGCCTGCGGCATGGCGCGCACGGCTGCCATCGCGGCTTCGGTCTCGGCCCGGGCCGCCGGTCCGGCTGGCGCCGGGGCCGGCTCGGTCAAACGCGACGACCCGCCCGCCGGCTCCAGACCAATGGCACGAGCGCCCTGCTCGACCTGCGCCAAACCCTGTGGATCGCCGGCGAGCGCCGTCCGAGCACGGGCCAGGGCCGCGGTGGCCTGATCGTGCTCACCCAGCACGGCCCGGGACCGAACCAGTCGCAGCCACTCGTCCGGTGTGCCGCTGCCGGCCTTCAGCCGGGCATCGAGCCCGTCGACCATGCCGCGGATCGCGGCCTGCTGCTCGGCCGGGACCTTCGGGGCCGCCTGCGGCACCGAGGGCGGCGGCGCAGGCTCACCCTTGAGGCGCGCCAGGCTCTGCCGGACAATCCCGAGCCACGGCGCGTCCGGCGCGCTGGCAGCTTCGAGGGCGGCGAGCTGGCGGATCGCCCCGTCGGTATCGCCCGCCTGCTCGGCGGCACGGGCGAGAAAGAACCGGGGTTTCGGCGCGTTCGGATCCTTGGCCTGCGCCTTCTCGAACAGCGCCTTGGCTTCGGGGGTGACGGTGCCGTCGCCCGCCGCCGTGAGGGCTTCGGCTTGATCGGCCAGGAGTTCGGCGGTCTCGCCCTTCAGCCGGGCGATGTTGCCGTAGGCGCGGGCGGCATCGTCGAAACGGCCGGTGCGCATGTAGACCGGGGCGAGCACCGCCCAGCCACGGGCGTCATTCGGATCGCGGGCGAGCCGCGCCTCGATCTGCCCGACGGCCTTCATCAACTCGTCGGTGCCGCCGCGGGTCGCCTGCCGGTCGGCTTCGGTCTGGGCCGGCAGTTCCGGCGAGCCGTAGAGGCCGTAGGCGATCAGCGCCACCAGCGGAATGGTGGAGACCGCGAAGGCCGAGGCCGCCCGACGCCGGCGCAGGCGCGGCTCGGCCGGGCGCGCGGCCTCGACGATGCCGGCATCCTCGGCCTCCAGCCTGACCTCGCGGCTTGCCCGAAGCAGGCGCCGACCCGCCTCCGCCCTGGCGGACTCGGCCTCCTCCGGGGCGATCAGGCCGCGCTCCTGATCACGCGCTATTTCGGCGATCTGATCCTCGTAGAAGGCGGTCTCGGTGGCGATCGCGGTGCCACCCGCCTCGCCAGTCGGCACGACGGCGCGCCGCGACAGCGGCCAGAGCAGGCCCAGGACGGCCGCCGCGGTCATGGCCGCCAGAATGAACCAGATCGCCGTCATCGAACCTTCGCCAGCGGGCCGAACCGGCCCGTACGTCTCTCCACACCATGTGGAGCCGGCGGCGGAACGCCACGACGCCCCCCGGCGGCGGCCTGGTGTCACGCAACTGCCGCGCGAAGACAAGAGCGAAGACAAAGGACTCAGCGGCACGAAGACTTGGACCGGACCGCGAAACACGATCCGGTGCCCCGGATCGCGTCAATGCGCCGCCGCACCCACGGGCGCATCGCCCGGCACCTCCAGCACCGCCCGCAGGCCGCCGAGCGCCGCCTCCTCCAGCGTGAAGCGACCCCGGTAGAGCGTGGCGAGATCCGCCACGATGGACAGGCCGAGACCGGAACCGGGCTTCGATTCGTCGAGCCGCCGCCCCCGGCCGAGCACGGCCTGGCGCGCCTCCGGCGGAAGACCGGGACCGTCATCCTCGATGGCTACGACCAAGTGCGGATAATCGGCTTTGGTCACAGCCTCCGCCCGGATCGCCACACGGGCATGGGCCCATTTCGAGGCGTTATCGACAAGGTTGCCGACCATCTCCTCGAAGTCCTGGCGCTCCCCTCGGAAGCGCAGGCCTGGCGGGACGTGGACGTCGTAGGCGATGTCCTTGTCGCGATAGATCTTGCCGAAGGTGCGCACGAGGCCGGCCAGCGCCGGCTCGACCTCCGTCGAGGTACCGAGCGTGCCGGCGAGCGCGGCGGCCCGCGCCCGGTCGAGGTGGTAGTTCACCTGATCGCGCATCACCGCCGCCTGCTCGCGGATCTTCTGGGCCAGTTCCTCCGGTGCGTCCGAGGCGCCGACCTCGTTGACGATGATCGAGAGCGGCGTCTTGAGGGCGTGGGCAAGGTTGCCGACCTGCGTGCGGGCGCGCTCCAGGATCTCGCGGTTGGTCTCGATCAGCAGGTTCACCTCGCCGGTGAGCGGGGCGATGTCGCGCGGATAGGTGCCGGTGATCCGGTCGGCCTCGCCGCGGCGGACGGCGCCCAAAGCCGCGCGCATCTTCTTCAAGGGCGCGAGGCCGAACCGGATCTGCAGCAGGGTGGTGAGCGCCAGCGACAGGCCGAGCAGGCCGAACGTGATGGTCAGCGAATTGCGGAAGCGGTCGACATCGTTGACGATTTCGTCCGCCGGCCCGGCGACCCGGACCGTGTAGCGGCCCTCCTCGCCGAGATCGACGTCCCGCTCCATGATGCGCAGGAGGCGCCCGTCCTGCGCCCGGCCGTAGCCCTGGCGGATCTGCCCGACCCCGATCTTGCCCTCGGAATCGGTGGCGGGCGGCAGCGGCACGCCGACCAGAGAGCGGGAGGTGCGCACGTCCCGGGGCTTCGCATCGGGCTTGCCGACCTGCCAGTACCAGCCCGACAGGGGCAGATCGAAGCGCGGATCGCCCAGCGAGAAGGTCCGGCTCTCGGGATCGTTCGGCGAGACGAGATCGGTGGCGAGGTTGTTGGTGAAGACGAGCAGACGGCTGTCGAAGGCGCGCTCGGTGTTCTCGCGGTAGAGCGTAGTCAGGATCCAGGCAGCGATCAGCAGGATCGCGGAGCTCGACAGGAAGGCCGAGACGGCGAGCCGCACCGCGATGGAGCGGCGGCGCAGGGAGAAGAGGCCGATCAGGTCAATCACGACGCGGTCACCACGCGACCCGGTCCCTCAAGTACGGCCCCTGGCGGCCCGGCCTGCCGCCGCCCCGATCTGCAGCGCCGCTTCGTCCGGGTCAAGAATGCATGCCGGCTGCTCGGGGCGAGCCGGCTCCCCCATTCGGAGAGGGCCGGCCCACGCGATGAGCCTTCGTCACGGAAGGCGGCGCGTCGAAACCTCCTTCAGAAAGGCCGACGCTCCATGGGCGCCGTGCAGAGTGACGGCGCCCTCACCTCACACAATCAGAGACGTGAAAGACCGCGTTGGCTGCACGGGGGCAAGCACGACCGCATCGATGTACGGCCCGACATCGCCAGGGCTGAAAATCGTCAAGGGCGTGTCGTTCGTCTTCAGCGTGACCGGCAGGGTCTTCTGCCAGAAGCTCACCCAGCTATACGTGTACCTCAAGCGCGTCGATCCGACGAGATCATCGGCTTCCGAGATGGAGATCTTCAGATCCACGACCTGCGGATTGTACTCATGCTTGCCGGCAACCTGTGCATTCGAATACACGATCGTGACATCGTAATCGCCCGATCCGACCGAAGCGGGCCGGCTGATCTGAAGCGCGTTGGCCGCCCCGCCACCGAGACCGGTCACGTAGCCGCTGCCGGACACGTTGGAGCCGTCGGACTGCTTGACGGTCACGAACTTCGCGGAGCCCAGCACCTGCGCCTTCTCGGCGGAGACCCGATAGGCGTTCGCATCCGCCCCGGAGTTTCTCTTGGTCGTGAGCGTTTGAACGCGCAGCTCGGCAGATGACGTGAGAACAATCTCGTTGATCCCCTCCGTGAGATGAACGGTCAGCCCGCTCTGCCAGCGGCCGGCCTGGTCGGCCGAGGGAATCGGCAGATCACGCCCGTTCAGGGACAGCGTGATTGCCGCCGGGCCGGACGAGGACCACGCGAGCACCACATCGTAATAGCCGCGCTCGATCGCCGTCACGTAGAGATGGGCCGCCCCTTGATCCGGAAGCACCGCGTAGCCCGCGTTATCGATCCCCCAGTCCAGTTTCGATCCGCCACTCAAGCGGAAGGTGGTCGACGGGTATTCGGTGATCTCGCCATCGCCGAGGTATTTGAGGAACAGCTTGTCTAGGGTTATGTCGGATCCGGGCAGCTTCGAGACCCCGTTGGAACTCGCCCGGATGGACAGCGTATGCTCACCGGCTGTCAGCACGACGGACCGCTCGGCGCTGCCCCGGTAATTCCACCGATCCGTGGTCGTCAAAGAAAGATCCGCCGCGTATTGGATGATCCCCTGATCTTTTCCATCCACGAACAGGGCATGCCGCCCGGGCGTTCCGGGTGTCGATCCGATCACCTGAAGGCGATACAATCCGTCCTTTGGAACGGTGACCTTCCAATCGAGCCGCGATCCGGGATCGTTGAACTGGCCGACATCGCGGCCGCCGGACGCCAGGAACTGCCAGCCATTGGACGCGGTGGGGCTGTGCGAGAAGACTTTGGCGTTCGTGATGGAGAGGTTCTCCGCCTCGGCCGAGATCAGCCACGTCTGTGAGGAGAACGACTGGACCACGTCACGCAGTTGGGCCGGCGTGATCAGGATCTGATAGCCGGAATACCGGTCACAGCCCGGAACGGTGAGGCTGAAACCGCCATTCGTGAGGTCGATCTTCCGCGCGGCCTGGATGACCCGCGGGGTTTCCGAGAGTCCTTCCGTGCCGCAATGCACGACCTGCCTGACCTCGATGTCCACGCTGGTTCCGAACAGGGCCGTATCCAGCCCCGTGACAGCCAGCGCGACATCGCCATCCTGGCCGCCCCACAGGATCGTGGCTCGCCGGTTGTCCGTATCGATGGCACCGATCGCCCGAAGCATGTCGGCCGTCTTGGCCGACGGCGTCGTCATCTGAACGGTCTCGCTCCCGTTGAGATCGCCGTACCACTTGAACATCCACCAACCACCGTTGGCTCCGGCCGGCCGCGCGGTGTTGTCGGACAGATTGCCGGCATAGTTCCAGTAGGCGGCCTGAGCATCGATCTTCGTCTGCTCGAACAGGGACATCCACTGGATGAGCTGGCCCGGAACGCTCATGTCCCGCAGCATGCCGTATTCGGTGATGTTGATCGCGATCGGCGAAATGCCGAGCGAAGTCTCGACAGCGCGATACTCCTGATAGTGAATCGGATAAGTCTTCAGATTGTCGACCCCCAGCTCGTGCCAGATGAAGACATCCGGAAGACACTTGTTGTCGCGCGCGAAGGTCAGCAGGTCGGTCGACTGGTCCTTGCGCCACTGCGTGTGGGCGGGGCCGCCGATCCGCGCATGGCCGAGTCCGTGGCGAGCCCAGACGGCCTGGATCTTGTCGTAGGCCGCCTTCCAGTCGTCCAGGAACTGCTGCTTCATCTTGGACCAGTTCGCGTACCAGTTCCCGCCATCGGGCTCGTTGAACGGAACGAAGACGTAGCGCTCAGGACGAGCCGACTGGGTGGCGACCGCTTCGGTCACGAACTCGATGACTTCGAGATAGTCCCAGACTCCGTTCGCAGTCTCCGTGAATGTCCCGTCCTTCAGGTTGTAGGTCCGGGTATCGCCGGGGCGCACGCCGCCGTTGTAGGCCCAGTCCGGGTAATAGTCCTGAATGTAGATGCACATGTCCTTGCCGTAACCGGCGAAGAAGCTCTTCTCGACTTCCAGGACATCGCCCGACGGGTGCTGGGTTCCGTACGGGGCCTTCTGCGAGGCGTTGGTGATGTACGCCCCGTTGATCAGGGCCTGCGTCGGGACGCCGTCGTCGCCGAGACCGTAGAGGAAGCCGCTCGCGCCGCCACGGAAGGCTCCGGTTCTTGCTTTGTTCCAAAAATCGGCCTTCACGGTATTGTCTGACCCGTCGCTCGTCTGAGCGTGCGTGGTGCTATCCGACATGTGGACCTCCGGGTGATGGGGGGTCGCCCCTGCCATACCGCTTCACGGGCCTGGCTCTTCTGCCGACGACAAACGGCTTTGCCGGCCGCACCTTGCGGTGGGCCGGTTGTCAGGAACGCGTGTCGTCGATCAGAACTGGGAGCCGCTTGAGGGACGCCCGCAGCACCGTCGCGTGCCGGGGGAAAGCGCCCGGTCGCGGGCGCTCCATGAGAGGCTTTGATGATCAGATGCGCAGGGCTTCGCCGTTCGCGGTGAAGCGGTGCAGATGCGCCCGCTCGGGGACGACCATCACCGGGGCACCGCGGTCGATCCGGAATTCACCGGTCACACGGGCATTCACGGTCGCACCCTCGTTCAGCCGAACATGGACGAACGTGTCGGATCCCAGGTGCTCTGAGAGAGCGGCGATGCCGGGCAGCCCGTCGGCCGTGCCGTTGCCGGCAGCGGGCACGATCGTGAGATGTTCGGGCCGGATCCCGATGACCGGGGCGCCCAGCGCGTCCGCCGCCGGGCCGCGGAGGATGTTCATCGTCGGCGAGCCGATGAACTGCGCCACGAACAGGTTGGCGGGCGTGTTGTAGATCTCCAGGGGCGAGCCGATCTGCTCGATGCGGCCCTTGTTGAGCACCACGATCGTGTCGGCCATGGTCATGGCTTCGACCTGATCATGGGTGACGTAGATCATCGTGGTGCCGAGCTGCCGGTGCAGCTCGGAGATCTCGATCCGCATGCCGGCCCGCAGGGCGGCGTCGAGGTTCGAGAGCGGCTCGTCGAACAGGAACGCCTTCGGCGCGCGGACGATGGCCCGGCCGATGGCCACGCGCTGGCGCTGGCCGCCCGACAGCTGGCTCGGACGGCGCTCGAGAAGCTCGGTCAGGTTGAGCCGGCTCGCCGCCTCCGCCACCTTCCCGGCGATCGCCGCCTTCGGCACGCCGGCCATCTTCAGCGGGAAGCCGATATTCTCCGCGACGCTCATATGTGGTTAGAGGGCGTAGGACTGGAACACCATGGCAAGGCCGCGCTCGGCCGGCGGAGCCTGGCTCACATCCCGCCCGTCGATCTCGATCGTGCCGCCGGAGATCTCCTCCAGACCGGCGATCAGGCGCAGCAGGGTCGATTTCCCGCAGCCCGAGGGCCCGACGAAGACGACGAACTCACCACCCGCGATCTCCAGATCGAGGGGCGGAATCACGGTCTTGTCGCCGAACGTCTTCGAGATCTGCCGCAAGCGGATGGACGTCATCGCACACCGAACCCTTTGACGTTGTTCAACGATCCGCGCCGGATCAGCCCTTCACCGCACCCGCGGCGAGACCGGTGATCAGGAACCGCTGCACGTAGACGAAGCCGAGCGCCACCGGCACCGCGGCCAGCACGGAGGCGGCGGTCAGCGAGCCCCAATCCGTCTGGTGCGATCCCTTGAAGAGCATGATGCCCGGCGTCAGCGTCCGGCGGGCATCGTCGTTGATCAGCACGTAGCCGAACATGAACTCGTTCCAGGCGGCGATGAAGGCGAAGACGGCGGTCGCCATCAGGCCCGGGAGCGTCACCGGCAGGAGGATGCGCCGGATGAAGCCCAGGCGCGAGCACCCGTCCATCGCCGCCGCCTCCTCCAGCTCGCGCGGGACGGCATCGAAGAAGCCCTTCAGCATGAAGCTGGCGAGCGGCACCATGAAGGTGCAGTAGACGATCACCAGCGCCGCGTAGGTGCTGAGCAATCCCATGTCGCGGATCAGGACGTAGAGCGGGATCAGCAGCAGGACGCCGGGGATCATCTGCGAGACGATCAGCCCCCCGGTGACGATCTGCGTCACCGACAGATACGACCAGCGGCTCATCGCGTAGCTGGCGAAGACCGAGAGGCTGACGGTCAGGATCGTCGAGGCTCCGGCAACGATCAGGCTGTTGCCGAAGTAGATGAGGAACGGGCTCTCCAGCACGACCGCGCGGAAGTTGCTCAGGGTCGGGCTCGCGATCCACAGTGTCGGTGCCGTGCTGAAGACCTCGGCGGCCGGCTTGAACGCCGTGTCGAGCATCCAGAGGAACGGGAAGACGCAGAACGCCACGAAGAACACGAGCACGAAGCCGGTGGCGAGCCCGGACAGGGTCCGGTGACGTGCGGAGACCACCATGATCAGCGGGCCTCCCGCGCCCGGACGACGAGGGCCTGCACAAGGAAGAGCGTCGCCATCGCGGCCATCGACAGGGTGGCCAGGGCGCAGGCGAGGCCGACGTCGAACTCCTGCATGGCGTAGCGGTAGATCAGGATCGGCAGCGTTTCCGTCGCGTCGAGCGGACCGCCCTGGGTCATCACCCAGATGAAGTCGAAGTTGATCGCGGTCCAGATCACGTGGATGACGATCAGGGTCAGCGATACCGGCCGCAGGTGCGGCAGCGTGATGACGAAGAAGCGCCGGACGATTCCGGCGCCATCCAGCGCCGCGGCTTCGTACAGGTCGTCCGGGATCGACGTCAGCGCCGCCAGCAGGCTGATCGTGTAGAAGGGAAAGCTGCGCCAGACATTGACCAAGGTCACCGTGAGCAGAGCGGTCTCGCTGCGTCCGAGCCAGTCATGGGGTTCGGCCAGGACGCCCATACGGACCAGCCAGGCATTCAGGACCCCGTAATCGGGATTGAGCAGCCAAGCCCAGTTCACGCCCGCGATGGCGATCGGGATGACCCAGGGCAGGATGATGAGGCCGCGCACCAGGGCACGCCCCCGGAACGGTTGGGCCAGCGCCAGGGCAGTGGCGAGCCCGCAGGCATATTCTCCGGCGACCGACAGGATGGTCCAGACCAGCGTATGCGTCAGCGCCGGGAGGAAGTGCTCGTCATCTAGCACCATCCGGAAGTTGTCGAGACCCGCGAAGCCGCCGACCGTGGCATCGATCAGGCTGGCATGGTGCAGGCTGTTCCACACCACGCCGGCCAGTGGGGCGGCGATGAGGGCCGCGACCAAGACCGCGACCGGGGCGAGGAAAGCGCAGGCGGCCCGGACCCGCGCCGACGGCCAGAAGACGCGTCGGGCAGCGCGTCCGATGCCGGCCTGCGGCCGGGACGCGATCGATCCGGTTGCCATATCCATGGTTGTCACGCCCGCGCCTCCCCGCGCCTGGATCCCGAGAGCCGAGTTCGGCGGTTATTCCGAGAGTTGTCCGGAGCGTTTCAGGCTCTTGTTGATGGCTTGCGCGAGCCAGGCCGCGACGGCGGGTGGCTTCTCGCCCTTGAGGAGCACGCGCCCGAGGGCGGTCTCCATGTCGCGCGGGATCGACCCCAGGACGATCGGCGGGAAGGCGATGCCGATCGGCACCAGATCCGTGAACGGCTTGCCCCAGACCGGATCACCGGTCACGTCGGAGCGCGGCGAGCGATCCGGGAACACCTTGGTCTGCACGTCCCGGCTCAGCAGGAAGGTGGCGAACTTCCAAGTGGCATCGAGGTGCTTGCCGGTGAAGATGTAGAGCGGGGCGATCTCGAAGAAGGTCGCGGCCGTTCGTCCGGCCGGCGGCGGCGCTACGGCGACATCCCGCATCGTCTGTGGATTCTGGTCGATGCGGCCCTTCATCCAGGAGCCGTTCATCACCATCGCGTACTGGCCGAGGGCGAAGTTGGTGTCCTCCTCCTCCCAACCCCAATTGGCCGATTGCGGCGGGATCGCCTTCTCGGAGAGCAGCCGCCCGTACAGCGCCAGCACCCCGGTCGCCCGTTCGAGGTCCTCGGGCGCCTCGGCCCAGGTGTTGCGGTATTTCCCGTCCGGCATCCGCTTGGCGATCTCGACGCCGTTCTGGCCGAGGTAGGTGAGGAGTTCCTGCGGTGCGCGGGCCCCCTTGCCGACGATGCCGAAGCCCGGCTTTCCGGTCTTGGCCTGAATGGCGGCGGAGGTCTGAACCAGCTCGTCCCAGGTCTTGGGCGGCGCCGCGATGCCTGCCGCCTTCAGCGTATCGGCATGATAGAGCAGCGCGCGCAGCCCAAGATAGTTGGGCAGCGCCCGCAGCTTGCCGTCGATCGTCAAGTTCTGGACGACGTTGGAATACAGCGCGCCGAGGTCGGGCCAGGTCTTGGCGTGGGCGCTGAGGTCGGCCAGCACGCCCATCTTGTTGAACTCGCCGAACCACTCGCTCAGGCCCCAGGTGATATCGGGGGCATCGCCGCCCGCGAGCGCCGTCACCAGCTTATCGTGCAGGGCGTCGTAGGCGATGACCTGCGTCTTGACCTTGATGTCGGGGTTGGCGGCCTCGAAATCCACGATGGCTGCCTGCGCCGCCTTGGCCTCGGCCTGGAGCGGGTCCCACGCGACCCAATAGGTGAGCGTCGTCGGCTCCGCGCATGCGGGTCCCGCGGCGAGCAGCGGGAACAGGGCTGCCATCGCCAGCATGTGGCGCCTGAAGATCCCCACGGTCTTCCTCCCTCGATGTGTTTCTTGTCGTTGACGGCCGGGTGGATGCTCCGCCCGGCCGTTGTCTCAGGCGACGATCTGCTCGTCCGGCGCGACGGTCTCGTTGCCGGTGCGCTGCGCCGTCCGGATCTCCTCGACCGACCGGACCGGGAGCCGCGCGGCCCCGGCCCAGTCCCGGCGCCGCACCGTCGCGTTCGCGAGCCGCCTCTTCGCGCCCTCGATCGCCCCGGCGTATTGCGGCAGCCACGCGGCCTGGGCGACGACCATCTCGTCGATCATCTGCCAGACCTCGTCCGGCGTGCAGACCGCGCCCACCAGCGGATCGTTCAGCACGGCCTGCTTCAGCAGATCGAGATCCCCGGTCACCGCGGCTTTGACCGACATCCGCTGGACGTTGATCGACGCGATGCAGGGCGCCGCGCAGGCATCCGACAGGGTGAGGCCGGCGACCATGTTGAGGCCGAACCGATCGACGAAGCCGGTGCTCTCGACGATCGCGTCTGCGGGTAGATTCGTGATCAGGCCATTGTTCTTGACGTTGAAGTGGCCGCGATAGACCCGCCCGGTCTCCAGTGCCTCGACGATGTAGCTCGCGTGCTCGACGGTCCTGCGGGCCGGGTCGATGAGCCGGCTGGAACTGGCGAGATATTGCGGAAACTCCTGCTCGAACCAGTTCCGGCCCTCGGTGCAGACCCGCAGGTAGCCTCCGGTCTCGCCGTGGATCCAGTCCGACAGGTCGATCCAGCGCTCGATCTCGTCGGGGCGCTTGCGGTACCAGGGCAGATACTCGGACAGGTGGCCGTTGGACTCGGTCGAGTAGACGCCGAAGCGGCGCAGGACGTCGATCCGGACCTTCTCCTGCTTGGAGATGACCGGATGGCGCTCATAGGCGGCCAGCAGTTCCTCGGCCGACACGCGCCGGCCGTTCCAGCGGATGTCGACGTACCAGGTCTGATGGTTGATCCCGGTGCAGACGTATTCGATCGCGTTCGGATCTTCGGCGCCGAGAACCTCGGCGATCTGCTTCCAGCCGTGCTGGATGCCGTGGCACAGGCCGATCGTATCGACCCCGCCGTGATCGATCGCCGCCCAGGTGTTCATCGCCATCGGGTTGGCGTAGTTCAGCAGGCGCGCCCCCGGCTCGGCGACCTCGCGGATGTCCTTGCAGAAATCGAGGAGTGCCGCGATCGACCGCTGCCCGTACAGGATGCCGCCGGCACAGATCGTGTCCCCGACGCATTGGTCGATGCCGTAGCGGAGCGGGATCCGGATATCGTCCGCGAAAGCCTCCAGACCGCCGATCCGGGTGCAGTTGATCACGTACCGGGCACCGGCCAGCGCCTCCCGCCGGTCCGTCGTGGCCGAGACTTTGGTTGGCAGCCCGTTGGCGGAGATCATCCTGTTCAGGATCTCCGAGATCATGCCGAGATTACACGCGTTGATATCAGTAAGCGCGACCTCGATATCGTGCAATTCAGGAACGCACAGAATATCCCGCACCAATGTTCGCGTAAAACCGACGCTCCCTGCACCAATGATTGCAATCTTGAAGCTGGCCATCGTGCCCTCCCACGGCCCGTAACACCTGGACCGTGCACAGAAATATTCTTGTTGCTGTGAGATAACGCTACGCCCGGGGCTCGGGCCGTGGAAGAGGAAATTGGGACCTTCGCGGGTAATTTTATGCTCGATGCGCTGCAGCAGGCGGGGCCCTTCCGCAGAACCATCTCGTTCCCGCACCGGCATGGCGGCTTCCACGTCATGCCGACGAGCGCCGGGCACGAGCGGGCGCAGCCGGGCGCCTACGACTGGGACGGGCTGAAGCGCGGACAGACGCCGTTCTCCGTCCTGCAGCACACCGTGGCCGGCCGGGGCCGCCTGCAATACGAGCGGCGCCTGTGGCGGCCCGAGGCCGGGCAGACCATGCTGGTCTCGATCCCGCACGCCCACCGCTACTGGATCGAGCCGGGCGAGGAGTGGTCGTTCTTCTGGATCGCGATCACCGGCCGGGAAGCCCTGCGGCTCAACCGGGCGATCCTACGCGTCGCCGGGCCTGTCTTCCGCCTGCGAACCGAGACGGTGGATGCCCTCGCGGCCGTCTGCTCGTCGCTGCGGGTGCCCCTGTCCGGTGCGGGACAAGCGTCCAGCTTGGCCTATCAGGCGATCATGCTGGTCTACGACGACGTGATGGCCTGCGAGGCGCGGAACGACGCCGCGACGGGCAACGAGTCCGTCGATCGCACCATCGCGTTTATCCGCGCGAATCTGGGCGGCGCACTCGATATCGACACGCTGGCGGCGGTTGCCGGCGTGAGCCGGTCCCATTTCAGCCGCCTGTTCACCCGCACCAAGGGTGTCGCACCGGCCGAGTTCGTGGTTCGGCAACGGATGGATCTGGCAGCCCGCCTGCTGGTCAACGGTCAGCTCAGCATCAAGGCGGTCTCCAGCGGATGCGGGTATCCCGATCCCAACTATTTCGCCAAGGTCTTCCGGCGCGTCTACGGGATCAGCCCGACCGAGTTCCGGAGCACCGGCATGTACGCGGTTCCCGGCCGCGAAGACGGGCAGACGCCTCTGTGATCAGTCCGGCTCCGGGCTTTCGACCGGCCACCGACGCCTGCGCGCATGAAGACCGCCGGCATCGTGCCGGGGCCCGGCGCCCCGCTCAAACCCGAGCCGGCGGCTGGTTGGGATCCACGAGGTAGCCGAGGCCACGCACCGTCTGGATCAGGTCCACGGCGAGCTTCTTGCGCAGGCGCCCGACGAACACCTCGATGGTGTTGGAGTCCCGGTCGAAATCCTGGTCGTAGAGGTGCTCGGTGAGCTCGGCCCGGGACACGACCCGACCGGTATGGTGCATCAGGTACGAGAGCAGCCGGTATTCGTGGCTCGTCAGCTTCACCTGCGCGCCGTCGACGAAGACCTTGCCGGAGCGCGTATCCAGGGTGACCGGTCCGCAGGCGATCTGGCTGGAAGCGTGGCCGGCGGCGCGGCGCAGGAGCGCGCGGACCCGGGCCATCAGCTCCTCCATGTGGAAGGGCTTGGTGACGTAATCGTCGGCGCCGGCATCGAAGCCGTCGACCTTGTCGGACCAGCGGTCCCGGGCGGTGAGGATGATCACCGGCGTCTTCACCCCGGCCCGGCGCCATTTCTGCAGCACTGTGACGCCGTCCGCCTTGGGCAGGCCCATGTCGAGGATGATGGCGTCGTAAGGCTCGCTCTCGCCGAGATAGCCGCCCTCCTCGCCGTCATAGGCCTTGTCGGCGACGTAGCCGGCCTCCTCAAGGGCGGCGACCACCTGCCGGTTGATGTCCTTGTCATCCTCCACGACGAGCAGACGCACGGTTCACTCCCCTCCGAAACGATCTCGGCGCCCGCTTAATATTGCCCAGCCACACTGCCGGTGCGCGCGTCCACGATGACGTGCACGAAATGACCGTCTCGGCGCAAGGCAGTCAGCATGTAGACGAGGGTGTCCTCATGACGGCAGAGGCTCGCCCGCTGGATCTCGGCCCGTGGAATCACCGACCGGGCCGCCCGGATCGCCGCCACGGGGGGGATCACCCGGCGCTCGCCGACCTCCTCGCGCATGTCGGCCGGCGAAAGGCAGGTCTCGATCCGAAGCGGCGCCTGGCCGGAAACTGCGCCCGTCTGCGGGGCCGGCCCATCATCGGCCATGGAGCCGAGGCCGCCCGCGGCGAGGGCCGCGGCAGTCAGGCCGATAGCAACGAGGGCGATGGCGTAGCGCATTGGTAGGAGATGTGGACCGGGGGCACTGAATGTGCCCTGAATACGTGGCCGTTGACGTCCCGCGGCGGGCGCGTCGTTGGGTAGGCGTAGGGCTGGACATCGGGGTGCAAACGGCATCGTGCCGGCACTACGGCTGAGGTCGCGCCCGGTTCCCCCGCGGCGCACGCCGAAGATTCCCCGCTTCCGGGGGAAGGTCCGCGGCTCCGTGTCCGACACGGGGCGCAATTTGTTGCTGGACCGCGGATCCGCTTCCGGAGTAAGGTCCTCGCGAAGTTGATGACCGGTTCATAATAACGCTTCAGGACCCGGGGGCGGTACCCGGCGCCTCCACCAGAAGCATCCTGCCCTCGATACCACACGGGGTCAGAGCGAGCGTCCGGCATTGCGGACAGCGCGCTGCCAGGATGCTTCTCGTGGGGGTGAAACAGGTTCGACTGGGCGGTAAAGGGATCGCGAGTTCTGTCCTGCTTCGGCAGGGTAAGATGCGACTTTCGGTAAGGACTCGACCGGTTTGGCGCGGGCAACCCCCGTTCCAGGCACCTGACCAAAACTCTAAATGCCAACGACAACGTCGGCATGGAGATGCGCCTCGCGGCGTAATCTTCCGGGGCGTGGGCACGCCTAGCAACAGAACCCGGGGCTTCGGCCCCGGGGCCCGCTTTTTCCTCTCCGAAAATGTCCGAGGACACTCGGTCGATGCACCCGGCCGTGCATGGCTGCCTGCGCCGTGACGGATCCGGCGCGCATCGCGCCGTATTGCCGAGAGCATCCCGAACGGCACGCTGACGGTTGATGCTTCGCGAGCGATCGCCTCACGCCCGCACGCGTCCGAACCTCAAAGCTCTGCGCCAACAGGTCCCACGGCAGCAATCCGCGTTCGGGACAGCTCCGCATTGCCTCTGCTGGCTATTGAGTTGAGGCAAGGCATTGAACCCAGCGCGATGTGAGCGATTGTATTGTCATGGAGGATGCCATGACAGCAATCCGAACCGTGATCGCCGCTTCCTTGGTCAGCACCCTGCCAATCGGCGCGGCATTGGCGCAGACCGATCAAACGAGTACTGGCGGCGGCGCATTGTCGGCAGAGAAAGTAGCCAACACCACCGCAGTTGGACAGACCAAACCACCGAGCCGCGATGCCAGCCCAACATCTGTCACGCCGATCGAGCGCCCGACGCCGAGGCAGGTCTTAGACGACGCGATCTCCACCAAGATCTGCGTCGGGTGCTCTACCGAGCCCGCGCCGCCAGATCCGCTGTCCTTGCGGATCCGTCCGTCCGTCACGCCGGAACGGCGCGATCGTCCGTTCGACGAGCGCGGCGGCCAGCGCGATGCGGGCCTGACCTCGGTCGCGCCTCAGCAGCAATCGGATCTCGATACCGTCGCCCTGGCGTCCGCGCATCGCGAGCGCGCGGACTCTGTCCGAGAAAAGACCGCCGGACTCTGGCAATCCTGGTTGGTCTCCGTTTGCGAGGGCTGCGGCGACCAGAAGCCCACCAGGGCCCTCTCGGTGGAGGATTGGCCGAGCCGTTATGGACCCGCCACCACCGGGTCGATCGCCAACAAGACGGTGTCGGTTGCCGCGCGCCCTGATGCCAAAGCCGCAGCACCGCGCCCGCACGCCAGTCTCGAAGCGGATCTCTCGCCGGACAATATCGGCTCGATCCGGCGTATGCCGCAGCGGTGACGGGGGCGTTCTGCGTCAGGGCGCCCGTCCAAATGGCCCAGGCGTTCCGTCGCCTCGCGTTTCGGCGCGACGGAGCGAGCCAGGCCGCGGGGGTCTAGCGCCCCGGAACAGGGGGCGAAGCCGGAGGGTTGCTCCTTCAGTCCAAGGAGTCGAACATGCTGACAGGTAGCCTACTGTGGCTTTTGGGAGTGCCGATCCCGGTCCTCCTGTTGATCTGGTTTTTCTTCCTGCGAGGCCGATAGCGGAAAGGGCCGAGCCGTGAAACGAAACGGCTCGGCGACTTCAGCGTCAGGACTGCGTCTTGAGGTAGGCGATCACGTCGTTGATCTTCTTATCGTCCGTGTAACCTTGGAAGATCATCTTGTTGCCCGGCACCTTGGCCTTCGGGTTCTTCAACCACTCGTGCAGGTTGGCCTCATCCCAGGTGATGCCCGAGTTCTTCAAAGCCGCTGAGTAGTTGTAACCCTCATAGGTGCCCGCTTTGCGCCCGACGACGCCTTTCAGGTCGGGACCCACGCCGTTCTTCTGGAAATTGTGGCACGCCTTGCAGGGGGCGAACGCCTTCTCGCCCGCGGCCGCATCCCCGGCCTCCTGAGCCTGCACCGCAATCGGAAGCAGGGCAGCGATGACGAGGCCAAAAACAACTGAACGCACAGAACGCCTCCCGAAACTCAGCTTCCTATGCCGAACGATTCCAAAGCTTGGCATAGTGTGGGGTTAGACGTTGGCGCATCCGACTTAATCCAACTCCCGGCGGCGCGCTGAGGGGTCGGTGCCGGAGGGCGAAGAAAAAAACCCCGCGCGGCGGCCGCCGGCGGGGCTGGGAAGGTTGCGTTCACGGAGATTAGACGCCCCGGCGACCACTTTAATCCGTGGCCCGACCCCTGATGGGCGGCACCGGAGGCCGGCAGCCTCCCGCGCGATACGCGCCCATCCCAAATCCGTTCAGTGCCCCGTCGTCAGGCCGATCTTCGCCAGCACGATTCCCCCGAACGCCAGCAGCGCCGCCGAGGCCAGCCCCCAGCCGATCCGGTACAGCGTCCGCACCTGCCCGTTGACCTCGGCCAGCCCCTTCGCCGCGTCGGACTTCGCCCCGTCCACCGCCTTGTCGATCCGCCGCTCGATCTCGTCGCGCGCCACGAAAAGCTCGATGTCGCGCCGGTAGGCCACGCCCTCCAGCTTCTCGTCCATCCGATCGAGCTTGCCGCCGAGCACGTCCATCTGACGACCGGTCGCCTCGACGCGCTCGATCAGGCGCCCGATCCATTCGGGCAGCGTGTCCACCATGGCCCCGCTCCTTCGCGCGCCGCCCCCCGCCCGCGGAGCTCGCGTCCGCGGTACAGTCTCGTCCGTCATCGATGCGCTCCCGCGGCTCTCGAGGCTCACCCCTTCGGTCCCACAACCTGCGGCACGATCTTGTCGACCGAGCGCGCCAGCATGTAGGCGCCGATCCCCACGGTGAGCAGCGACCACAGCTCCGCCGGCACGCCCTTGAGCGCGGCCACCACCTCGACCTGCAGGCCGATCATCGGTGCGACGACGCCGACCCAGGTGATCATCGCCAGGGCCCACAGCACCGTGATCGGCCGGGCGTTGCGGGCGAGCGGGCTCTCGGAGCAGGCATCGGCCTTCATCACCTCGGCCATGGCCCGACTGAGATCCCCTTGCTGGTCGATCAGCGCCTTCTGCAGATCGAGCTGCACCTGCAGCCGCTGGCCCTCGTCGGGCAGCACACGCGCCAGGATCGGGCCGACGGCGCCGAGCAGCGCGGGGAGGATGGCGAGGAATCCCATGGTCAGGCACCCTTCTGCATGTTGTGACGGACCGCCTCGCGCAGGCGCAGCCACCAGGCGGTCGGTTGCGGGCTCGACGCGGCGGGTGGAAGCGCGGCTTCCAGGGCGGCCAGGAAGCTTCGGTGGTAGGCGGCGATCCGCGCACCGTTCTTCGCCCCATCGCCGTTGACGATGGCCCGCGCGCCCACCGGATCGTCGGTCTGCTCCCCGAAGTAACGGCCGAGCGTGTGGCCGGGCCGGAACAGGCCGTCACGGGCGCCCAGCACCAGGATCGCCGCGCTCGTCGCCGGCACGAGCGCCAGATCCGGATCGCCCACGAGGTCGAGCCCGAGCAGCCGGCCGAAGGTCCGGTAGTTGGCAAGCCACGTGAGCTGGCTCGCGCCGCGGCCGTAATAGACCCGACCGTTCACCGGCGTGCCGTAGGCGTGGCCGCGCCCGAGGCCTTCCTCGCGGATCGAGAGGTCGAGCCGGCACTCGTGCCACGCGGTCGCCAGCGTGTAGGCGATCGGGCGCAGGTCGGCGGGCCAGCCCAGCCGTTCCCAGGCGTCGAGGAGCGCGGAGAGCCCGTCGACCTCAACCTGCGCGAGGTGCCGCCCGCATGGTCCGGCGGCGCGGAGACGGGCGAAGAACGTCGCCCGCACGAGCGGTGCAGTCATGGCATCCTCACGATGGAAAGAGCGGCCGCGCAAGCTCGTCGGGGATGGCCGGGCGCCGGCCGGGCGGGAGGCGCGGGGCCTCGGAAGGGCGCGTTGTCGCCGGCCGACCGGCTCACAGCTCCGCGCTGGCAGTCCAGGCGACCGGGCAGTAGTCGCCGGCGGCTCCCGCCGCCCCGAACCAGACCCGCAGGTCCTCCGGGCTGGTCGCACCGAACACGATCGACCCGGTGTAGCTGCCGCTGCCGTCGTTGGCGGCGACCACGGTCGGAACGGCCCGCATCCCGGCGATGCGCAGGGGCACGACGCCGCCGCCGAATGCGCCGGAGGCGTTCGCCCGGAAGAGGATGAGGGTTCCGGTTTGATAGTAGCGCTGACAGCGGCGCATCTCGTCGTCCCGTCGCTCGAACGCGGTGGCCATCCTGCCCGGTTCGAGCTGCGCGAGGCTCACGGTGCCCGCGGTGAACTCGACCACCGTGTTGGATCCAGCCGTCAGGGTGGTGGACGTGCCGGAGCCGGCATAGGCGGGTAGGCTGGAGGCGCCGGAGGGATAGACGCGCCCGGCGGCCGTACCGCGCCAGGACAGGGCGTAGGGACCGCCCTCCGGCAGGGAGAGGCCGCCCTCGATCACCTGCACGAGCGATCCGGCGGTGATCGTCACGGTCACGTCGCCGTTGCCGGCAGTGGCGAACGACAGGGTGGCGCCGTTCGCCCCCGCCTTCCACCGGTCCACGCTGTAGGCACCGGCCGCGTAGGCGAGCTGCGACCCTGACGCGTTGCGCTGGTTGATCGCGAAGCTGCCGTTGATGAGGCGGTTGCGGAAGGGGATGCCCCGGGCGGCGACGAAGGCCGTGGTTGCAAGCTGGGTGGAGGCATCGCCTGGGGCGGGCGTCGGCGCCGTCGGGCTCGCCGCGAAGGCGACGACGCCCGTGGCCGCCGAGGCGGTGAGCGCGGTGGTGAAGGCCGCTCCGTCCGGCGAGGTCTTGAGGACGAAGTCGTCGCCCCCGAGGGTGCCGAACAGCGCCCGGGCCGAGTAGCCGGTCTGGAACACGAAGCCCGCGTCTCGCGCCGCCGCCTTCTTGTTGACGCTCACCCGCATGTCGCCGGAGCCGGGGGTGACGTCGTCCCAGCTCAGCAGCGCCGCATCCGCCTTCACGGCGAGGCGGTTGACGCTGTCCGCCTCCGTGTTGATCCCAAGACGGCTCAGGCTCTGGACCATCGTGAGGGTGCGTCGGACGCTCGTCCAGGCGGTGCCGTCGAAGATGTAGAGGTCGGCCTCGTCCACCACGTAGGCGAGCCAGCCAGCCCGCGGGACCAAGCCGGCCCAGACGCCATCGGCGTAGTGCACCACCTGGCCCGCGAGCCCGGCCCAGGCGCCCCCGGGGTTCGACGTCACCACGAGGTAGCGGTCGCCCTCGGTGGGGCTCGGCGGCGGTGCCGAGAGATCCTTGTCCAGGCAGGCTAGCTGGATCACGGCGTCGAGGAGGCCGAGCGCCTCGTTGTGGGTGACATGCTTCTGCGCTTGGCTCGCCGCGATCAGCGGCAGGCCGAGATGGGGCGTCACATCGGACATGGGGGCTCCCTGGGGTCAGGCCGAACGGACGGGGATGCGGGCCCGGCAGGCGGGACCGGGACCGGCGACGGCACCGATCTGCACGACGGCCATGTCGAGGCTCCGCTGCGGGCCGCCAAGATCGGCCGTCTCGTCGGCGTAGAGGAGCTGCTGAGCGTCGGTCCGGAGCGTGCGCAGGGCCGCACCGCTGCCCGCGAACAGCGTCACCGCGTAGGCCTCCGGATCGTCCAGGGGGATCTCGGCGGGCTCCCAGGCATCGCCGTCGCGGCGTCCCCGCCGGATCCACGAGAGCAGCACGCCCTGCGGCGTGCGGCGTGCCCGCAGGTGGACCGGCCGCAAAGGCCGCAGGGCGCCGAGCCCGGCGGTCGCAGTCAGCTCCGTGAAGGCCGGGTCGCCCGGATCGCGCCCCGCCGGCCCGATCCGGTAGCGGAACGCGCGGCCGACCGCGTCGAGCCAGTCGACCAGCGGCACCACCGCGCCGTCGTCGAGGCGCACGATCAGGCTGCCGGCAGGCGACGTCCGGCCGGCGGCGTCCTCGCTGCCCGCGAGCCCGCGCAGGAGCCCCGAGAGCCGGTATGTATCGGCCCCGGTCAGCACGGCCAGCGCCGCGCCGAGCAGTTCCACGGCACCGTCCGGTCCGATCAGCGCGAACAGGTTGCCGCCGGCCAGCATCGCCTGCTCGCCGATCGACGCGAGCGCCCCGCCCCGCCGCAGGGTGACGTCGAGGTGCCGGTGCCGGTCGATCCGCCAGAGCGGTCCGGCGGGCAGCGCCGACAGGGTCCGGCCCAGGCAGGCGGGGTAATCGACGAGCCCCTGGAGCGCGAGCGGCCCGGCTCCCTCCGCCCGCCAGATCGCGGCCGCCCCGGGCCAGGGCTCGGCCGCCACCGCGAGGTATTGCAGGATCGTGGGGTTGCCCCGATCCACCGGCAGGTCGAGGGCCAGAGCCAACGGCGGCCCCGGGAAGGACGGGGGCGCCACTCCGGTCAGCGCCATGCTGCGCGGCAGGCCGCGCCCCGGCCCCGCCCGGGGCGGGACGCCGCTCGCCTCGATCCGTCGTCCGGTGGGGGCGTCGTCGATCCGGTCGATCTTGCGCAGCACCGTGCCGCCCGGCACGTCCGCCGGAACCGCCAGGAGGTCGCCGGGCTCCAGCTCGACCCGGCGCGGGCTCAGCGTGAAGACCGCGCTGTCGCGGGCCGCGATGATCCGGTCGAGCATGGCCTCGGCGAGGCCGTCGCCGGTCTCGCGCCGGGTGACGATCGCGGCCTCGATCCGGGTCTCGTGCCGCCGCTCGCCCACGGGCCGGACGGCCGCCGCCGTGGCGCGGCGGTAATCCGGGCTCTCGGATTCGGTGAGGCCGAGCGCGATCGAGCGCGGCAGGGCGCTCTCCTCAGCCCGGACCTGACGGAGCACCGGCTTCTCCTCGGAGAGCCGGACCAGGTCGGCCTCGTCCAGCACCAATGGCCGGTCCCGGCGCGGCCCGCGCAGGTGCAACCGGCCCGCCACCGCCGAGACGTCGAGCCCGTAGACTTGTGCCAGGGTTTCCAGGGCGCCCCGCGCCGAGAGCGGCCGGTCGAGCACGTAGCCGTCGAGATAGGCCGCCGCCTCGATCGCGACCGGGGCGTCGAAGCCGAAATCGGCCAGGATTCTCAGGACAAGCAGGTCGAGGTCGCAGCCCTCGATCCGCCCGGTGATCCAGTGGCCGACCCGCCAATTACCGATATCGGCCCAGACCCCGCGCACGGTCGGGAAGGCCGGATAGGGCCGCGCGTCCCAGGCCCAGATGAAGATCCCGGCCGGATCGACCATCCGCCCGCCATAGACCGGCGAGACCGGGTTGTCGGCCTCCCGGAAGCCCGGCACCGCCGGGTCGAACCGGGCGATCGCCGCCTCCAGGCCGCGGAGCTGGATCAGCTCGTCGCGAAGCGCCCGGGATTCCGGCGGGAAAGCATTCTCGACCGATTTCGGATCGGGGAAGACGTTGGGCCCGTTCGTGCCCTTGTCGACCGCCGGGACGCCGAGTTCGGTAAGCCAGATCGGCTTTCCCATCGGCACCCACGCGGTCGCCCGGGTCTCGACGCCGCCGTCGCGCTCGACATGCGGGTTCGACCACCACGCCACGAGGTCCTTGACCCGGTAGATCCAGGCCTTGCCGATAGCGCCGTCGGTGATCGGAACGCGGTCCTGGGCGGCGCGGGCCGCTCCGTCGGGGTAGTACCAGTCGAAGGCTTCGCCGGAGCCGCCGCGCTCCATGAGGTAGGCGCGGTCGTAGATGTCGCCCGCAGCTGCGAGGTCGGCGTGGTCCGGCGTATCGCGCCAGTCGGAGACCGGGGCGTACCAGTCGATCCCCACCGCCGCGATGTTCGGGTCGGCGAACAGGTCGTCGAGGGGGAAGCGGATCGTTGCGCCCCCGTCGAGGACATGAGCGCCGTACTCGGTCCAGTCCGCGCCGTAGACCAGGGCAACGCCGGGGCCCAGGCGTGCCCGCACGGCAGCCGCGATCGCCCGGAAGGCCTGCACGGCCGGGTAGCCGGCGGCACCCCGCACCCGGGTCAGCCCGACATACTCGCTGCCGATCACGAAGCCCGCGATCGGCACGCCGGCTTGGGCCCAGCGGGCCGCGAGATCGGCGTAGTGCAGGATCTCCGCGTCGTAGCCGTTGGCGAAGAAGGCCGCGACCTGCGCGTCGGCAACCGACGTCCCGTCCGGACTCCCCGGGAGGCCGGGGGCCGGATCGCAGGTGATGCGGCCCCGCCAGGGAAAGGGCGGCTGCGTCGCTCCGGGCACACGCGGATCGGGCAGCCCGTTGCCGGCCGGCACGTCCATCATCACGAAGGGATAGAGCAGCACCTCCAGCCCGCGGCGGACCAGCTCGGCGACCAGCCGGGTCAGGCCGTCATCGCTCGGGGTCCCGCCATAGGCCGGATTGCCGTCCGGCAGGATCGAGACCACCTCGGCGTCCGCGCGGGTGATCCCGGCGACGCGCCAATCGGCCGGCAGGGCCTGCTTGTGCCGCGCCTCGACCTTCGGCACCACCCGGCAGGAACCGGCCCGCAGATCGGTGCCGAACCACGTCGCCACCACGGCGACCCGCCGCAGGTTGGGGCAGAGCGCCTGGAGTGCGTCGAGCGAGGCGAGGACGTCGGTGGCGCGCTGGAGCTGGTGCCGGTTGGCGGCCTCGGTCCGGCCGAGGCCGAGATCCACGGTGACGAGGTCCGGGTCGAGCCCGAACTCGCTGGCGCCGGGGATCATCTCGACGGCGCGGATCCGGCCATAAAGCCCGTTGATGGGGCGGATCACCTCGAAGGCGAATTGCGGGATGCGGTTGCCGAAATCGGCGAGCGGCAGACCCTCAAACACGACGTAGGCGAGGCCACGATAGGCGGGCGTGGTTTCCGCACCCTCCTTGGCGACGATCAGCGGATCGGGCTCCTGGTCCGGCCCGCCGGTGTGGACCCGGATGGTGAGGCCGACCTGATCGATCTCCCGGCCGTCCGCCCAGATCCGGCGGATGCAGGCGATCTCCCCCTCGCACAGCCCGACCGCGAGGTTGGCGAAATAGCTGTAGCGCGTGGTGACGGTCTTCTGCCCGCTCATGCCTTTGGCGGGCGTGGCGGCGCGCTGCACCGTGGTGTTGGCGACTTCGAGCGGGCGCGTCGCCCAGATCAGGCTGCCGCCGATCCGGGCGCGTCCATAGACCCGCGGGATCGGATCGCCCTCCGTGGAGGTGAGCCCGGCGACATCGGCAAGCCGCGGCCCCGCGACGAAGCGGGTGTGCGGCCCCGAGCCGGACAACGCGCCGTCCAGCCCGGCGCCCGCGACGGCGCCCAGGGTGCGCCCGACGACGGCGCCGATCGGACCGCCGAGGGCCGTGCCCACCGCCGCCCCGGCCGAGGACAGGATCAGGGTGGCCATGGCAGGACTCCGAACGGAATAGACTTTGCGTCGATAAGCGAAGAGGGTCGTAACCGACTCAAAGGTCAGACGAGCCGATTTAACCGATGATGGGTCGCAACGCTGCCCCGAACGACAACGCCTCAACCGCAAAGATACTGAAAGCCGCAGAACGATGATCAAAAAGTTCGGGATCAAGCCGAAGATAATTCACAAGATCGTCCTGATCGTCCTCGTTATCGGGGCGATCATCGGCGGCTGCATCTGGCACGAGACCGGGCGCATGGAGGCGATCGGCCAGCAGTACACACGCTTCATCGACCACGACGCGAAGATGGCCGAGGGCGCGCGGCAGATCATCCGCCTGTTCCATCAGACGAATTACGCGATCTACCGCGTCATCGCCGAGACCGAGGCCGAACGGATCCAGCAGGCGAGCCAGGAATTCGACACCGCGGTGATCGGGCTCCGGGAGACCTTCGCGGCCTTGATCGCGGAGGCGCCCGAATTCAGGGATCAGGTCGACACACTGCGGGGCCGCGTGGAAAGCTACATCTCGGACGTGTCGGAGGCGCGCATCCTCGGCGAAGCCAACCTCAACGCCGACGCCCTCGCCCTGATGCACCAGAAGATCGATCCCATCGTCGCCGACCTGGGTCGAAGCACCGGTGCGCTCAGCGAGGGCATCAGCGACCGCATGGCGGCCGGCGCGCAGGATCTTGCCGGGCAGATCGAGAGGATGCGCCGCGACCTCTGGACGTATACCGGGCTCGGCCTGCTCGCCGGGCTCGTCACCGCCGTCGCAGTCGGCATCTTCGGCATCGGGCGCCCGCTCGGCCGTCTCGTCGCGAGCCTGGAGCGGATGGCCGCGGGGGATGCCGAGGCACGGATCGCCGGAGATCGGCGGCGCGACGAGATCGGCGCGGTCGCGCACGCCGTCGATCGCATCCGCGCCCTCGTGGCCCAGCGCACTGCCGCAGAGGCCGAGAGCCGACGCGTGGCGGACGCGACGGTTGCGAGGGAACGGCAGCGCGCCATGACGGACCTGGCGGACACGTTCGAGGCGACGGTCGGCGGGATCGTCGGGACGGTCTCCGACGCCGCAGCCGCGCTGCGGGCGACCGCATCGGCGATGAGCGTCACCGCCCGCGGCACGGCCGAGCAGTCCACGACGGTGGCGGGCGCAGCCGAGGAAACCGCCCGGACCGTGAACACCGCAGCGGTCGCGGCCGAGCAGCTCGGGGTCTCGGCCGCCGAGATCGGCCGCCGGGCGGACGAATCGGCGCGCTTGACCCAGGCAGCCGTGACCGAGGCCGAGCAGAGCACCGGCCAGGTCGGCGCCCTCAGCGCGGCGGTGACGGAGATCGCGGACGTCGTGCATCTGATCGCGCAGATCGCCGGTCAGACCAACCTGCTGGCGCTGAACGCCACGATCGAGGCGGCCCGCGCCGGCGAGGCCGGCCGCGGCTTCGCCGTCGTGGCGGGCGAGGTCAAGGATCTCGCCGCCCAGACCGCCCGGGCGACCGAGACGATCGGCCAGCGCATCGGATTGCTCCGGAGCTCGACCGAGGCGGCGGTGCTGTCGATCACCACGATCGGCGAGCGGATCCGCGCGGTCGGGGCCGTCACCGCCGCGATGGCCACGGCGATCACCCAGCAGGGTGCGGCGAGCCGGGAGATCGTCCAGAGCGTGGCGCAGGCCGCCGCGGGCACCGACGCCGTGACCCGGACCATCACGGGCGTCGCCGCGGCCGCCGGGGAGACCGAGACCGCATCCGGCCAGGTGCTCGGTTCGGCGGACGAACTCGCCCGGCAGTTCGCGGCGTTGCGCGGCGAGGTCGTGCGTTTCCTGGCGACGGTGCGGGCGGCGTGACGGTGCCGGTTCGAGACCGCACCGCCGCCAACATCGCCTCGCCGCGACGTATCCGAGCAGATACGTTCTCTGCGTGACGACGATCCTGCTGTCCGACACGTTCCGGGCCTGGCTCGCCGGCCTGCGGGATCATCGCGCCAAGGCTCGCGTCGCGGCGCGGATCCGTGCCGCCGGGCTGGGTCACCTCGGTGATGCGAAACCGGTGGGCGCGGGCATTTTCGAGATGCGGATCCCGTATGGCCCCGGATACCGTGTCTCTCATGTCCGCCGCGGCGCGGTGACGTATCTGCTGCTCTGCGGCGGAGACAAGTCGAGTCAAAACCGGGACATTCAGCGGGCCAGAGACATGGCCGCCAAGCTTGATGGGAGCGCCTGATGCGTCTCAGTGCCTTTGACGCTTCGGAGTTCCTCGACAGCGAGGCGGCCATCGCCGAGTACCTCGCCGCCGCCCTCGATGATCCCGATCCCGAACTGTTCATCGCCGCCCTCGGCGATGTCGCCAAAGCCCGCGGCATGTCGCAGATCGCCCGGGAGGCGGGTCTGGGCCGGGAAAGCCTCTACAAGGCCCTGACGCCCGGCTCGAAGCTTCGCTACGAGACCGTCCGCAAGGTCATGGACGTCTTAGGCGTCAAGCTCACCGTCGCAACCGGATCTTCGTAGATCGGGCCTGACCTGCCGTCCGGAAACCGGAACGCCCCGGTCATGTGCCGCCGCCACCATCCGGTAAGCGCCACCTCGGTGACGACCGCGCCGTCATGGGCGTGGATCATGGCGCCGTCACCGGTGGCGATGGCGCAGTGGCAGGCCGGGAGGTGGCGGCGGAAGGCGAAGAGCAACACGTCGCCTGCCCGCGGCACAGCCTCTGCCGCCGGCACCGGCACGAGGTGGCGGAGGGCCGCCTCGGTCAGCGGATCGGTGCCGGGGGCAGCCGATACCGCCCAGGTGCCCGAATAGGGCGGCACCGCCTCGGGCTCGGCGCCGTAGAGCCCGCGCCAGACCCCGCGCAGCAGCCCGAGGCAGTCGCAGCCGATTCCGCGCAGCGAGGCCTGATGACGGTAGGGCGTGCCGAGCCACAGCCGCGCCTCGCCCAAAGCAGCCGCACCGATCTCCCGCCGCATCGCGCTCATCGGTACAGGCTCCCGCCGTCGAGGATGGGATCCGAGCCCGGCACCGCGCGCATCACCGCGTCGTTGCCGGGCATGTGCGGAAAGCCCTGGAAGTTGATCGCGTTGGCGAAGCGGTCCCGGCAGGTGGCGAGGCGCTTGTCGCAGCCTGCGGTCAGCGTGAACCGGTCCCCGGCGGCGACTGGCCGGGCCGGCGCGGTCCAGAGCTCGATCAGGCCGCCGAGCTGCAGGCGCACATCCGCGGCGAGCCCGGCATTGGCGCCTTCGGTCCAGGCGAGACGGCCGCCGGTGAACAGGCCTTCGGAAAAGTCCCCCGCCAGAGTCGCCGTGAGGGTCGCGGGTTCGGGGACGCCGACGACGTTGCCGGTGGTCCGCCACGCCGCCAGATCGACCCTGCAGCGCCCGTCCCCGAGATCGGCCCCGCAGGTGGCGCGATAGGTCCGGCCACGCTCCGCATCCAGCCGGTGTGCGAGGCCGCGCAGCTCCGCCACGAAGGCATCGCCCTCCCGGCGCACCTCGCCGATCGTGGCGAGGTCGAGGAGCAGGCGGGTCTCGGGATTGGCCCAGTCCACCAGCCAGGTCTCGACCGCGGCGCCGTCGTAGAGGCCGCCGGCGATGTCGGCCTCGGTCAGGCCGAGGCTGCTGAGCGCCCCGGCCACGTCGCCCCCCGAGACCGCGAAACCGGATTCCGCGCTGGCCTCGGCGGCGTCGAGGCCGGTCCGGGCGAGGTGGACGAGGCCGGCAAAGGTCAGGTCGCGGTCGTGGTCGGTGAAGCCGAGGGCGAGGCCGTCCCGCCGCCGCAGGGACCAGCAGCGGCACAGGGTGGTCACGCCCCCCGCGAGATGGGCCGCGAAGGCCTCCGGGATGTCGCGCATGGATCCTCCCTCAGGGCACGATCTCGACGAGCGGCACCCGCGGGATCTCCCCGGCCGTGAAGGCCGCGAGATCAATGGTGAGTTCGTCGGTGTCGAAGCGGACCGGCACGTCGAAGGCGAAGCCCGCGGTGACGGCGGCTCCGGGCGCCGGGACATGGCCGGGCGTGAAGGTGACGCGGCCGGTCGTCGGGTCGCACGCGAAGCCCTCGGGCCCGACCTCCTGGCCGGACACCGCGACCCGGACGCTTCCGGCCACCGGCTTGGCGATCCGGCGGCGATAGGGGGCGAAGCCGGTCCCGTAGGTCTTCACCAGCGAAAAGCTCGCGGTGGTGCCGTCGCCGGTGCCGAGCGGCTGGTCGAGGGGGCCGATCGCCCGGCCCGGCGGCCCGGAGCGGCCATCGACCCGGTCGCTGAAGCGGAAGCCGTAGAGGCGGCCCCGCCGCTCCTCGAAGAAGGCGAGGACGGCGTGGAGCGCGTCGAGCCCGCGCAGCCCGAAGCCGGCATCGTAGCGGCGGCGGGAATCCGCCCAGCGGCCGTTCCGGTGCTCCCGGCCGGAGGCCAAGGTGACGATCTCGGTCAGCCGCTGCGGGCCGCCGCTCGCGCGCAGCGACATGTCGAGGGGAAACAGCACCTCGTGGAAATTGTCGGCCATGGCGGTCCCGAGGGTTGGCGAGGGAGGGTTGGCGATGGACGGCTCTTCGGCGTCTCACGTCGCCCGCTGGCCGCGCGCCACCGCGCGGGCGAGGCTCGCCGTGACCTGCGCCTCGGACCGGCGGAACGCCCCCGGGTCGGGCGTGGCGATGTTGACCGTCACCGAGACCGGCCGCGCCGAGGCCCCGCCCCCTGCGACGCCCAGGCGCCCGTCCGCGCCGCGGGCCAGCGGCAGGATCGCCTCCGGCCCGGCCTCGCCCATGAGGCCGGTGCCGCCCGCCATGGGGAAATAGGTCGGCGCCGCCACCACCCCGCCGGCCGCGAAGGGCTGGACCCGCCCAGCCCGGAACACACCGCCCCGGGCGAAGCCGGGCTCTGAGCCGGCGCCCAGCACGGAATTGATGAGGCCGGTGACCCCGGACTGGATCGCGCCCCCCGCCGCCCGGGTCGCCGCGCCGGCGAGCCGCGTGCCGATCATGCCGAGCACGCCGTCGAGGCTCCGCCCGGAGGCGGCGCCGCGGGTCAGCGCCGTGTCGAGGCTGCGGCCGAAATTCTGGGCCAGTCGGTCGAGGTTTTGCAGCCGCTCGGCCCGGGCGGAACCCTGCGTGTCGGCGTCGGTGTCGGCCATCGGTCAGCCCCGTCTCAGGTCCGGTCGGGATAGGCGGCGAGCAGATCCTCGAAGCCCGCCCGGGTGAGCGCCTCCGGTTGGGCGCGCGGGCCGAGGGCGGCGGCGAACTCCCGTGGGGTCGCCGACCAGAAGTCACCGGGACGCCAACCCAGCACGCCGAGGCCGACGGCCAGGGCGTCCTCCCAGGGGAAGGCGTTTGGCAGGCGGGTCGGAACCGACGCATCCGGCTCCGATCCTTGAGCGCTCTCCGCCGAAGGGGGTGCCAACCGCCTCGAACACGGCGCGGGTCCCCTCTCCCGTGCGGGAGAGGGACAGGGTGAGGGATACGCGGATTCCGAAGGCGGCGTGCACGCGTCACGCGTCGACGGATCGATCAAATCTGCGGGTTCTCGTCCCTCGCCCCGACCCTCTCCCGCACGGGCTTGCGCGTTCACACGTCTCTGCTGGATGCCAAAGGCTTGAGAACCAAGCGCGTTTCCCCTCCCCTGGCGATCCCGGGCCTGCCCGGGATCGCTCGAGCCTGCGGGGAGGGACCAGGGGTGGGGGTGGTTCAGGATCGAGCGTGACGGTGCCTCCTGCCCCACCCCCGCCTCCAACTCCTCCCCACAAGGGGGAGGAGAGCGCGTTTCGGCCAGCGATGTGTGAACTTCACAGCCCGCACGGGAGAGGGGGCCCTGAGGCGGGTTTGCAGGCCCCGGCGCCTCCCCGAACGCCGCGGCGAGGACGGCTTCGAGGGCCGTCGTGACGGCCTCGAGCCCGCCGGCCAGGGGCAGCTGGGCGACCGCCGCGTCGTCGAGGTCGTGGCCGCCGCCCCGCAGGGCGACCCCCAGCAGGGCGATCAGGTCGCGCGCCGAGAGGCGGCCAGCCGTGAAGCGGGCGGCGAGGCCCGTGAGATCGCCGGCCCCGAGCAGATCCTCCAGCTCGGCCAGCGCCCCGAGGGTGAGGCAGAGGGTGTAGCGCCGGCCGCCGAGGTCGAGCGGCACCGCGCCGCGGATCCGGTTCGCCATGGAACGCCCCACGGGCTCACGCCGCCGCGAAGGCGAGCGCGCCCGCCGAATCGAGGCTCATGTCGAAGGTCACCTCGCCGGCGTGGTCGCCGCGGTATTCCAGGCTCGCGATCTGGAACGGGCCCTCCAGGATCCCGAAGCCCGGCACCACGACCTGGAAGGTCTCGATCACCCCCTCGAAGAAGATCAGGCGCAGCCGCGCGTCCGAGGCCTGGTCGCGGAACACGCCCGAGCCTGCGATCGCGGCCCGGCGCACACCGGCCCCGGCGAGCAATTCGCGCCAGCGCCCGGCGGAGTCGGCGTTGGTGACGTCCACGGTCTCGGCGTTCAGGGTGATCTGGCGGCTGCGCAGGCCCGCCACCGCCACGAAGCCGCCCGCGCCATCGCCGGCCCGGATCAGCAGGTCCTTGCCCTTCTGCGCGCCCATCGGTTGCCTCCTCGTCATCACAGTGGCCCATGAGGCTGACGCCTCCTGGACGAACCGCCGCATTGGCGGCGACGCGCATTCGCGCTTGCCGACGGCCGTCGGGATCAAAGGGTCTCGGTGACGGCCTCGACGGTGAGGCTCGCCCGCGCCTCGCCGGTCCGGGTGTCGCGGTGGGCCTTGATGGCGCGCACCCGCAGGGTGACGAGCCGGCAGCCGGCGAGCGGCATGGCCGTATCGGCGAGGAGCGCCGCCATGCGCTCGGCGGCGTCCAGCGCGGTGCGCACCGAGCCCGGCCGGGCGATCACCACGATCTCGTGGCTGTGGCGGTGACGCTCGGCGCCGTCGACGGAATCGTCCTGGATCTCGGAATCGCCGAACAGGGCGTAGACCGGGAGCACGCCCCGGGGCGGCTCGTCGTAGAGCCGGACACGGCCGCCCAGCAGAGCCGCGAGGGCGGCATCCGGGGTGAGGCGTGCGATCAGGCCGGCGCGCAAGGCCAGGAGCGGGCTCGGATCGGTCACGACAGGTTCTCCCGCGGCAGCTCCTCGACGTGGCAGATGCAGTCGCGGCCCCGCCCGTCGGGCTCGGTCACCGCGCGGATCGCGAAGCGGCGGGGGCCGGCGGCGAGCCGCATGGTCGGATCGAGGTCGGCCCGGCCCCGCAGGGTGATGCGGTAGGCGGGGAGCGTGTCGGTCCGGCCGCCCTCGGGCCGGTCGACCACCCCGGACGGCGCCAGGGCGCCCCACAGGACCGGGCCGGCCACGTAGCGGCGCAGCACGCCGCCGAACCCGTCCGGCACCTCCAACGGACGTTCCAGCACGAAGCGCCGCCGACGGGTGCCGAGCGGCGGGTGTCGGGGCAGGCTCGCCATCGCGCGGTCTCCGGTGCCGGCCATCACAGGCGCATCCGGCGGAAGGGCGCGGCGAGGTCGGCGGCGTCGGTCCGGAGGCCGTCCGCCTCGTCGCCCCGGTGCTCGTAGCGGGCGGCAGCCAGACGCAGGATCGCGAGCCGCAGGGGCGCCGGCAGGGGCGGCCCGTCGCCGCCGAACCCGGCCGCCACCTCGATCAGGATCGTGCGCCCGGCGGGGTCCGGGACCGCCGGATCGATCAGCAGGCCCGGCGCCTCGATCGGGTCGGGGCCCGGACGCACCAGCCCTTCGGCGAGGTCGGTCACGCCCCCTACCCCCGCGAGCCCGGCGCGGAGGACGGACACCAGCGGGCTCAGCGGCAGCGGCACCTGCCCGTCCGGCGGCCAGGCGGCGAGTGCGATCCGGTAGCGGCCCGGCACCAGGATCCGGCGCGTCTCGATCTCCAGACTGGCGCGCACCGCCACGATCAGGGCCTGGAGCAACGCGTCCTCGGCGCCCGCGTCGTCGGAGTCGAAGCGCAGGTAGGCGCGCAGCTCCGCAACGCTCACCGGCTCGACGGCGGCGGCATCGATGCGTAACGGGATCATGGTGCGTCCCTCTTGAGCGGTAATCCGATGCGGGTCTCGAAGCGCCGCCCGGCGGCTCTCGCCGCCCTCGCGGTCGCTCTGTCGCTGGCAGGCGGCTCCGCGCGCGCCATCGTGGGCGGGGCCGAGACGGCGCTTGGCGGGGCCGTGATGGTCCTGTCCTCGAAGGGCGGCGTCTGCACCGGCGTGGTGCTCGCTCCCGACACGGTGCTCACCGCCGGCCATTGCCTCGCCGACGCCCCGCAGCACCGCGTGCATTTCCGCGACGCGTCCGGCGCGCCTGTGCTGGTCGAGGTGGCGGCGCGGGCGCTGCATCCGGGCTACGACGCGGGCGCCGCGAAGGCCCGGCGGCGGTCCGTCGACCTCGCGCTCCTGCGCACCGCGACGCCGCTGCCGGCGCGCTTCGCGCCGGTGGCCTTGAGCGCCGCGCTGCCACGGGCGGGCGAAGACCTGACCCTCGGCGGCTACGGCGCCGCCAAGCCCGGGGATCCACGCTCCACCGGCACCTATCGCAGCCTGAATCTACCGGTGATCGAGCCCTACGGGCCGAGCCGCATCCTGGTCTGGCTCCAGGGCAGCGCCGGCGGGGCCTGCCAGGGCGATTCCGGCGGCCCGATCATCGGGCCGGACGGCGCCGTGCGGGCGCTCGCCGCCTGGATCGGCGGTACCTGCGGCGGCCTCACCCAGGGCGTCCTGGTCGGACCGCAACGCGGCTGGATTGATCAGGTGCTCGGCGGATGGGGCCGGAGCGCCCGCTGGACCGAGTAGTACGCCGCTCGGGACGCCCCGCCCGCTGCGCAGTCTGCATCGCCCACGGCCCCGCTGGACCGAATACGGATCGGTTACTGAACCGAACGCGTTAATGCCCGACTCCGTCTCGCGACAGGTCTCGGGAATAACGGGTCTGCGCGATGCCGAGATCTTTTGTCGACCGGGCGGCCATCCCAAGCGGGATTCGTCGCACGGCACGACAAGGGCGGTTGCGCACGCGAAGACGAGCCGGCCCCGGGGTATCCGCGACGCATGTTGAACCACCGACAACGCCTGGGCTGGGGCCTGACGCTCTCGATGACGGCGATTATCCTCTGGGCTGCGGCCTCTTATCTGCGCGGCACTGTGATCTGGTGGCTCTGAGCCATCTCACGGCCGCGCCCGGCTGCGTTGCGAGCCCCTCGCGGCCGTGACGCCAACTTGGCCGAATGCGGCACCGGCTCCCTCCTCCGCGCGCTTTCGGATCCACGCCTCGTGCGTGGCAGCTCGGCCGCAGGATGGTGAGCAGGCCGCCTCTCCCGAGCGGGAGAGGGACAGGGTGAGGGATGAGACTTGTCCGAATGAGGCCCGACCTGCACGCATCGTAATGGCGCGCTCGATCCTGAACGTTCTCGTCCCACACCCCAACCCTCTCCCGCTCGGGAGAGGGGGCCGGTCGCGCTCCGTCACGAACGTCAATGTCGAACCCAAATGCGTTAAACGCGTAGCCCCCGCGGCCTGCGGTGTTCACCAATCTCCGGTTGGCACCGGCGTGGATGGCAGAACGCGACGTGCCTGTCGGCGCAGGATCGTCGCGTGGCGATCGGGAGCGGCCCGAGGCTTTGCTCCGATACGCGCTCTCAGGTCGGACCCGCATCCCCTTCGGCAAAGCGCATTCTAATCGCGGCGCCGATGCTTGAGATAAGCACCGAGCATGAATCCACCCTGCAGAGCCGACATGTAGGCAAGCAGGATCAAAATATCTGCAAACTGGAAACTCGACTTCAGAATGATGCGGATAATATCAGCGACGAGGAATACCAAACAGGCAATAATGACAAAGCCAACCCGGAAGTACCACCCCATCACCGCGCCAGCCAAGGCAATCACCAGCAAGCCGATCATTGTTTCGGATCCCCAGGCCCACTGCTGCAATCAGGTCGCTCATGGCTGAGACATCCTGATATTCTTCCCGGGAGACCCGTGTGGCAGATACTCGACGTGCATGCAGCGTCCCGTGCCCTTCGGTCAAACATGGCACCAGCCCTTACCGAGGCGGGTTGCGCGTGTCCTCGTTCATAGCACGGTAGGGCTACCGTATCGTTTCGCAAGCGGGTGGCATTCGCCAAAAACCGCCCCTTCTGTCCGGGAAATCGAAGGATCGCCTCGGCTCCGTGTGCCGACCGCGACCCGAGGCGGGGGTCACGACGGTCGCGGACACATCGTGTGACGCGGGCCCGTCGGCACGCCGCCCCGCGCGAAGCCCCTGAAAAACCTTCGCGACGCCGGCCTGGATGGAACGGATCCGCAGGGAACATCAGCTTGGCCAGGACATTCCATTGCACTAGGCTTCCCCACGTCGCCCGCCTGTCTGGGGCGTGCCACCCGCGCCGACCGCGCCCCGGAGTGCCCGATGTTCCCTCGCCCGATCCGCAAGACCGGCTTCCGCGGGCATTGTGCACGCGGGCGTTTCGGGGGCGGCCTGCTGGGTGCGGCGTTGCTCGGGGCGCTGGCCGGGCTCCTCCCCGCGCCCGCCTCCGCGGTGATCAACGGCGTGACCACCCGCGACCCGAACGGGGCGCGCAGCTTCGTCGTGCGCATCGAGAGCACGGAGGGCGAAATCTGCTCCGGTACGCTGATCGCCCCGGATCTCGTCCTCAGCGCCGCCCATTGCGTGATGCGTCCGGCAGGCTACACGGTGATCGGCGTCGACCGGGGCTTCCGCCAGCGCCGGACATCGGTGATCGCCACGACGATGCATCCCGATTTCGTGCCCGGCACGACACCGGAGGAGCAGCCCGGCGTCGATCTGGCGCTGCTTAAGCTCGAACGCCCCCTCGGCCCCGATTACGCCCCCCTCGATCCGCGCGGCGCCGGCTCGATCACCACGGGCGAACCGGTCGACATCGCGGGCTTCGGGGTGGTCGCCGAAAACCGACGCGGTTCGGCCCGCACCCTGCGATTGGCGCATCTCGTCTCGATCGGCTCGCTGCAGGTCGCCAACCGGGTGACCGTGGTGACCGACCGGCGCCGCATGGCCGAGACCTCGGGGGCCGGCGCGTGCCTGGGCGATTCCGGGGGCCCGATCCTCACCGGGGGCCCGGGCGGCTACCGGATCGTCGGCGTGGTGAGCTGGTCGAGCGGGGCCCTGCAGCAGGGAACCCGGCGGACCGCCTGCGGCGGGTTCACCGCGGTGACCCCGGTGGCCGAGCATGCCGGGTGGATCTCGGCGCGCGCAGCCGAACTGTCTCAGATGCAGGTGAGCGATGCGCTGCCGCGCGGCAACCGGCCCGTCTGGACGGCGCGCACCCGCCGCAAATAGCCGCCGGAAAGTGCGTCGAAACAAGGATTTAGCGCAAGCCCTGATCGCACCGCGACAGCTAGGCGTGCCATGTGCTGGCAGACACGCGGCGTTCCCCGGATCGGTCGCGCCCGGGGAACCTGTGGCCGCATCGACACTTTCGAATTCGAACCTCTTAAGCTCACGGAGCGAAACCATGGCCGACACCGGCACCAGCAACACCCCCCGGTCGCACAAGACCCGCAACAACACCGACTCGAACGCCAAGAAGGTCTCGATCGAGGCCCTTAACGCCCGGCTGGCGGACGGCATCGATCTGGCGCTGGCGATCAAGCAGGCGCACTGGAACCTGAAGGGCCCGCAGTTCATCGGCGTCCACGAGATGCTTGATGGGTTCCGCACCGAGATCGACGAGTTCAACGACAGCGTCGCCGAGCGCGCGGTCCAGCTCGGCGCCACGGCCTTCGGCTCGACCCAGGCCGTCGCCGAGCGCACCAAGCTGCCGGCCTACCCGACCGGCATCTATGCGATCGCCGATCACATCGCCGCGCTGATCGACAGCTACGCCGCCTACGCCAACGCGGTCCGCGAGAACATCGACGAGACCGACGAGGCCGGTGATCCCGACACGGCCGATCTCTTCACGGAGATTTCCCGGGCGGTCGACAAGCAGCTCTGGTTCCTCGAGGCCCACGTGCAGGAGCCGACCGGCGCCCTGCGCGACGGCAATGCGGGCCGCTGAGAGCACATTCAGCACGCTGTCTATCTCTCGCCGACGCCACGATGCTCACGCATCGCTGGCCGACGCTTTCTCTCCTCCCCCCTGCGGGGAGGAGGTGCAGGAGACACCGCGTCGCTCAAGCCTGCACCACCCCTGGCCCCTCCCCGCAAGGGGGAGGGGAAAGACTGCTCAACCGAACTTCAGCAGCTTGATCGCGTCGAAATCCTGCACGCCGCCGCCGACGCGCTTGGTGGTGTAGAACAGCACGTAGGGCTTGGCGGAATACGGGTCGCGCAGCACGCGCATCCCGGTGCGGTCCACCACGAGATAGCCCCGGCGGAAATCACCGAAGGCGACCGACAGGCTGTCCTTGGCGAGGTCGGGCATCGCCTCGGCCTCCGTCACCGGGAAACCGACCAGGGTCGCGGGCCGGCCAGCGGCGAGCGGCGGCTGCCAGAGGTAGTTGCCCTCGGAATCCTTGAACTTCCGGATCGTGCTCTGGGTGCGCCGGTTCATCACGAAGCCGGCATTCTGGCGATAGCCCGCCCGCAACCCGTAGATCAGGTCGAACAGCACGTCCCCCGGGTTGCCCGACGGGAAGGCCCCGGCCGCGCCCGTCGCCACGAACCCGAGCTTGCCCGGAACCCAGGCGGCATTGGCGACCGTGTTGTAGCTCAGAAAACCCTGCGGGCGGCTCACGCCGTTGCCGGTCACGAAGGCGACGCCCTCCTGCTCGGCGAAGGCGGTCTCGATCTCGGCCGAGAGCCACGCGTCGAGATCGACCACGGCGTCGTCCAGCAGGGTCTGGGTGGCGGCCGGCATCGCGTAGAGTTCCATGGCGGGGAACGCGATCTCGGAGAGCACCGGCGCGTCGGTCTGCGGGCGCGGGGCGGTCTCGGCCGCCCAGCCGGTCACGGGGGCGCCCACCGACACCGCACGCTTGTACTGCGCTCCCGAGATCTGCTGCACGCTGGCGATGGCGCGGATCGGCGAGATCTCACCGAGGCGCGTCAGCACTGTGCGCTCGATCGTGCCCGGCACGAGGTAGCCGCCATCCGGCCCCGAGCCGGTCGAGAGGGCCTTGGATTCCAGGCGCTTGAGACCCGCGCTCTCCCCGGCCCGGACGTAGAGGTCGAAGGCCGCCTTGTGCTCCTGCGCGCCGGCATCCTGGCGCGGCCCCGGCTGGCCGAGCGGCGGCCGGGCCTGCTCCAGATGGATCCGGTCGAGACGGGTGCGGGCTGCGTCGAGGGCGGCGTCGATCCGGGCGAGCTTCTCCTCGGTGAGCCCATCGGGCCCGAGGCGGCCCTCGATCTGTCCGATGCGGGTATCGTTGGTCTCCTTGAAGGCCGCGAAGGCGGCCGACAGCTCGTCGAGGGCGGAGCGGACCGGGGCCGCCTCGGGCCGGACGGCCTTGTTCTCCAGATCGGGGAGAGCGGCCTTGGTCTCGAAGGCGGGCGCGAGCGGGGTATCGGCGTGCATCGGGAACCTCTGAGTAGGGGGTGAAGTCAGGGCCGCAGGGTGGATGCCGGTGCGGGCTTCGGGGCGATGCGGCGGGCCAGGCCGCGGATCTCCGTGGCCAGGGCATCCGCGAGGGCATCCGCACCGGGACTCGCCCGGGCCTGCGGCTGGAGCGGGAAGGTCACCAGGGAGATCTCCCAGAGATCGACCCGGTGCAGCCGGCGCTCGCCGCCCGCGCCCCGCCGGGCCAGCAGCGTGCGGAAGCCGATCGACAGGCCGTCGAGGCCGCCGCCGCGCAGCAGCGCGTCGACCTCCCGGGCGCGCTGCACCGCGAGGTTGAGCTGCCCTTCCGCAAACAGGCCGTGGGCATCCTCGCGTAAGGACAGCCACCGGCCGATCGGCTCGGCGGGATCGTGCTGGAACAGCAGCCGCACGCCGGCCGGCCCCTGGCGCGCGAGGCTCGCCGCGAAGGCGCCCGGCACGACCACGTCGCGGCCGAGATCGGGCACGCCGAAGACGCTGGCATAGCCGGTGAAATGGCCGTCCATGGGAGTCCTCGGGGGTGGGTTCCGGGAGGGGCAGTCCGTTTTGTGACGCGCCCTCCCGCCCCCCTTTGAGGGCTTGCGGATTCGCGCATCGGGTCTGGCCATATCGGTTCAGGGTCGAGGGCGGGTCCCCTCTCCCGAGCGGGAGAGGGACAGGGTGAGGGTCGAGAACTTTCAGACCGAGGCGCGCCCCGTCGGCACATCGATCACGTGCTCGATCCTGAGAGTTCTCATCCCTCACCCCAACCCTCTCCCGCTCGGGAGAGGGGGCCTGTCGCGCTTGGCCGCAAGCGTCGATGTCGGCCTGAGATATGTGAACGTCGGAGCTTTTGCTGTGGAGAGAGAGAGGCGGCGCGTATCGTCAGCCCGCCGCCGCTCCGGGCATCTCCGGCGGATAACCCACCGCCTCGCGCTTCTCAGCGACCGACAAGAACTCCGCGGCCTGGACGCGGCGCCACAGGGATTCCCGCTCGGCGGCGAGCGCCTCGATCCGGTCGAGGTCGGGTTCCAGGTCCACCGGCCCGAAGGCGGGCTCGAGCCAGACCGCGAGGGCCTGCGCGGTGCGGCTTGCCAGCGGGATCAGGGTCTGGCGGTAGAGCGCCCGGTTGGCCTCGGCGTAGTTGGCGTGGGTGTTGTCCCCGGGCAGGCCGAGCAGCAGGGGCGGAACCCCGAACGCCAGGGCGATCTCCCGGGCAGCCGCATTCTTCGCCTCCACGAAATCCATGTCCCGAGGCGACAAAGCGAGCGGCTTCCAATCGAGCCCGCCCTCCAGCAGCAGCGGCCGGCCGGCATTGGCGGCACCCTGGTAATTCGCCTCCAGCTCCGCCTTCAGCCGGTCGAATTGCGGCTCGGACAGTGTCGCGCCCGCGAAGACCAGCGCCCCGGAAGGCCGGGCGGCGTTGTCGAGGAGCGCCTTGTTCCAGGCGCTCGCCGCGTTGTGGATGTCGAGGGCGGCCGCCGCCGCCGTGATGGGCGCGAGGCCGCCGGTCTCGTCGTCCGGATTGAACAGGCTGAGGGCCAGGATCGGGGCGATCTCGGCGCTGCCGGGCGCCGGCAGGTCGAACCGGCGGCTGCGCCCGCCCGCGGTGTAGACGTAGGAAGCGGGCCAGCCATCTGGCCCCGGCAGCATCCGCATCCGGCCCGGCCGGAGGACCTGGAGCGCCGCGACCCGGCCGTCGAGGGCGACCGCCTCCAGATAGGCGGTCCCGGTCAGGAGAAGGTCTGCGTAGACGGTCTCCAGCAGTTGCGTGCCGCTTTCCCGCGGGTTCGGCCGGGCGAGCAGCGCCAGCAGGTCGCCGCCCCGTTCCGCCCCGGGTCCGGTGGCGATCATCGGGAGGCTCGCGGCGCTCTCGGCGACCAGCCGGACCGCCCGGTGGACCACGGGGTTGCGCGCATAGCCGGCTTGCGCGAGCGCCGCCGGGTCGCGGGGCGTCCAAGAGGCCCGACCGTCGGCATAGAGCGCGAAAGCCGGGGCGGCCTTGGTGGCGGGGGCCATGTCGCGGGCATCGCGTCGGGTGACCCGCGCCAACCGTTCGAGAAGGTTCGCCATGCCGGTCTGGTCCTGCGTTAGGGTCGCGCGATGCACGGGCCGCGGCCCCGCGCGATCCGGCCGCGCCTGGATCGCGCGGGATGTCCCGCGGACCCTCACGGGCCCGGATAATCCCAGGGACAGGGAAAAAAGCGGGGTTTAGACTCGCTCCGCGCGCAACAGTGGTGCGGACGCCACAGTGGACCACACACAATCGTGTATACAGGATGCAGTTCGTTCCTGAGACCACGAACCGCCTCTCGGCGCGCTTCCCATGGAGGCGCGCCGTATTGTTTTCCGGCCGGCCTTGAGCCGTTGTTGTGACGCGCGCTCTCGCGCCGAACCGGTGGCTACTCCGGCAATGACATCTAGAGCCGCCGGATGCGGGGTTCCGCCCGCACCTCCAGCATCAGATGCGTCAGCGCCCAGACCAGGGCGTCGAGCCGGTCGGGCGAGCCCCGGCCGGACAGGCCGTCCGGCCCGAAATCGCACAGTTCGTCCTCCAGCGCCGGAAACGCTCCGACATGGTGGACGAGGCCGCGGGCATAGAGCAGCGAGACCGGCTCGGCCCGCAGGTACTTACCCCGCGTGGCGTGGACCCGGGTGACCGGCACGGCGGGATCGCACTGCGCCAGCACGGAAGCCGCCATCTCGCCGCCCTGGTTGACCTCGACCACGAGGGCGTCCGCGGCGAACCGGTGGTAGAGGGCCAGCGCCGCCCCGGCCCAGGCCTGCGGCGTGGCGCGGGGCAGGCTCGCATCGGCCAGCACGTAGGCCTGCCCATTCGCGCGGCCCGCCGCCACGATCCCGCAGGCATCCGAACGGGCCCCCGAACTCGCGGGCGGATCGACCGCCACGACGATCCGCCCGAGATCCGGCGCGGCAGCGACCCGGCCAGCTTCGAGGCCGGCGCGGTCCCACAGGGCGTCGTCCCGGTCCTCGATCAACTCGCCATCGAGTTCCTGGCGGCCGAGGCGTGTGCCGGCGTAGCGGCCGACCACGCGCTCGAGGAAATCCGGCGCGAGGTGCTCGGCGTTGTCGCGGGTCCGGGCCCGGCTGACCACGGTGCGCGGGTCGTCGAGCAGGCGCCGGATCAGCGGCACCGGCCGCGGCGTGGTGGTGACGAGGTTGCGGGGCCGGGCGCCGAGGCGCAGGCCGAATTGCAGCATGTCGAAGGCGGCGTCCGGCCGGCGCCACTTGGCGGCCTCGTCGCACCATGCGGCCCCGAATTGGGGGCCGCGCAGGGCGTCCGGCTCCTCGGCCGAGAACGCCTGGGCGACGGCGCCGTTCGCCCATTCCAGGCGCCGCCGGCTCGGCGACCAGACCGGCCGGGTCCGGCCGTGCCGGGGCAGGCCGAGGATTCCCGACGGGCCCTCGATCATCACCTCGCGCACGTCGAGATGCGTCTCCCCCACCAGCGCGATGCGCCCGACCGGCTCGGGCGTGAAGGCCGGATCGCCCCGCGCCAGGGCATCGACCCACTCGGCCCCCGTGCGGGTCTTGCCGCTGCCGCGGCCGCCGATCACCGCCCAGGTCGTCCAGAGACCGGTATCGGCCGGCGGCAGCTGATCGGCCCGGGCCCGGTGCAGCCAATCGGCGTCGAGCGCCTGCAGCAGCGCGGGCGGCAGCGTCGCCAGAAAATCAGGCAGGCGCCCCGCCGCCGACAAAGGGATCATAGCGTCGCGCGATCGCCGCGCGGAGCCCGGGCAGGTCGCGTTCGAGACCGTCATCGCCGCCCTCCCCCGTCGCGCCGTGGGCGCCCTCGGCATCGACCTCGTCGAGCAGCCGCTTCAGACCACCGAGGTCGCGCAGGACCCGGGCGGATTCGGCGAAAGCCGCCCCCTCCCCGCTCAACGCCGCGTCGAGGGCGGCGATCTGCCGGGCGATGTGGCCGCGCAGATGGGCACGCAGGGTCGCGGGATCGATCTCCGACGCCGGATCGCGTGGCGCGCCGCGGCGTGTCGGCCGCACCAGCGGCGTCAGCTGGATCGCCGCGCTCAGCCATGCCATCGCGTTTTGCCCGAAGCCCAGGGCCGCCGCGACGTCGGAAGGATCGTTGCCCGGTTGGCTCAGGAGCCGGGCGACCGCAAGGCGCCGCGGCTCGGGCCATTTCGCGACCACGGAGCGCCAGTGTGGCGGCCGCGGCCAGCCGGCCCGGGCGTTCCAGGTCTTGATCGTACTCGGGTGTATCCCGGTGCGGGCGGCGATCTCGGGGATCGTCAGCTCGGTCTCGCGCAGGAGCTGCAGCACCGCGATGCGCCGTTCCGCGGGGTGCGCAGCGCCTACCTGCATCGCCGCCTCTCCGCACACTTTTCGACCGTGCCTTGGTGATAGCCCAGCAGCGGGCCGGTGTCAAGCTCAAATTCCTATCATGGGCATATTTTGAGAGCCCCGCTGCTGCAACGCTTCGGCTGCCCAGGCATGACCCGCTCGATGGAAACGGTGCCGCCGCACGCCCGCCCCCCGGCACGGGCCGCCTTCGCTCCATGCGCCGGAGTACGTTGCCGGCGGGTCGATCATCCCGCTCCCTGTGCATGAGCACTCCAAAGGCGGCTGAAGACCGGAACGGCGCCCCTGTCGGCACGTTGACCGGCGCTATCCACTCACACTTGACTCCTCACACACGCGCTACAGCGAATCGGATCGAGAATGGTCGGACAGCCCCCAGGGTCCGGAACGGCTGAGCCGAAGGGCGATGGTCCTGCGGAGGATTCCGGAACGGTGCCGACCCCGGGGACCGCCGAGGCGGCGGCCCTGAGCGACAGCTTCAAGCGCTTCGCCGACGTCGTTCCGCTGATGATGTGGCGCTCGGATGCGCACGGCCACGCGATCCACCACAACGAGTGCTGGCTGGCGTTCACCGGGCGCCCGCTCGCGGCGGAACTGGGCCTCGGCTGGCGCGAGGGCCTGCACCCCGAGGATTTCGAGCGTCACGCCGGTATCGTCGCGGACGCGTTCGAATCGCGGGCGCCGTTCACGGTGGAATTCCGTCTGCGGCGTCACGACGGCGTCTATCGCTGGTTGCTCGACACGGCCCGCCCGCTGGTCGAGGACGGGCGGTTCGAGGGCTATCTCGGCTCCTGCTTCGACATTACCGACCGCAAGCATGCCGAGGAGCATATCGAGCACGCGCTCGCCGAGAAGGAGACGCTGCTCGCCGAAGTCTACCACCGTGTCCGCAACAACCTTCAGGTGATGGTCAGCCTGATCGGCCTGTATGGGCGGGCGGCGCCGGATGCCTGCCGCGGCAGCTTCGAGGCGCTGGGACAGCGGGTCCGGGCAATCGCCCTGGTGCAGCAGCACCTGCACGAGGCGCCGCACATCGCCTCCATCGACCTCCGGGACTACCTGCACCGCCTGGCTTCCGGCCTGGGCCAGCTCCGGCGGGCCGGGCGCATCAGCGTTCAGGTCGAGGGCGCGGGCAACGGCCTCGTGGAGCCCCGCACCGCCAACGCGCTCGGCATGATCGTGGCCGAAATCGTGGCCGAGTGCCTGGACGCCACGGCCGAGCACGTCGCCTGCGCGATCAGCATCGGCCTGGACGCCGCCGCAGGCCAGCCGCTCTGCGTCTCGATCGTCTCCGGCGTCAGCGAGATGGCGGCCTCCGGCCGGCCCAACGTGCCGAAGCTCGGGCCCCGGCTCATCGCGGCTTATGCGGCGCAGGCCGAGATTGCCGTGTCCGGGGATGCCAGCCCGGCCGATCCCCTGAGGCTGACCCTGCCGCCGACCGCCACCGCGCAATGAGGCGCGGCGTAACGACCTGCCGCGTCGCCCGGCCCCGTCGCCACGGCCGCCGGACCGGCCTATAGCGGCACGGCCCCTTTCCGGATCCGGACGAGCATGCTGCCCCCGATCGACACCATCATCGAGAATTTCGAAATCGTCGAAGACGACGATATGCGGCTCGAATATTTGATCGAACTCGGCCGCGCCCTGCCGCCGATGCCCGAATCCCTGCGCAACGAGGCCAACCGGGTCCATGGCTGCGAGAGCCAGGTCTGGATCGACACGGCCGCCGAGGGCTCGGGCGCGGAGCGGCATCTCAGGCTGCAGGGGTTCAGCGATTCGTTCATCGTCCGCGGCTTCGTCGCGCTGATGGTGGCGCTCTACACCGGCAAGACCCCGCGCGAGGCTGCCGAGACCGACGGGCTGGATCTGTTCCGGCAGCTCCGCTTCGGCTCCCACGTGACGTCGAAGCGCTCCAACGGCGTGCGGGCGATGGCCGAACGGATCCACCGGGACGCAACCCAGCTCGCCGCGCAGGGGTGAGGTTTTCGGACGCCGGGCGTAACCTCCACTCCCCCGCCTAGCGGATTCGCACGTCTCTGCCCGACACCACGGGTTTGAGAATTGAACGCTTTTCCCTCCCCCTTGTGGGGAGGGGAGAGCGGATCGGCCTGCGATGTGCAACCATCGCAGCCCCAGGGGAACGCCCGCCCTCACCCCCGCCACAGGCGCAGCCGTGCCCGCTCCGGCCCGGTCGCCTCCCGCTCCAGGCCGTAATGCTCGGCGAGCCGACCGAGGGCGATGCGGGCCACGACCTTGGCGGAGCGGGCCGGCCAGCGCCGCTCGACCTCGATCCGCTCCAGCCCCTTCAGGAAGCCGCAGAGATCGATCAGCAGGCCGGACAGGTCGCTTCCGACCGCGTCGAGGGCGCCACGCACCCGCTGCCGGGCCGCGACCACGTGGTCGGCCGCCGAGGCCGGGTCGCGCGGGCCGCCGCCATCGACCCGCGTGGCCCCGAACTCGCCGCCCATCCGGGGCAGCAGCGCGGCGGCGGTCATGTCCCGCCGCAGCCGCTCGCCGGCTTCGAAGCAGGCGGCGTCGATCAGCGGGACGCCGTCCCGGCCTCGGCGGCGCACCATCCAGGCGAGCGGGTTCTCGGCAGCGTTGCGCAGAACGGGCTCTGCCGTCCGGTCCTCCTGCTCCACGACCAAGTCGCGGTGCTGCGCCGCGAAGGCGGCCTCGCCCCCCGCTGCCTGTCGGCGCAGACGCGACCGACCGGCCGTGCTGATCGTCAACCGCGTGCCAGCGGCATCCCAGTCCGCTAGATCGGCCGCCGCGAGGGCCCGGCCGGAGGCGGCCGCAAAGCGCCCGCTTCCCACCGAGATGCCATCGCCCCCGCGCCGGACGATCAGTGAATCCTCGGCGAGCGGATCGGGCCGGGCATAGGCGCCTGGCTCGCCGAGCCGCGCCAGCAGACGGGCGGCCTCGCGAGGCAGATCGGTCGCTCGCTTCGCGCGTCGTTTCGACGGGTCGACGCCGCGGGGATCTTGCCCGGTGCTTCTGTTCATGTTTTGTTCACTTGAGGATCAACGCAACAGCCTGCGCGCTCAGCCTCTCAGGAAATTCGAGAAATTCAAGGCTTTTTTGCCTATATCCCCAGCGATCAGTTTGGATCTCGCCGGGCCTGGCGGGTCGGCGGCCGATGCAGGATATCGGCGATCTCGTCTTCCGACTTGTCCCGCACGTCGTAGCCCATCGCCTCAAGTCGATCGATCAGCGCCGCGCTGCTGGTCGCCGAGCGCGCGGCCCATTCCGCGAGAATGTCGTTCACCTGCTCCAAGTCCGGCTTGGGGTGATCGGGCTTCGGATCGGGGGCTTCAGCCATGTCGGCACCTTCGATTCGGACCGGCGACCACCCGCGCGGATGCGCCGCGGCCAGCGTCCCAACGCCTGAGTCCGGAACCGGCTCCACGCGACTGCCGCGCCCCGCTCAGGACGCGGCGGCCTGGGACCAGCCCTGCACCGGACCGCCTTGCATCCCGCGCGCCAGCGCGACACATGCCCTGGCCCGCAGGCGACGGGATTCCAGGCGACGGGATCCAATGGGAGACACGATGACGGAGATCGGCCGAGGCTTCCCGGCGCACCAGACCGGGATGCCGATTGCCCACCCCATCGCCGAGGCGCGGCCCCGGCGGTTCAGCGTGCACGGGCAGGAGATCACGGATCCCTATGCGTGGCTCAAGGCCGAGAACTGGCAGACGGTCCTCAAGGACCCCGCCGCGCTGCCCGAGGACATCGCCGCCTACCTGAAGGCCGAGAACGCCTTCGCGGAATCGGCGCTTGCCGGGACCGTGGATCTCCGCAGGCAGCTTGTCGCCGAGATGCGCGGACGGATCCAGGAGGACGAGAGCGGCGTCCCGGATCCGGACGGGCCGTTCGCCTACTACACGCGCCACCGGGAGGGCGGGCAGCACCCGTTGATCTGCCGGCGGCCGGCGACCTCGCCTGACGTGCCCGAATCCGGACCGGACCCGGACGAGACGATCCTGATCGACGGCGACCAAGAGGGCGCGGGCCTTACGTTCTTCGAGATTGCCGCAGCCGTCCATTCCGACGACCACGCGCGCCTCGCCTGGAGCGCCGACACCAAGGGATCGGAACTCTACACGATCCGGGTACGCGACATCGCGACCGGTCTCGACCTCGACGACCGGGTCGAGGCGACCTCCGGCGAGGCGGTCTGGGCCGCGGACGGAGACAGCTTCTGGTACGTGGCGCTCGACGCCAACCACCGCCCCGCCAAGGTCCTGCGCCATCGCCTCGGCACGGCGCAGAGCGCGGACGAGACGATCTACACCGAGCCGGATGCCGGCTATTTCGTCCATATCGGCAAGACCCAGTCCGGCGCCTTCCTCGACGTGACCGCGAGCGACCACGAGACCTCCGAGGTCCGGCTGCTCGACCGGCAGGCGGCGGAGGCGCCGTTGCGCCTCGTGCATCCGCGTGAGCCGCTCCTGATCTACGGGGTGGAGCACCGGGGCGACCGGCTGTTCATCCGCACCAACGCGGACGGCGCCGAGGATTTCAAGATCGTCACCGCGCCGCTCGACGATCCGGGCCGGGCCAGCTGGACCGACCTCGTGCCGCATCGGCCGGGGGTGATGATCCGCCACCTGCACCTGCTCGCGGATCACCTGATCCGGCTGGAAATCGAGAATGCGCGGCCGCGGATCGTGATCCGTGACCTCGCCGACGATGCCGAGCACACGGTCGCCTTCGATGAGGAGGCCTATTCCCTCGGCCTGCGCGCCGGCCTCGCCTTCGACACGGAGACGATCCGTTTCGTCTACTCGTCGATGACGACCCCATCGGAGACCTGGGACTACGGGTGCCGGTCCAAGGCACGCACCCTGCGCAAGCGGCAGGCGGTGCCGAGCGGGCACGACCCGGCGGCCTACGTGACGCGGCGGCTGTTCGCCACCGCGCCGGACGGCGAGCAGGTGCCGATCTCGCTGCTGCACCGGCGGGATCTGGTCCTCGACGGCAGCGCGCCGCTGCTGCTCTACGGCTACGGCTCCTACGGCACGCTGATGCCGGCGGCGTTCCGGACCAGCCTGCTGAGCCTCGTCGATCGCGGCTTCGTCTACGCCATCGCGCATATCCGCGGCGGCACCGAGAAGGGCTGGCGCTGGTATCTCGACGGCAAGCGCGAGAAGAAGCCCAACACGTTCACGGACTTCATCGCCTGCGCGCGGGCGCTGATCGCGGCCCGCTACACCGCCGAGAAACGCATCGTCGCCCACGGCGGATCGGCGGGCGGCATGCTGATGGGGGCGGTGGCCAACATGGCGCCCGAGCTGTTCGCCGGCATCGTGGCCGATGTGCCCTTCGTCGACGTGCTCAACACGATGCTCGACGCCGAACTGCCGCTGACCCCGCCCGAATGGCCCGAATGGGGCAATCCGGCCGAGAGCGAGACCGCCTTCCAGACGATCCTTTCGTACTCGCCGTACGACAACGTCGCCGCGCAGGATTACCCGGCGATCCTGGCGCTCGGCGGCCTCACCGATCCGCGGGTGACCTACTGGGAGCCGGCCAAATGGGTGGCGCGGCTGCGCGCCACCATGACGGGGGGCGGCCCGGTGCTCCTGCGGATCAACATGGAGGCCGGCCACGGGGGCGCCGCCGGACGGTTCGACCGGCTGGAGGAGGTGGCGTTGATCTATGCGTTCGCGCTGATGGCGGTGGGGAAGGCTTGAGACCCGCCGGTCAGGGCTGAGCCTCCTCGGGTGCGGGCGGCTGGGCGATCCCCTCACCGAGGCTCCGCGCCCGGCGCGCCGCCTCCTCGGTGGCGGCTTTCTCCGCGGCAGCTTTCTCCGCCGCGGCCTTATCGGCAGCCGCCTTGAGGGCCGCCGCGCGGGCCTTGTCCATCTCGATCCGGGCGCGGCGGCGCTGCCGCTCCACCTGATCGGCCTCCGTCAGCTCGATCGTCTCCAGCTCGCGCTGGAGCACGAAGGCGGCGAGCCCATTCGACAGGGCGCCGACATCGAGCACCTGGTCGGGGGCCGAAAGCGGTCCCGCGAGGCCGAGCTGGATCGTCGATGATCCGGTGCTCCAGCCCCGGGGCACCGGACCGCCGGTCAACGTCCCGCGGGCGTCGAGGCGGGCGTTGCGCAGGTCGTAGCCGATCGTGCCGGCCCAGCGGGCGGACCCGAAATCGATGTCGTACGGGCCGGCCCGCAGGATCCCGCCCACGATCGTGGCGGCGGCGCGTGCGGGACCGCTGGCCTGGGCCGCCGCCTTGCCGAGTTCCTCCGCGACCAGGGCCTGCAGGCGCCCCTCACGCAGCGGGTCATCGATCTCCACTGCCCGGGCGAGCGCGCGCCCTGGCGCGCCCGGATCGGCCGCCGGTATGCGCAGGTCCTTGAGGATCAGCGTGCCGCTGCCCGAGAGCCCGTCGCCGAGGCCCGGGAGCGTCTCGGCGGCGGTGGAGAAGCGCAGATCCGCATCCAGGCGCCCGCCGATCGGGCCGCCGCCGAGCCCGGCGATCGCCACGTCCGCCAGGCTGCCGGAACCCGAGAGTGCCGCGCCGGCGCCCGCCCGGGTGATCGTGGCCGATCCCGCGATCCGCCCCCAGCCGAGCTTGGCCGTCAGGTCGCGCAGGGTCAGGCTGGCCTCCGACAGGCCCAGCGCCACGGTGGCGTCGGTCGCCGCGAGGCCGCGGCCGAGATCGAGCTTGGCGATGCGCGCGTCGAGGGTGATGGCCGGGAAATGACCCGGCGACCCGAACCGTCCGTTCTCCTGCACCGGGAGCACGAGCGCGGCCGCCACCTGGGGCAGCGACAACCGGTCGAGGGTGAGGCGACCGCGCAGGATGCCGCCGGGCGCGTGCAGCAGCGTCCCGTCGACAGCGGATCCTGCGATCTGCCCGGTCAGCGCCGCGGCGCTGGCGCCCGCCTCCTGAGACAGCGTGACGGTCAGGTCGGCAGGCCACGCGCCGGGCTGCAGGCTCGCGGCGCCGGCCAGCGTCAGGAAGGGCGCGAGGTCGGCCGTTTCAACCCGGAGCGCCCCCCCGGTCGGCAGCGCGTCCGCGCCGACGAGGATCGGCCGGGCCGTCGCGATCCGTAACCCCGCCACCGTCCCGTCGGCCGTGATCGCGAGGGCGGACTCCTCCGGCCGCTCGGCGCTCAAGCGCAGCTCGGCCGGTCGCTGGAGGCCCGGGATGTCCGCCCGCCCGAACCATGTGCCGGCCCGGGCGGTGCTCAAGGCGGCGGTGCCGGCCTCGATCCGTGCCCCGCGGCTCGCCAGCGTCAGATCGAGGGTACCGCCGCCCGCGCTGCCCTTCGCCTGCGTGCGCAGCGCCCCGGCGGTGCCCTCCCGGTCGAGGGTGACGGCGAGGTCGAGGGGCGCATCCTTCAGGAACGGCGGCAGCAGGCGCAGCTCGCCGACCCAGACCCGTTCGAGCAGGCCGAGCAGCGGCGCCGCCACCGGGGCCTTCAGGCGGCCCGAGACGCGCCCGGTCCCGTCCGCGCCGATCCGGCCGGACAGCGTGGCGCTCGCCCCCGCGAGATCGGTCACCGCGAGACTATCGACCACGACGCTGGCGCCATCCGTCTGGATGCTGGCCGCGATGGTGCCGTTGCCGGATCCGATGGTCCCGAAGCGAACGTCCCGGGCCTCCAGGGTCAGGGCGAGATCGAGGTCGCGCAGGGTCCCGAGCGTCGTCCCGAGGGGCGGCAGGGCGGCGATGTCGATGCCGTTCGCCCGGATCTGCGCATCGAACCGGCCCCGGACCCCGGCCTCAGCGGCCGTGTAGCGGGCGTTCCCGGTGATCCGGGCGGGGCCGAGCGCGACGCGCAGGTTGCGCAGGGACAGGCTCGCGGGATCGGCGGACAGATCGGCCGCGGCCTCGATCCGGCGTCCGTCGAGCAGCGCGGTCAGCGGCCCCTCCACGCCGAGGCGGCGCAGATAGCGGCCCAGCGCCTCCGAATCGGGCGCGACGAGCGCCACCGGGCCGGTCAGGCGGAACGGCGCCGTCTCGACCTGCCCGCTCACGCTCAGGGTCGAGTCCGCCGGGCCGGTGACCGAGAGGCGGCGCAGCAGCAGGCCGCCGGCGCGCTCCACGGTGCCGGTCAGCACGAGGTTCGACAACTCGTCGCCCCCGAGCACGGCGCTGCCCACCGAAAGGTCGAGATCGAGCATCGCCGGAAGCGCACCGCCCCAATTGGGCAGGCCGCGGGCGATCAGGTTCTGGCCCTCGGTCGAGGTCAGGAAGGCGTCGAGGTCGAGGCGTCGGGCTTCCAGGCTCAGGCCGGCGCGCCATTGGCGCAGGTCGAGCCGGCCGGTGCCGCCGAGCCGCAGGGTGCGCCCGCCGGGATCGATCGCGAGATCCACCCCCTCGAACCGCACCAGCGCGCCCCGGGCCTTGAACGCCCCGCTCAGCGAGAACGGCAGATAGGCGCCCGCGACCTGGGTGGGCGGGCCGACCACAAGGCGGGCGGTGCCCTCGGACTCCACCTGGACAGCGCCGCCGCTCTCCTGGGGGGCGAGGCCGAACCGCGCGTCCGCCTCGAATCGCGGATGGGCATCGCCGCCACCCGAGATCTTCACCGCGACCCGCCCGTCCGACCCCGGCGTGCCGCTGACCGCCCGGAACGGCACGCCGCCGCTCGTGCCCTCCACGCGCCACGGCCCGGCGAGGGCCGGCGCCTGCAGGGTCAGATCCTGGGCGTAGAACTGATCGGTCCGGCCGGTCGCCGGCACTTGCGTGGTGACGAGGAATTGCTGGACGTGCAGCGCCTCGATCGCGAAATCGCGCCCACGCAGGGATTCGCCGAGATCGGGCGGCAACTTCAGGGCGTCGGGACCGGCGAGCGGGAGCCTGATCTCGGCCCGGCCGACCCGGGTTTCGGTGAAGCGGAACTCGCCCTTAAGGAGCGGCGCCAGCGCGATCTCGGCCTTGACGAACCGGGCATCGAGGCTCGGGCGCTCCGGGTCGGTCCCGATATGCAGGCGATCCATGCGCAGCCGCGGTGAGGGCAGGAGCCGGACCTCGATCCGCCCATCGGTCCGGGCCGGGACGCCGAGCGATTGGGCGATCGCCCGGTCGACCAGGGCGCGGTGGGCCTGCCAATCCACGAAAGGCGGGACGGCCAGCGCCGCCACGAGAACCAGGATGACGGCGCCCGCCAGCGCGGTCAGAAGATCACGCACCGTTCCCGTTCCGCACTCGTGTCCGCGCGGGACCGCCCCCCGCGTGCCCCCGCGGGCAAATCGCACCGGCCTTAGCACGATAAGGGGCCGGGGGCGCCAGCGCGGGATCTACGCGGTCAGGACCATGTCGCCCTGTCGCGGCCTGACTATCCGCAGGAACGGATCGTTCATGGCCGGAAAAGAGACGGTATGATTTACCCACCGATCTTGATCGAAATTCCAGTCTCGAAATGTATAATCATACGGCGGAAGGCACTTAGGTCCGGTCTAAAAATCTAGTATGCTTGATGGTACATTCGCAAAAATTGTCAACTTGCCGCGAGGTGCGCAACGGGATCGCCGCCAGGATGTTTGAGGCCCGCCAAACAGGCACGTCAGCACAGGAAAACATCATGCCCCAGAAGGCTCATACCGAGGCTGCCGAGCACCACGAGAAGGCCGCCAAGTCGCATCGCGCAGCCGCCGAGCATCACGGCAAGGGCGACCACGCGGCAGGCCACAAGCACTCGACGGAAGCGCACGGCCACGCGGACAAGGCCAAGGAGCATTCGACCAAGGCTCACGGCAAGAGCGCCGAGAACCACAAGTAAGTAGCGGTTTCCGGGTCCGGCTTCCGCCCAAGGTTGGGCGGGGGTGGGATCCGGAGCCCTTTGCCAGCGGGGCTGATCGGGACTTCGCCACGTCCCTCGCCGCGCGGGACGCAAGTCTCGTCTCGGGTGCCCTGCCGGTAGCTGTTCGAGCACTCGCGGACCGGGCTCGGCCCAGCGCTCGGGGTGTACAGCGACGCCGCAGCCGACGGGCAAGATCCACCACCCCGTCCCACACCCTCCAGTCGCATCCCCACCCGAACCACCTCGACGCCGTTCGCGATTTGGTCCAGGGAAGCAGGATGCAGAACCACCCGCATGCGCAGCCCGCCGGGGACGGCGCTCCGTCCTCCTCCATCGCCGCCCGCGCCATGGGCGCGCTCCGTCGCGACGCCGCCTCGTATCTCGAAGGCCTCAACCCCGAGCAGCGGCGCGCCGTCGAGACCACGGAGGGCCCCATCCTCGTGCTGGCCGGCGCCGGCACCGGCAAGACACGGGTGCTGACCACCCGCATCGCCCACCTGATCTCCACCAACCGGGCGCGCCCATTCGACATCCTGGCGGTGACCTTCACCAACAAGGCCGCCCGGGAAATGAAGCACCGGATCGGTGCGCTGATCGGCCCCGCCGGCGAGGGCATGCCCTGGCTCGGCACCTTCCACGCCATCGGCACCAAGATCCTGCGGCGCCACGCCGAAATGGTCGGGCTCAAATCCGATTTCACCATCCTGGGCACCGACGACCAGCTCCGGCTGATGAAGCAGGTGATCGCTGACCAGAACGTCGACGAGAAGCGCTGGCCCGCCCGGGCCCTGTCACACGCCATCGACGGCTGGAAGAACCGCGGCCTCTCCCCCGAGCAGGTGCCGCCCGGCGAGGCCTCGGCCTTCGCGTTCGGCAAGGGTGGCACCCTCTACACCGCCTATCAGGCCCGGCTCGCGACGCTGAACGCCGTCGATTTCGGCGATCTCTTGCTGCTCTGCCTCAAGCTCTGGCGGGAAAATCCCGACGTTCTGGCCAACTACCAGGACAGGTTCCGCTACATCCTGGTGGACGAGTATCAGGACACCAACGTCGCCCAGTACCTGTGGCTGAGATTACTGGCGCAAAACCGGAAGAACATCGCCTGCGTGGGTGACGACGACCAGTCGATCTACGGCTGGCGCGGCGCCGAGGTCGACAACATCCTGCGCTTCGAGCACGATTTCCCCGGCGCCGTGGTGGTGCGACTGGAGCGCAACTACCGCTCCACGGGCCACATCCTGGCCGCCGCCTCCGGGCTGATCGCCAAGAACGAGAGCCGCCTCGGCAAGACCCTGCGCACCGACGACGAGCCGGGCGAGCGCGTCACCGTGACGGGCGCCTGGGATTCGGAAGAGGAGGCGCGGATGCTCGCCGAATCGATCGAATCCCTCCAGGCCAAGCAGCACGCCCTGTCGGAGATCGCCGTTCTGGTGCGGATCTCCGCGCAGATGCGCGAAATCGAGGACCGGTTCGTCCAGCTCGGCCTGCCCTACCGGGTGATCGGCGGCCCCCGCTTCTACGAGCGGGCCGAGATCCGCGACGCGCTGGCGTATCTACGCGCCACCGTGAATGTCAGCGACGACCTCGCCTTCGAGCGGATCGTCAACACCCCGAAGCGCGGCCTCGGCGACGCCACGCTCCAGCAGCTCCACACCTACGGCCGGGCCAACCGCCTGCCCCTGCGAATCGCCGCCGAGCGCCTGTGCGAGACCGACGAGTTGAAGCCCCGGGTCCGCTCGACCGTGCGGGCGCTCACCGAGAGCTTTTCCCGCTGGGCGCGGCTCGTGGAGTCGCAGCCGCACAGCGAGGTCGCGCAGACCATCCTGGAGGAATCCGGCTACACCGAGCTGTGGCAGAAGGACCGCTCGGCCGACGCCGCAGGCCGCCTGGAGAACCTGAAGGAATTCGTCCGCTCAATGGAGGAATTCCCCGACATGGCGGCGTTCCTGGAGCACGTCTCCCTGGTGATGGAAGCCTCCGAGACCGAGGGCGCCGACCGCGTCTCGCTGATGACGCTCCACGCCGCCAAGGGCCTGGAATTCGACACCGTGTTCCTCCCAGGCTGGGAGGACGGCTTGTTCCCGAGCCAGCGGGCGCTGGACGAGAGCGGGCGGGCGGGCCTGGAGGAGGAGCGGCGGCTCGCCCATGTCGGGCTGACCCGAGCCCGCAAGCGAGCGAAGCTGTCCTTCGCGGTCAACCGGCGGATCCACGGCCTCTGGTCCTCGACCATCCCGTCCCGGTTCATCGACGAATTGCCGGAATCCGCGGTCGACGTGGTCGAGGCGCCGGCTCATTTCTCCGCCGGCGCCTCGCGGTTCGACCGCAACCCGACGCCATTCGGATCGAGCTACGGCACGCCGGGCTGGCAGCGGGCGCAGGCCAACACGGCGCCCCAGGGCGGCCGCGGCTTCGGCTCGGCACCGGGTGGGCGATCCGGCGGCCCGCGTCAGATCGAGGGCGAGCTGATCGCCAAATCGACCGGTACGCCGTCCGCGTTCGAGGGGGGCCAGCGGGTCTTCCACACCAAGTTCGGCCCGGGAACGATCGCCGGCGTGGATGGCAATAAGCTGACCGTTGACTTCGATAAGGCCGGCCGGAAGATGGTCCTCGACAGCTTCATCCAGGCCGGGTGAGGCAGGTCCCGCCGACCAAGCCCGGACGTTTCAGGGCGGCAGGGTCGGCCGGCTTCGCCCCCCGCGGGCGGGGAGGTATCGTGATCGTGCCGGATGTCGCGTGTTCGCGTCTCCCCAATTCCGAGCCTGATGCATCCGTGCCAGCCTCACGACTTTTTCGCGGCGGCCGAGTCTACCGTCACCCCCTGGTCACACCCTGCGCGCAATCGTGGAGCACGGATCACGCTGGTGCGACAGTTGCATCACGTATTCGGCCGCGCGCGGCATGTCGTGACGCTCTCCACAGGCGGGCGCGCGCGGTGCGGAACCTTTGGGAAGGGGCCCGTATTAGTTCCGCGATAGACGTTGATCCGGGAGCACGCAGGTAAACGGCAGTTCAAAAGCAGATCCAGGTTGGCAAGTCCCGTTGGAGTGTACATCCATGAAGAGACGCCGCGCACGACTTGAACTGGTTGAAGACCGCACGTCCCGCATTCACCGCACACGCTTCGACGAAGAACGCAACCTCGCTCCCATCCAGCCCCTCACCGAACGCCAAGCCGAGTATCTCGACGCCCTCGCGCGCTCCCCGCAGGTCATCGTCCTGGGGCCGGCCGGCACCGGCAAGACCTTCATCGCCGGCACCCGCGCCGCGGATCAGCTCCGCCAGCGCCGCATCTCCAAAGTCGTCATCACCCGCCCGAACGTGCCCTCGGGCCGCTCGCTCGGGTTCTTCCCCGGAACCCTCGAAGAGAAGATCGCGCCCTGGGTCGCCCCGCTGACCGAGGCCATGAAGGAGCGCATGGGCGCCGCCGCCTTCGAAATCGCCCTCAAGACCGGCGACATCGAGATCGTCCCGTTCGAGGTGATGCGCGGACGCACCTTCAAGAACTGTCTCGTGATCCTCGACGAGGCGCAGAACACCACGGTCAACGAAATCAAGATGTTCCTGACCCGCATCGGCGACGATTGCCAGGTCATCATCAACGGAGACATCTCGCAGACCGATCTGCGCGAGACCTCCGGCCTGCGTACCGTGATGCATCTCGTCAAAAGCCGGATGATGCCGATACCGGTGGTTGAGTTTACGCGAAACGACATCGTGCGCTCCGGGATCTGCGCCGAGTGGGTCAAGGCGTTCGAGGAAACGAATCTGTAACTCAGCAGTTGATGGCGGCGGGTCCTCGACGGCCCGCCGTGCCGCCCTGCGGCACGAGACGACTCTCCGCACCTCCCGTCTGGGAGGATGAACCGGGCGCCATACCCGGCCATCAGAGAATTGGAGTCTCCTCGTGAGGAAACTGACTTTCGCCTTCGCCGTCCTGGCCTCGCTGGGTGGTGCCGCCCTCGTCCAGCCCGCCTCCGCGGCCCCCGCCATGCCGGGCGCTGTCACGACGTCCGATGCCGTCACCCAGGTCCGGATGACGCCCATGGAGCGGCGCATGACGCATCGCCGCATGATGCGCCACCACATGCATCGGCGGATGGATCGCCGGATGATGCATCACCGCATGCACCGTATGCACCGCATGTGATTCCGGTGCGGAGCGGGGCCCGACCGGGCCCTGCTCCGCTTCCTGCGATCCGGGCGTTGCCCGGCCCTTCGAAGATTCCTATCTCGTCGTCTGGAATTGTGCCGTCAGGCGGCCGTCGCGGCAGCCGGCCGATCCGGGAGACCAGGATGCCCCCCTCCAATCGCCTGTTTGACGACCTCGCCCGCCTGATGACCGACGCGGCCGGCGCCGCGCAGGGGGTGCGCCGCGAGGCCGAGACCGTGGCCCGGGCCCAGCTCGAACGTGTGATCCGCGACCTCGACATCGCCTCGCGCGAAGAACTCGACGTGCTTCGCGATCTCGTGACCAGCCTGCAGACGCAGAACACGGCGCTCACGGCCCGCGTCGCAGCCCTTGAGGCCAAATCCGGCTCCGCTGCTGCGGGTGCGGCGGGCCTGAGCGAGGTGGTCTGAGTCCGCGCGGCAACGGCCGGAGCTTTTACACAGGAAGCCGCGGCGACGATCCGGTTTCCTGTTCACTGCTTAGGGCCTGCACTTTGTGTCGCGAGTCAGGGCCGGTCTATAGTCGGGCAGAGGGTGATTCGAGCGCTGCGGGGCGATGTCCGCGGAGCTTCGACAGTCGATCGCATCACCACCGGCGCAGATCTGCCGGCTGTTCCAGGTCTCGGAGTGTTCTCGGCACTCCGGTTTCGCATCACCGCTCACGACGGACCGGACTTCTCGTCCGGACCGTCATTTTGGATCGTCATGCCGCTGCTCAACGTCGACTTCCACGACCCGGACAGGAACGAGCATCCGCTCGACGTTGTCGAGCGTTTGGCGTCGTTGCGCGACTGGATCTTCGATCGGGCCGAGACCGACGAGATGTCGGTAACGAGCCCCGGCCGCTGGACCGACTACAACGTGGCCTTCACCTGGATCGAGGATGTCGAGGCGCTTCACGTCGCCTGCGCGTTCGATCTGAAGGTGCCGGATCGGCAGCGGACCGAGGTGATGCGCCTCATCGCGCTGATCAACGAGCAGCTCTGGGTCGGGCATTTTGACCTGTGGTCGAGCGACGGCGTGGTGATGTTCCGCCACGCGCTGCTGCTGACGGGGGGCGCGGTCCCGACCCACCCGCAATGCGCCACCATGATGAAGACCGCGGTCGACGCCTGCGAGCGTTACTTCCAGGCCTTCCAGTTCGTGCTCTGGGCCGGCAAGAGCGCCCGCGACGCCCTGGACGCCGTGCTGTTCGAGACCGAAGGCGAGGCGTGACCGCCCAAGACCCTCGTCCGGCATCGATGCCCGCCTCGCTTGTCCTGGCTGGGGCCGGCAAGATGGGCGGATCGATGCTGGCGGGCTGGCTGGCGGCGGGCCTGGATCCGCGCCGCACCACGCTGATCGATCCGGTGCCGAGCCGGGAGATCGTCGCCCTCTGCACGGAGCGGGGCATCGCCCTCAACCCGCCGGACCCGGAGCCCGGCGCCGTCTTGGTGCTCGGCATCAAGCCGCAGGGGCTGGAGGCAGCCGCCCCCGGGCTCGACCGCCTGATCGGCCGCGACACGCTCCTCGTATCGATCCTGGCCGGCAAGACGGTGGCTGACCTGACCGGCCGGCTCAAGCGGGCGCGGGCCATCGTCCGGGCGATGCCGAACCTGCCGGCCAGCATCGGCCGCGGCGCGACCGGGGCCTATGCCAGCCCGCAGGTCACACCCGGGCAGCATGCCGCGGCGGACGCCCTGCTGGCGGCGAACGGCACCGTCGCGTGGCTGGCCGACGAGGCGCAGATCGACGCGGTGACGGCGGTCTCGGGCTCCGGACCGGCCTATGTCTTCCTTCTGGTCGAGGCGCTGGCCGAAGCCGGGATCGCGGCCGGGCTCGATCCGGAGGTGGCGCGGCGCCTCGCCCGGGCGACCGTTTCGGGATCGGGCGCGCTCCTCGACGCCAATCCCGCCGAGGCGGCGGAACTGCGCCGCAACGTGACGTCCCCCGGCGGGACCACGGCGGCGGCCCTCGACGTGCTGATGCGCCCGGACGGGCTCGGCGCGCTGATGCGGGAAGCCGTGGCGGCAGCCCGGCGGCGGGCCGGGGAACTCGCCGACTGACATCCGGTCGGCCCCGTGCGGCATGGCCGCGCGAAACCCCTGCCCTTCCGTGGCGGACTGCCTACATCAGGTGGAATAACCGACAGGAGCGGGCGACAGACCCATGACTGTGAGCAAAGGCCCTTCGAAGCGCCCCCGCAAGGCCACGAGCCCAGCCAAGACGAGCGGTGCATCCGAGGGCGTCGCGCCGGAAAGCGGTGCGCCCGAGGCCCCGCCTCGGATCAGCACGGCTGCGAGTGAGAGCAGCGCACCGAAGCTCTCGCCCCGGGAGGCCGCCGTCGAGGGGCTGATGCGGCTCGCCGCCGAGCAGCCCTGGAACGACATCGAGATCGGCGACATCGCCCGGGAAGCAGGGCTGACACTCGCCGAACTGCGCGATCTGTTCCCATCGAAGGGTGCCGTCCTCGGCGGCCTCACCCGGATCATCGACCGCAAGGTGTTGGAGGGCGACCTCTCAGGCCTTGAGGAGGAGCCGACCCGCGAGCGCCTGTTCGACGTGCTGATGCGCCGCCTCGATGCAATGGAGCCCTACAAGCCGGCCCTACAGCGGATCGCCTACGCGTTGCGTGGCGAGCCGCTGTCGATGCTGGCGCTGAACGGCGTGATGCTGAACTCGCACCGCTACATGCTGGCAGCCGCCGGGATCGACACCGAGGGACCGCTCGGCCAGCTGAAGCTCCAGGGCGTGGTGATCGCCTTCGCCCGCGTCACGCAGGTCTGGCTCGACGACGACGATCCGGCGCTCGCCCGGACGATGGCCCGGCTCGACAAGGAGATCCGCAACGGCGAGCGGATCATGGAGCGGGCCGAGGATGCCCGCCGGCTCACCGCACCGCTGCGCGCGCTGGGCCGCGCCTTCCTCGACCGTCGGCCGCGCGGGCGGCGCAGCCGCGACGGCGACGAGACGGATCCCGCCGCCGCGATCTGAGCGCGTGCGGCGCTCAGATCGCCGACTCACACGGCCTGGATGTCGCGCAGGAAGTTACTCACCTCCTGCTTGACCGCTCGTGACTGCTTGGACAGCTCGGCCGCTGCGCTCAGCACCTGCGAGGCGGCGCTGCCGGTCTCGCTGGCAGACGTCAGCACACGCGATACGTTGGTCGACACGTGCTGCGTTCCGTTGGCCGCCTCGCTGGCATTGCGCGAGATCTCGCTGGTCGCGGCCGTCTGCTCCACCACCGTCGAGGCGATCGCTCCGCTGATTTCGTTCACGCTCGTGATCGTGTGCGCGATCTGCTGCATCGCCGCGGCCGCCTGCGCTGTGGCTGCCTGGATCGCGGTGATCAGCCCGCCGATCTCGTCGGTGGCCTTGCCGGTCTGGCTGGCCAGTTCCTTCACTTCGGCCGCAACCACGGCGAAACCCCGTCCTGCCTCGCCGGCGCGGGCCGCCTCGATCGTGGCGTTGAGGGCCAGAAGGTTGGTCTGGGCCGCAATTCCCGAGATGGTCGTGACTGCCGCGCCGATCTGCTCGGAGGCTGCACGGAGGCTCGCCATGGCGGCGTTGCTGGCCTCGGCCTCGTGGGCGGCCAAGCCAGCCGCCTCGTTGGCGCGGAGCACCTGACGCTCGATCTCCTGAAGCGACGAGACCATCTCTTCGGCCGCCGCCGCCACGGTCTCCACGTTCATGGACGCGAGATCGGCAGCCGTGCTGGAGGCGACCGCTTGGTTGTTCGTGTCTTCCGCAATCTGCGTCATCGAGTGTGCCGTGGCATCGAGCTCGTCGGTGGCCAGGGTGACGATCTCCAGGGAGGCCGCTACCCTTTGATCGAAGATCTCGACGAGTTGGTCGCGACGCTCGGCCCGGCGCTCACGTGCCTCCCGGTCGGCCGCCTGGGCGGCTTCCAGCTCGGCCCGGACGATGGCGTTCGTCCGGAAAACCTCCACCGCCTTGGCCATGGCGCCCAGTTCGCCAGCGGCATTCTGCGAGGGGACCACGAGATCCGTGTCACCGTCGGCCAAGCGCGCCATGGCATCCACCATGCCCTCGATGGGCGTGATGATGCTGCGCGCGATGAGTGAGGCCAGAGTGACGCCGATGACCAGGGCCAGTGCGCCGAGGCCGATCTCGATGCGCCAAGCGCGCAGGGCCAGTTCCGCGGTCGACGCCTTGATCGCCGTCGACGCGCTCAGGATCCGCTCCCGAAGTTTGGCGCAATCCGCCGCGATGGCGTCCGTATGCGGCTTGATGCCGGTCTCGAACGTCGCCTTCGAGGCAGTCGCCGCCTCGTGGAAGCTGTCGAGCTCCGCCTTGTAGGTGACGAGCGCGTCCGCGAGTTCCTTGACCCGCCCGGCAATGGCCGCAAGGCGAGGGCCTCCGAGCCCCCGGAGCTCGGCACGAGCCCGCTCGATCTTGCCCCGAAATTCCTCCTGATAGAGCGGTTTCGGATCAATCACGGAGCGCGCGGCCGCGAGACGCGCGGCCAGCACGGCATTCTCGAAGCGGCTGGCCTGCAGCCTCGCTTCATGATCGCCGTCCTGGTTTATCTCCGCGAGCAGGCCCTCAATGAGGTGGGCGATAGTGTTGCCCGCCTTGATGAGGCGCAGCTTCGCGGCATCAAGCCGGATGCCGGCTTCCGCGAGGTGGTCCAGATCCGACTTCATCGCGGCCGCGCTGCCGACGATGGCGTCATACCGATTTCTCCCCTCCTCGGTCAGCGCCTTGGCCTTACGGTGTATGGCGATCTCCTCCAATGCGCTCCGCACCGTCTGCATGGCGGTGATCTGGGCAGCTTCCGGCGCCAAGCGGTAATGCTCGGCTTTGGCTGAGAGCTGGGCGGCGAGGCCGTCCATCGCGATGATCTCCTGGGCGCTTTCTCCGATGAAGGTCAGCCGCTCGTATTCGCGATTCAAGTTATCTTGCTGGTAGGTTGCAAATGCACCGATGACGGCGGTGATCGCGACGAGAATAGCGAACCCCGCGTACAGACGGATACGAATTCCTATTATCACGGCAACCTGCCCCTTGGCTGAGACGGTCTTTGGTGGGACCTAGCTCTACCAGCAAGCGATTCGCACATGACAGTATCGTGACATTTTAACCACGTAACCTAAAGTTTTATTGTCGAAATACAGCTTCTGCTCACGGAAAAACGTGCCTTGTTCTGAGCAAATTTCACGAGCCGCCGTGTTACGCACCCAACAGGGTTTTCGAGTTATTCAAGAACAGATCCAAAATATGTGACTCAAACCCTATCATGTTTTCGATCAACTTGGACGAGATGATGAGCGTCACACGTCGAGATCTTGAACATCGTGCTTTTGCGTGGCCCGATCCTCGGGTCTTGGCCGGAAGGGTCGTCTGAACTGCGGCACGAGTTCCAGATTCACGAGCGATCGACCAATGCTGATCCGCCGGCTCTACGCGGAACGGCATTGCTGGACGGATAGGAATCAAGCCCCTGTCAGACGCCAGACGGCTCGCGCAGTGCGATGACCGGTTCGGCTCCGATCAGCCCTGCGGGCCCACGCCGGCGCAGGTCGTCAATATATCCCGGCAGCGCGTACGATCAGGCGGCGCGATCGGCCAGCGCTTCGCGCATCAGGGTCGCCACCATCCCGCTCTGGAGCTGCTCATGCCGGACCCACAGCGCGTCGGGGATGTGGGCCGGTGCCTCCGGCTCCCGATCATCGCGCGCATCCCCCGCGAGCACGATGCGCAGCCCCGGACGCAGCGTCCGTGCCTCGACGGCCAACTGTGCGCAGCACAGGCCGCCCTGCAGGCCGGAATCCACCACCATCACGTCGACCGGCAGGCCGAGCGCCAGCACCGTCATGGCGTCGACCCCGCGGTCGCAGGCGGTGACCTGATAACCCAACAGGCGGACCTGCGCGGCCACCTCGTCGCGCCAGCGCTTGTGGCGGCCGACGACCAGAACCTGGATCCGGTAGCAGCCGCCCTGGGGCATCGTGCTGGAGGCAGTCCCGATGTCGGCTGTGGGCATTCCGCACTCGACTTCGCGCTGGCTTTGCGATGCAGCATGCTATGCCACGACGCAATCCTGACGCAAGCCTGCCGCCGCGAAGGCGCCGCATTCTGCGCCGGAATCGCCCAAACTGACGGCAGCCGGGATCCCTGATCAATGGTCGGGCATACGGTTGACGCAGCCGAGGTCCTGCGCTCAACACCGGGCCGCCCGCGGAACACCACCGCGCGCTGCCGGAGCCCGAGCCGATGTCGTCCGCGAAGTCCCCGCCTGTCTCCCCGCTGGCGCCCACCGCCGTGCCGGAGCTGCCACCCCTGCCGGGGGTGCGAATCGCCACCGCCCAGGCCGGGATCCGCTACAGCGGCCGCACCGATGTGCTCTACATGGCGCTCGAAGCCGGGACCCAGGCGGCCGGCGTCTTCACCCGCTCGAAATGCCCGTCCGCGCCGGTCGATTGGTGCCGTGAGGCGCTGGCCGACGGTTCGGCGCGGGCGCTGGTGGTCAATTCCGGCAACGCCAACGCCTTCACGGGCCGCCTCGGCCGAGAGGCGGTGGCCCGCACGGTCGAGATCGCCGCGCAGGCGGCGGGCTGCGGTGCCCGCGAGGTCTACGTTGCGTCGACCGGCGTGATCGGCGAGCCGCTGCCGGCCGAGCGTTTCGAGGGCGTTCTGGCCGATTGCGCGGCCCGGGCCACGGACGGCTCGGCCGCCTGGGCCGAGGCGGCGCGCGCCATCATGACGACCGACACCTTTCCGAAGCTCGCGACCCGCAGGGCCACGATCGACGGCGTGACGGTGACGCTCAACGGCATCGCCAAGGGCGCCGGCATGATCGCCCCCGACATGGCGACGATGCTGTCCTTCGTGTTCACCGACGCCGCGCTGCCCCAGGCGGTGCTCCAGACGCTGTTGTCGGCGGGCACGAAGACCAGCTTCAACTGCGTGACGGTGGATGGCGACACCTCCACCTCCGACACGCTGATGCTGTTCGCGACCGGCAAGGCCGGCCATGCCCAAATAACCGACCCGGCCGATCCGCGGCTGGCAAGCTTTCAAGACGCCCTGGACAGCCTACTGATCGAGCTGGCCCAGCTCGTCGCGAAGGACGGCGAGGGCGCGCGCAAGTTCGTCACCATCCGGGTCACGGGGGCCGAAAGCGACGCCTCGGCGCACCGGATCGCCCTATCAATCGCCAACTCGCCGCTGGTGAAGACCGCGGTGGCGGGCGAGGACGCCAATTGGGGCCGGGTGGTGATGGCGGTCGGCAAGGCCGGCGAGCCCGCCGATCGCGACCGGCTCGCCATCTGGTTCGGCGACGTGCGCGTGGCCGTCGCGGGTGCCCGCGACCCGGATTACAGCGAGGCGGCGGCGAGCGCCGTGATGCGCGAGCCGGAGATCGGCATCCGGGTGGATCTGGGCCTGGGTGAAGGTCAGGCCCGCGTCTGGACCTGCGATCTGACCAAGGGCTACATCGAGATCAACGGGGATTACCGGTCGTGAGGGCCGGCCTGGCCGGCGCCATCCTGCTCGTTGCGCTGGCTTCCGGGGCCCGGGCCGACGATTCGGCCTGTACCCGCCACATCAGCGTGATCGGCCGCGCCGCCGAGGCGCGGGCGCCGGATTTTGCCGAAGTGACGGTGGGCATCGAAGCGCGCGCGCCGACCGCAGCGGTGGCCCTCGACGCGGCCTCGAAGGCCGTAGCGGGGGTCTCGGCGCAGGCCCGCGCCCTCGGGGTCCCGGCGGCCGATATCGGCACCGCCGCGGTGTCGCTGCAGGCCGCCACGCGGTCCGTGTCCCGGCCGGGCGGCCTCAGCGAGGAGCCGGACGGCTACCGGGCGAGCAACCTCGTGAACGTCCGCCTCGCCGATATGGGCCGGCTCGGCGACCTGCTGCGCCAAGCCCTCGATGCCGGAGCGAATCGGATCGACGGCGTCAGCTTCGGCCTGCGCGACCCCGATCAGCTCGACGCCGCCTTGCAGGTGGCCGCGGCCCGCGACGCACGCAGCCGGGCCGTGGCGCTCGCCGAAGCCCTCGGCGTCAAGCTCGGCCCGCTCTGCACGCTCGGCCCCGCGGGCGGCGCGCCCTACCCGCTCGCGAACCGCACCCTCGCGGCGCCGATGGCCGCCAAGGGGCGGCGCGTGCCGATCGAGGCCGGGACGATCCAGATGTCGTCCGAGGTCGCCGCCACCTTCGCGGTGTCGCCATGAGCACGCCCGAACGGGCTCCGCTTCGCCTCCTGCTGGTGGTTGCCGTCGCCCTCGTCGATGTCGACGGCCGCGTGCTGGTCAGCGAGCGCCCGGCGGGCAAGCAACTCGCTGGCCTCTGGGAGTTCCCCGGCGGCAAGGTCGAGCCCGGCGAGCGGCCGGAGGAGACGCTGATCCGCGAACTGGCGGAGGAACTGGGCATCCAGGTCGAGGAGCCGTGCCTCGCGCCGCTGACCTTCGCCAGCCACGCCTATCCGGACTTCCACCTCCTGATGCCGCTCTATGTCTGCCGGCGCTGGACCGGCACGCCGCGCTCGATGGAGGGTCAGGCGCTGAAATGGGTCCGGCCGAAGGCCCTGCGCGACCTCGCGATGCCGCCGGCCGACGCGCCGCTGATCCCGTTCCTGATCGATCTCCTAGAGGTGTGACGGCACCGCCTCAGAGCGCCAGGATCGCCTCGACCGCCTCCTGCACGGCGAGCGCCTCCGCGAAGGTGGCGAGGTGGTGGGGCTCGCCCCGCGCCATCCGGACGACGCCGTCGAGCTGGCGCCGCAGGGTGATCGGACGCAGTTTCTCGTTGGGGATTGCGTCGGGCGCCGGCTCGAAGCGGCCATCGGCAGCACGGCGCTCGGCGATGGCCCAGTCGCGCAGCCGGACGGCGCCCGCATCGCCCTCCAGCGTCCAGGTGTTGTGATCGTCCTTGTCGGTGCCGCCGACCCGGCCGGTCAGCGTCACGGGGATGCCGCCCGCCGTCAGCGTCACGGTGATCGCCCGCTCGGACAGGCCGGGCTCCGGGAATTCGACGCGGCCGGTGATCCCATCCAGGGGGCCGAGCAGGCGGCGGGTGAGGAACAGGAAGTGCGAGACCACCTCGCGGGTGAAGCCGCCCTCCGCCCGGGCGTCGAGCCAGCGCGCCGCATCGTCCTGCCAGGGGCGCGGCCAGCGGGCGAATTCCAGCGCAATGGCGAGGCGCCGCGGCGTGCCGACCGCGCCCTCGGCGATCCAGTGCTGAAGCGCCGTCACGCCGGGCGACGACGCGAAGGGGAAGTTCACCGCGCCGGCCTGTCCGGCCTCCGCCACGAAAGCGCGGGCATCGGCGAGGTCGATGGCGAGCGGCTTCTCGCAGAAGACGCTTAGGCCCGCCGCCAGGGCTGCCCGCGCATAACCCAGATGCGAGGCCGGCGGCGAGGCGACGTAGAGGCAGGCACTCGCCGCCACGACGGCTTCGGCATCGGCAACCCGGGGCACCGTCGGGAAGGCTGCACCGATCCGGGCGAGGGCCTCCGGCGACGGGTCCCAAATCGCCGCGACCCGGACGGGCGGCTCCGATGCCCCGTGGATGGCGCCGAGCAGGCGCTCGCCCATGATTCCCGCACCGATGATCCCGAGGGCGAGCGTGGCGTCGGTGGCCGGCATGGAAAGTCCCGCATGTCGGACGGCGCGGATGCGCGTCCCGGCCGCAGCCTTACGGAACCGAACCGGTGCGGGAAAGTCAGCCGGCCGGCACAGCTTCAGGCGCGACCCCGCCGGGCATCAAGGCTGAGCGGGCCGGCACCGAAGGCCGCGACCTGCAACAGGCCGCCCGCGACGGCGAGGTTCTTCAGGAAGTGGAACATCTGGTTCTGGTCCCCCAGAGCCGCGTGGAAGGTCACCGCGGTGGCCACCGCGAAGAGGGCCAGCGCCAGGGCCACGAGCCGGGTGCGATAGCCGGCGATCAGCAGCAAGCCACCGCCGATCTCCACCAGCGTTGCCGCCCCATACGAGAGCGTGGGCAGCGGCAGGCCGGCCGCCTCGATGGTCGCGAGCGTCGCGGCGGGCGCAGCGAGCTTGCCGACCCCGCTCACGAGGAAGAGCGCGCTCATCAGGACCCGGCCGGTCACCGGCAGCAGGGCCGCTCCGGTGGCGGTCGAAACGGGGGCGATCGAGGAGGCCATGGACGTTGTCCTTTCGTGGGGCGAGAGTGCGCGTGCTTCAGGCTGCGTGCGGAATTTCGAGGTCGCGGAGCCAATCCGCCGCGCGGTCGAGATCGGCCTGCGACAGGCCATGGCCGGCGGGCAGGATCCGATGCTCGACCTGCGCACCGGCGGCGGAGAGCTGCGCCGCGAGGCGGCGGGCGTTCTCCACCGGCACGATCGGGTCCATGGCGCCGGACAGGATCAGGACCGGACGTCCCGCGAGGTCGGCCGCCGGGGGCTCGGCGAAGGGCACCATCGGACGGATCAGCACGGCGCCCGCCAGGGTTTCCGGCTGCAGCATCAGGAGCGCGGCGGCGATGTTGGCGCCGTTGGAGAACCCCAGCGCCACCGGCGCGCCGAGCCAGTAGCGATCGCGCGCCGCCGCCACGAAACCCGCGAGATCGCCCGTGCGTCGGCGCAGATCGGCCTCGTCGAACACGCCCTCCGCCAGCCGGCGGAAGAAGCGCGGCATGCCGTTCTCGGAGACCGCGCCCCGGGGCGAGAGCAGCGCGGCGTCCGGCGCGAGCATCCGGCCGAGCGGAACGAGATCGGCCTCGTTGCCGCCGGTCCCATGCAGGAGCAGCAGCGGGTGCGCGGCATCGGGGCCGGGCTCGAAACGATGGATGAAACCGAGGGATCCGTCAGTCATGGCAACCTCGCAAGGCTCTGGATCCCGCCCCGCGCTGTTGCGGGGCGGGTCTTGAGGGTTCAGGCGACCTTGGGCAGCACCGCCTCGATCTCGGCCCGATGCGGCTCCAGCCCGGCGGGCAGCTTCAGCGCGGACCCGAGGGTCTCGATCGGCTCGTCGACCGCGAAGCCCGGCGCATCCGTGGCGATCTCGAACAGCACGCCGCCGGGCTCGCGGAAGTAGATCGAGCGGAAGTACTGGCGGTCGCGCTGCTCGGTGGCGTGGAGACCCCGGGCGGCGAGCGCTTCGCCCATCGCGGCCTGCGCAGCATCGTCCGCCGCCCGGAACGCGATGTGGTGGACCGAGCCGGCGCCGGGCCGGCCGGGCAGAAACCCACCCACGGCCCGCAGGGTCACGAAGCCGCCGAGCGCGGCGCTGCCCGCGAAGCGGATCAAGTTGCCCTCGTGGCCGGTCTCGCGCAGGCCCAGCACCTCCGTGAGGATCGCGGCTGTGGGCTCCGCCTTGTCGAGGAGCAGCGTGACCCCGTGCAGGCCGCGGATGGCGTGCTCGGCCGGCACCTCGCCGGAGGCCCAGGCCTCGGCCCCGGCCTCCTCGACGCCCACCAGCGCGAGCATCATGCCGTCCGGGTCGCGGAAGCGCAGGGTCGGCTCGCCGAAGACCTGAACCAGCGGCTCGTGGGCGACGCCCTTCTCGATCAGGCGATGGGTCCACCAGCCGATGGAGGCGCGGGGGATCCGGAACGCGGTTTCCTGCGTCTCGCCGAGCCCGACGCGGCCGGGGGCCGCCCGCTCGATGGGGAAAAAGGTCAGGATCGTACCCGGGCGTCCGGCCGCATCGCCGTAATAGAGGTGATAGGTGCCCGGATCGTCGAAATTGACGGTCTTCTTCACCAGCCGCAGCCCGAGCACGCGGGTGTGGAAGTCGAGGTTGCGCAGGGCCTGCCCGGAGAAGGCCGTAACGTGATGGAGGCCGGTCTGGATCATGGCACTGACTCCTGAGGCTGCCGCGCCGGGCGCGGGGCGTTGTGCGATGACCACAATCTGCCCCTTGCCAATGCTCCAGAAAATAGAAACGATGGAAACTCATCGTTTCCGAATTTGACCCATGAGACTGCCGGATTTCGAAGCCTGGGCGGTGTTCGCGAAAGTGGTGGAGACCGGCTCCTTCGGCCGGGCTGCCGCGGATCTCGGGCTGTCGAAGGGTACGGTCTCGAAGGCGGTCGGCCGGCTGGAGATCCGGATTGGGGCGCGGCTGTTCAACCGCACCTCGCGCAAGCTCGCGCTCACCGAGGCGGGGCAGGCCGCCAAGGCGAGCGCGGCGCGCATCCTGGCGGAGGGCGAGGCGGCCGAGGCCCAGGCCCTGGCGGGCGCCGCAGAGCCGCGGGGGCTGGTGCGGCTCGCGGCCCCGATGACCTTCGGGGTGATGCACGTGGCGCCGCTGCTGCCGGATTTTCTCCGTCAGCACCCGGCCGTGTCGGTGGACCTGCACCTCTCGGACGCGGTGGTCGATCTCGTGGGCGGGGGATTCGACATCGGGCTGCGCATCGCGGCCCTACCGGATTCATCGCTGCGCGCCCGCCGGCTCTGCGCCATAAGGCGCTCCCTCGTGGCGACCCCCGCCTATCTCGACCGGCATGGCCGCCCCCGGCATCCGGACGAGATCGCCCACCACGCCTGCCTCGGCTACGCCTACCTTCCGACCCCGGACCGGTGGCGTTTCGCGGATGCGACCGGTGCGGAGGCCGTGGTGACGCCCGGCGGGGCTTTGCGGGCCAACAACGCCGAGGCGCTGGCGCCGGCGCTCCGGGCCGGGCTCGGCCTCGCGCTCCAGCCCGATTTCATGATCTGGGACGACTTGGAGGCCGGCCGCCTGGAGCGGGTCTTGCCCGACTGGTCACCGCCGCCGATCGCGTTGCACTTGGTGACGCCGCCCGGCGACCCCCGGCCGGCGCGCGTCACGGCCCTGGTGGCCTATCTGGCGCAAAGACTTGCCCATGCCCCATGGGCAGCCCCGCACATATCAACAGCAACGCAAGATCCCGCCACTCCGGCGCAGCCTAATGTATTTTAGGGCAGCGTGTCCGCCGGCAAGCTACCAGTGCATGAAAATTCAGTACCGAATGCAACGCTCTGACCGGGCGCACGATGCTGCTCATGAACACTTGGACCGCCTTCTGCATCGTACAGCGCAGACCTCGGTCTCACGCGGCCTATACGGTGCCTAGAGACCGACAAGACTGGCCGGCCTGACGAGAATCGTTCCTTCAGGTTAATCTTCGACTTGCGCGGCAACCTGACGTATGCAAGGACTATAGTCCGAGCCGCCGCAGCGCGACTTCGCTGCGTGGGATCCTATGTGTGAGTGTATTCCGTCCTGTCGAGGCCTCGATGTTCATAGCGGTTCCCGGGCGGCGTTCGCCTGACCGGCTGCAGCACAAGACGGTCGCGGCGGCGGTGGCCGATTCGCTGCGGCAGCGGATCCTGAACGGAGAATTGCGCCCGGGCGTCCAGCTCCGCCAGGATGCGCTGGCCGAGGAATTCGGAATCAGCCGGATCCCGATCCGGGAAGCGCTCCTGCAATTGGAGGCCGTCAACCTCGTCAAGATCGTGCCGCATCGCGGTGCCGTGGTGACGGGCCTGTCCCTTGAGGAGGTGGAGGATATCTTCAGGCTGCGCGTCCAGCTCGAGCCGCAGCTCCTGCCGCTCTCTGTCCCCCACCTGACCGACGAGGACTTTCAGGATCTGCGCGCCGTGCAGAAGGCCTATGGCGAGGCGCTAAGCGGCGGCGAAATCATGCGCTGGGGCGAGTTGAACCGGCGCTTCCACTTCGACCTGCTGCGCCACGCGGACCGGCCACGCTCCCTGACGATCGTGACGGGCCTGCTGCAGGATTGCGACCGCCCGACGCGCCTGCAGCTCCAGGCCACCGGAGACGTTGCGCGCGCCCACGAGGAACACGCGCAGATCCTCGATCTGTGCGAGGCCGGCAAGGTCGAGGCGGCTGCGGAGGCCCTGCGCGCCCATATCGAGTCAGTCGGCGTCTGCCTCGTGGGGATCTATCGGGACGGGCTGGCCCGGCTCTGACCGGTTGCGCGCCGCCGCGCCCGACCGGAAGCCGCAGTCCCCGAAGCCTCAATCCCGCTTGTCGGCCCGGCCGCCGCGGCCGGTCAGCCGATCCTTCATCTCCAGCACCTTCTGGACCTTCGTGCCGAGGCTGAGGAGCTGGACGAGGCGGTCGGTCTCGAGCCGGCGCATGTCGTCGTACCAGCCGGTGAAGAGCTCGAACAGGTCGTGCATCTCCCCGAGGCGGGCCTGGGCATGACGCTCGGCATCGGTCTCGACGCGCTGCATCAGCAACTCGCGCAGGATCGTCAGGGTCGGGTCGATCTCGCGCTTCTTGCGCTCTTCGACCAGGGTGCGGACGATCTGCCAGACATCCTCGGGGGTGGCGAAGTAGTCCCGCCGGTCCCCGGGCCTGTGCTGGAGGCGCACGAGGTTCCAGGCCTGCAGCTCCTTCAGGCCCATGCTGACGTTGGAGCGCGACACGCCGAGCCGCTCGACGATCTCGTCGGCGTTCAGCGGCCTCTCTGCCACGAACAGCACCGCGTAAATCTGACCGACCGTCCGGTTGATCCCCCACCGGGAACCCATCTCGCCGAAATGGAGCACGAAGGTCTGGACGAGGGGGGGCAGCTGCACGGGGCGTTCCGACGGGGTCTGGATCCGCAGCCTATCAGGTCCTGAGCCAGAACCGGAGCAGCGTCGCGACCGATCCAAGCGTCACGATGCTGAGCGCCCAGATCGCCACGAACCAGGCGAGGCGCTTCCACAGGGGCAGCGGTGAGGCGGTGATCATCAGTGATATCCGTGCGTGTCGACCTTGCCGCGGAACACCCAATACGAATACGCGGTGTAGGCCAGGATGGTCGGGATCAGCGCCGCGGCGCCCACCAGCAGGAAGATCTGGCTCGCCTCGGGGGCGGCCGCCTGCCAGATCGTGATCCGCCCCGGCACCACGTCGGGGTAGATGCTGATGCCGAGCCCTAAGAACGACAGGCCGAACAGCCCGAGCGCGATCAGGAACGGCGCCCGCTCGCCCCCGTTCCGCAGGGTCCGCCACAGGGCGTAGCTCGCCAGCGCCACGAGGAGCGGCACCTGCGCGGTCACGAGCACGTTCGGCATCGCCATCCAGCGCTCGAAGTAGCGCCCCTGCAGGAACGGGGTGGCGGCGCTCACCAGGGCGACCGCCGCCACGGTCCCGACGGTGAGCCGCTGGGCCAGACGCCGGGCCTGAAGCTGGAGCAGGCCCTCGGTGCGCATCACCAGCCACGTGGCCCCGAGCAGCGCGTAGGCGATCGCGAGACTCACGCCGACCAGCAGGCTGAACGGCGTCAGCCAATCCCACCAGCCGCCCGCATAGGCGCGGCCCTCCACGGCGATGCCCTGGAGCAGCGCCCCCAGGGTGATCCCCTGGGCCAGGGCCGCCACCACGGAACCGACCGTGAAGGCCATGTCCCAGACGGCCCGGTGGCCAGGATCCCGCCAGCGGAACTCGAAGGCGACGCCCCGGAAGACCAGCCCCAGCAGCATCGCGAGGATCGGCGCGTAGAGCGCCGGCAGGATGACCGCGTAGGCGAGCGGGAAGACCGCGAACAGCCCACCCCCGCCCATCACCAGCCAGGTCTCGTTGCCGTCCCAGACCGGGGCGATCGAGTTCATCGCGGTGTCCCGGTCGGGTCCCGGCCGCAGGATCGGGAACAGGATGCCGATGCCAAGATCGAAGCCATCCATGACGATGTAGGCGAAGACCGCGAAGGCGATGACGAACGCCCAGACGATGGTGAGATCGACGCTGTACAGCATGGCTGCGTCACTCGGCCGGCTGGAGATGACGGTCGGGATCGACCGCGGGGGCGGGCGTGATGCCCGCGGTGCGGATCGGCACGCCCAGCTGGAGACCGGGCTCGCCGACCTGCGGCGGCTTGGCCATGAGGCGCAGGATGTAGAACGTCCCCATGGCGAAGACCGAGAAATAGACCATCACGAAGGCGGTGAGCGAGGCGGCCACCGCCGGCCCGGCGAGCGGCGATGCGGAGTCCGCCGTGCGCAGCAGGCCGTAGACCGTGTAGGGCTGGCGCCCGACCTCGGTGGTGATCCAGCCGGCCAGCACCGCCACGAAGCCGGCCGGCCCCATGGCGAGGGCGAAGCGGTGCAGGGGGGCCCACGCGTAGAGCCGGCCCTGATAACGGGCGAGCAGACTGAGGCCGCCAAGCAGGAGCATCAGCAGCCCCAGGCCCACCATCACCCGGAACGACCAGAATACGACCGGCACCGGCGGCCAGTCCTTACGGGGCAGGCTGTCGAGGCCGGCGAGCGGCGCGTCGAGGGCGTGCTTGAGCACCAGCGAGGACAGCTTCGGGATCTCCACCGCATAGCGGATCGTCCCGGCCTCCTGATCGGGCAGGCCGAACAGCACCAGCGGCGCCCCGTCCGGATGGCTCTGGTAATGGCCCTCCATGGCCATGACCTTGGCGGGCTGGTGCTCCAGGGTGCTGAGCCCGTGCGCGTCCCCGGCCAGGATTTGGGCGGGGGCCACCAGCGCGGCCATCCACATCGCCATCGAGAACATCGTGCGGGCGGCTGGGTTGGCCCGGTCGCGCAGCAGATGCCACGCGCCGACCGCGCCCACCACCAGGGAGGTCGTAAGGTAGGCGGCCAGCACCATGTGGACGAGGCGGAACGGGAAGGACGGGTTGAACACCACCGCCCACCAGTCCAGGGGCACGAACTGGCCCTGCGGGTTGGTGCCGTAACCGGCCGGCGTCTGCATCCACGAGTTCACCGACAGGATCCAGAAGGCCGAGAAGAAGGTCCCGAGCGCCACCATCAGGGTCGCGGCGAAGTGGAGCCGCGGGCCGACCTTCGTCATGCCGAACAGCATCACCCCGAGGAAGCCGGCCTCCAGAAAGAACGCCGACAGCACCTCGTAGGCCATCATCGGCCCGAGCACCGGCCCGGTCTTGTCGGAGAAGACCGACCAGTTGGTGCCGAACTGGTAGGACATCACCAGCCCGGACACGACGCCCATGGCGAAGGCGATGGCGAAGATCTTCAGCCAGTAGCGGAACAGATCCATGTAGACCGGCCGCCCGGTGGCGAGCCACAGGCCTTCCAACACGGCGAGGTAACTGGCCAGTCCGATCGAGAAGGATGGGAACACGATGTGGAACGCCACCGTGAACCCGAACTGCGCACGTGCGAGGATCAGCGGATCGAGATGGGCGAGCACGGCAGGCCTCCAGCCAAGCGATGGCGACTCACGGTCTAGCAATTTCAGAAATTTCTGAAAAGACGATAATTTCTGCGTCTCGGTTTGGGCCGGTGCGCCACGCAGGGTCTCTGGACGCGTGGTCCGGAACGCGGCAGGTTCAGTCCCTCACTCACGATCGGGACGCGGCAGGCCCGGCGACGCATCGGGCCAAAGGGCCGCGGAGCGCCCCCCTGTCGGCTGCGCCCGGACCTCACGAGAGCCCCCGCGCCCCATGGCCGATTCCCTTGCCGCGCCCTTTGCTGAAGCCGCTCCGGTCGATCTCGCCGCGCTCCTGTCGGACCGCATCCGCGGCATCGGCACGAGCCAGATCGGCCTCGTGGCGGATCGCGGGCGCGACGACCCGGAGGTGGTGAAGCTCTGGATCGGAGAGGGCGACCTCGCGACGCCGCCCTTCATCATCGAGGCGGCGCACCGGGCGATGCTCGCGGGGCATACCCGCTACACGACCTCGCTGGGCCTGCCGGCCCTGCGCGAGGCGCTGGGCGCCTATCACGCCCGCCACTGGGGCGTGGAGATCCCGCCCGACCGGTTCGCCGTCACGGCCGGCGGCATGAACGCGATCATGCAGGCCGCCCAGGTGCTGCTGGAGCCCGGCGACGAGATCATCATCCCCTCCCCCGCCTGGCCGAATCTGCGCGAAGCCGTGCGCATCACCGGCGGCGTGCCGGTGGCGGTGCCCTACCGCAGGCAGGCGGACGGGCGCTTCGCCCTGCCGCTCGCCGATATCGAGGCCGCGCTGACGCCCCGCACCCGGGTGATCATGATCAACTCGCCCTCGAACCCGACGGGCTGGACCATGCCGCTCGCCGAGATGACGGCCCTGCGCGACCTCGCCCGCGCCCGCGGTCTCTGGATCCTGTCGGACGAGGTCTACGCGCATTTCACCTACGGCAACCGGATCGCCCCGTCCTTCCTGCAGATCTGCGAGCCGGACGACCGGCTGATCGTGACCAACACCTTCTCGAAGAACTGGGCGATGACCGGCTGGCGCGCCGGCTGGGTCATCTATCCGCGCGGGTTGGCGCCGACCTTCGCCAAGCTCGGGCAGTACAGCACCACCTCGATCTCGACCTTCGTGCAGCACGCCTGCATCGCGGCGCTGAACGAGGGCGACGGCTTCATCCGCACCATGGTCGACCGCTGCGCCGAGGCGCGCGCGATCCTGGTGGACGGCCTGTCCCGGCTGCCGGGCGTCACCGTGGCGCCGCCAGACGGCGCCTTCTACCTGATGGCCCGGATGGGCGGCGACGAGCCGAGCCTCGACCTCGCGCTGCGCCTGCTGCGCGAGGCCAAGGTCGGTGTGGCCCCCGGCACCGCCTTCGGGCCGGAGGGCGAGGGTCTGGTGCGGATCTGCTTCGCCATCAGCCCGGAACTGGCGCGGGAGGCGGTGGAGCGCCTCTCCGCCGTGTTCGGCCGCGCAGGCTGAACCGAGCCTACCGCCCCCAGCGCAGCACCAGCGCGTCGTTCCGGCGGGCGAGTTCGATCAGGCCCGCCCGGGTCGCCGGGTGGAGCGGCTGAAGCGGGAGGCGCGCGGTCTCGTGGGCGATCACCCCGCCCTCCTGCATCAATGCCTTGCAGGCGAGCAGCCCGCATTGCCGGTTCTCGTAGTTGATCAGCGGCAGCCAGCGCTCATAGGCGTCGAGAGCTTCCTCTCGGCGCCCGGCCGCAAAGGCGTCGGTGATCCGGCGGATCCCATCCGGATAGGCACCGCCGGTCATCGCCCCGGTGGCGCCGGCATCGAGATCGGCCATCAGAGTGATCGCCTCCTCGCCGTCCCAGGGGCCGACCACGGCATCGCCGCCGCGCGCGATCAGCTCGCGCAGTTTCGCGGCCGCCTGGGCGGTCTCGATCTTGAAATAGCTGACGTTGGCGATTTCCCGGGCCATGCGCGCCAGGAACGCAGCCGAGAGGGGCGTGCCCGAAACCGGCGCATCCTGGATCATGATCGGGATGGAGATCGCGTCCGAAACCGTGCGGAAGAAGTCGTAGACGCCGATCTCGGGCACGCGGATCGTGGCGCCGTGATAGGGCGGCATGATCATCACCATGGCGGCCCCGGCATCCTGTGCCCGGCGCGAGCGCTCGGCACAGACCTGCGTGGCGAAATGCGTCGTGGTGACGATCACCGGCACGCGGCCGGCCACATGGTCCAGCACGGCGTGCATCACGCGCTCGCGCTCGTCGTCGGTGAGCACGAATTGCTCGGAGAAGTTCGCGAGGATGCAGATGCCGTGGCTGCCGGCATCGATCATGAAATCGATCGCCCGGCGCTGCCCGTCGAGATCGAGGGCGCCGGAGGCGTCGAACACCGTGGGGGCGACCGGGAAGACGCCACGATAGGCGTGAGCGAGCGAAGTCATGGGCGGTCCTTCTGCGGCGGGGCCAAGAGTCCACCCCGCGAATCGTTCGATGCCCGGGGCGGGCCGCCTCCTATCACGAACGCCGCGCGGCATCGTCGCGGGGCGCAGCCGCCGATGTGACAGGATGGTCAGCTTAGTTTCAGCCCCTAACCCAGAACAATCGCGACGTGGCCGGAGTAGACCGGCGCGAAGGAGCTCGGCTTCACCACGATTGATCCGCTCGCTTGCCTTGACGGCTCGGCTCGATTCATTGACGAAATGAACGCGCGGGGCCGGATCGACTTCGACGGCCGCGAGAGAACATTGTTATCGGCGTGAGGTATTTTCGGATGCGACTTTTCTCGACCGGTCTGGCCGCGGTGCTGGCCGTCTCGGCTCTCATCCTGGGCGCGCCCGCCCGGGCCGACGACCTCGACACGATCCGGGCCGCCAAGACCCTACGCATCGGCACCGAGGGCACCTACGCGCCCTTCACGTTCCACGATGCCTCCGGGGCGCTCGTCGGGTTCGACGTGGAGATCGGCCGCAAGGTCGCCGAGAAGCTCGGCGTCACGCCCCAGTTTCTCGAGGGCAAGTGGGACGGGCTGATCGCGGGGCTCGACGGCGGACGCTACGACGTGGTGATCAACCAAGTCGGCATCACCAAGGAGCGGCAGGCGAAGTTCGACTTCTCGGAGCCCTATATCCGGGCTCGCGCCGTGCTGATCACCAAGTCGGACCGGACCGACATCACATCCTTCGCCGACCTGAAGGGCAAGAAGGCCGCCCAGAGCCTGACCAGCAACTTCGCCCGCTTGGCCGAGCAGTCCGGCGCGCAGCTCATCGGCACGGACGGGTTCGATCAGTCGGTCCAGTTGGTGATCACCGGACGGGCCGACGCCACCGTCAACGACAACCTGTCGTTCCTCGACTTCCGCAAGCAGAAGCCGAACGCCCCCGTGAAGATCGCCGCCGAGCAGGCCGACGCGGACGCCTCCGGGATCATCCTGCGCAAGAACAACCCCGCGCTGAAGGCCGCCCTCGACAAGGCGCTCGACGAGATCAAGGCCGATGGCAGCTATGCGGCGATCGCGCAGAAGTACTTTGAGGCGGACGTCTCGAAGTGAATTTTCAGAGAGGCAGCGCCGCGACGCCGCTCACATAGAGCTAGGTTGATCCGGGCCGTCGGTAAGAAGGCGAAAGCATCAGCGCCTCTCCCTGCCTCGCAAAGGCTACCGGATCTACACATCGTGTGCAGGGAACAGGCGGCAAGATAAAGCGCGGGTCCCCTCTCCCGTGCGGGAGAGGGACAGGGTGAGGGATCAGGTCTTTCAGGATCGGGCGCGCCCCGTCGGCGCATCAATCCCGTGCTCGATCCTGACAGTTCTCGTCCCTCACCCCAACCCTCTCCCGCTCGGGAGAGGGAGCCCGTAGCGCTCTGTCACAAACCGCGTGCCTCGAACGTTGGTCGCCCGCGGCCGCTCTGCCGGGGGAAGAAAACGCGCGGTTCGAGCCCCTTCTTCGGTGAAGATATGCGAAGTAACCCCGTTCCCCCGAAAGGAGACGCCGCCCCGTGCCGCATTGGCTCGACCTCATGCTTCAATCGCTCGAGCCACTCCTCGTCGCAGGCTTGCGCTTCACCGTTCCGCTGACGCTGATCGCCTTCACGCTGGGGCTCGCCCTCGGTTTCGGAACCGCCCTCCTGCGCCTGTTCGCCCCCCGCCCCCTGGCGGCCCTGGCGTGGCTCTACGTGTGGATCTTCCGGGGCACGCCGCTCCTCGTCCAGCTCTTCGTGATCTTCTATGGCCTGCCAAGCCTCGGGATCCTGATCGACGCCTTCCCGGCCGCGGTGATCGGGTTCACGCTGAACGTCGGCGCCTACACGTCCGAGATCATCCGCGCCGCCATCGCGTCCATCCCGAAGGGCCAGTGGGAGGCGTCCTACGCGATCGGCATGACACCCGCCCAGGCGCTGCGCCGCACGATCCTGCCCCAGGCGGCGCGGGTCGCGGTGCCGTCGCTCGCCAACACCTTCATCGCCCTGGTGAAGGACACCTCGCTCGCCGCCGCCATCACCGTGCCGGAGCTGTTCCAGGCGGCCCAGCGCATCGTCGCGGTCACCTACGAGCCGCTGATCCTCTATATCGAGGCCGCCCTGATCTACCTCGTCCTGTCCTCGCTCCTGTCCTGGCTGCAGACGCTCTTGGAACGGCGCCTCGGGCGCTATGGCGGCTATCTGGAGGCGCGCGCGTGATCGCCCTATCGGCCATCGAGAAACGCTTCGGCGCCAACCCGGTCCTGCGGGGCGTCGATCTCGCCATTCCGGAGGGGCGGGTGACGGCGCTGATCGGCCCGTCGGGCTCGGGCAAGTCGACGCTGCTGCGCTGCGTGAACCTGCTGGAGATCCCGCAAGGCGGCACACTCACCCTCGGCGACCTCCGTCTCGAGTTCCGACCGGGACACCCGCCGGCCCGGCGGGACGTGCTCGCCGTGCGCCGCCAGACCGGCATGGTGTTCCAGAACTTCCAGCTCTTCCCTCACCGCACCGTGGTCGAGAACGTGATGGAGGGCCTCGTCACGGTAGCCCAATGGCCACCGGCCAAGGCGCGAGCTCGGGCGCTGGATCTGCTGGAGCGCGTCGGCCTCGCCCACAAGGCGGCGGACTGGCCCGCCAGCCTGTCGGGCGGCCAGCAGCAGCGGGTGGCGATCGCCCGGGCACTCGCGCCCTCCCCGCGCCTGCTGCTCTGCGACGAGCCGACCTCGGCCCTCGATCCCGAACTCGCCGCCGAAGTGGTGGACGTGCTGGCCGGCCTCGCAGGCGAGGGCACGACCATGCTGATGGCGACCCACGACCTGCGCCTCGCGCGTCGCGTCGCCGACACGGTGGTGTTCCTGGAGGGCGGCACCATCGTCGAGCAGGGCGCCGCCGCCGACCTGTTCGGAAAGCCAGGGGATCCGCGCACGCAGCGCTTCGTCCGGACGCTGCTCGGCGAGGCGGCGGGCACCTGACCGGCGGCCGCGCGGCTCAGCGCGGCAGGCAGCGCAGGTTCAGGAGGTCCTCGATCGACAAAGCGGTCTCGAAGAATAGCGGTCGCCACGCCGGCAATGTGGCGAGGATCAGGCCGGCCGCCAGGGCGAGCCAGGGTACGGCGGCCCGAAGGTTGGGCGCGGCAGCCCTCATGTCGGCCCGCGCGCCGTCGCGGTGTCCTCCGCCCGGCCGATCTGCACGAGGCCGAGGCCCACTGCCAGCATGGCGCCGCCCCAGAGCAGGAAGCCGAGATCCCAGTAGAGCCACTGCGCCCGCGGCATCAGCTCGTTGACGTGATGGACGCCGAGCACCTCGTGGTCGATCACGCCCTCGACGAGGTTGAACACGCCCCAGCCGATCAGCACCGACCCGGCGAGGAGCTTGCCGGACCAGACGAGATGCGTGCGATGCGCCGCGCGCCAGAGGACGAACAATCCGAGCACGACGAACACGTAGGTCGCGCTGTGGAAGATGCCGTCCCATCGGGTGTTCAGCTCGAGATTGCCGATCGAATCGATCGGGTACCAGCTGCTCACCATGTGGTGCCATTGCAGCACCTGATGCAGCACGATCCCGTCGAAGAAGCCGCCGAGCCCGAGCCCGAACAGGAGGCCGGCGCTGAGGGGAAATCCTCGGTCTCGGGTCGCGTCCATGCTCATGTCCCGGGCTCAGGACGGCCCGGGGTCGAGACCATCCGCAGGTAGACCGTCAGGGCCGCCAGGAACACCACGAGCCCGAGCCCGGTCGCATAGGGCGCGAAGCCCTTTCCGACGACGGCGAGCGCCGCGCTGTGCCCCGCCATGAGATCGGCACCGGCGAGCAGGACGCCGACGCAGCTCTCCCCGACCAGAAAGCCCGAGGCGAGGAGGACGCCGCGGCGGCGGGCGACGCCCACCACCGTGTCGGCCCTCTTGTCGCCCTTGGTCCCGACCCGGGCGCGCAACCGGCGCTCGGCCACCCAGCCGAGCACGCCGCCGATGGCGATCGTCATCTCGACGGAGAGCGGCAGGTACATGCCGATCCCGACCGTGAGCGCCGGGAAGGTGAAGTCGCGCCGCTTAAGCCGGGTCTCGACGGCGACCAGCACCACTCCGAGCCCGGCACCGATCAGCACCATGCGCCAGGGCAGCTCACTGTGGACGATGCCGTTGGCGATCTGGGTCATCAGGGCGGCCTGGGGCGCCGGCATGGCGCTCGCCGCATCCTGGCCCTCGCGCAGCGGCGTGCCGACGAAGCCGTAGGCCTCGTACAGAAGCGACAGGATCGGGGCGATCACCACGGCCCCGATCCCGACGCCGAGGATCAGGGCGACCTGCTGGTGCCAGGGCGTGGCGCCGAGCACCTGCCCGGTCTTCAGGTCCTGCAGGTTGTCGTTGGCGATCGAGGAGGTCGTGACGATGACGGCGGTCAGCAGCAGGGCCATGCCGGTGACGAACCGGTCGCCCTCCGGCCCGGCGGAATGGCCGAGGATCAGCGGCAGCAGCAGCGCGGTCGCCATCGTGGTCAGGATGCCGATCCCTGAGATCGGGCTCGACGACGAGCCCAGCAACCCCGCGAGGTAGCCGCAGGCCGCCGCCATCAGGAAGCCGAACAGGATCGTGAACAGGGTCGCGGATAGCGCCAGCACGATCAGCAGGCCGCCGAGATCAGCGGGCTTTGCGAAGACCCAGAACAGGCCCGCCAGCGGCACACCCAGCGTTAGCGTCCCGGCGGCGACCCAGGTGATCGGTAGGTCACGCTCCTCGCGGGGATGGTCCCTGCCGAGGCCGCCGGCGCCGGACAGGGCCGCGCGGATGCTGCCCAGGATCGGTTTCGCCAGCGAGCCGACCGTCCACACGCCGCCGACCGCGATGATCCCGGCTCCCATCAGCCGCACGTGGCTCGACCAGACCGCCTCGGCCGCCGCCCCGGCGGACTGGCCCGGATTGGGCGACAGCGCTGTGAGCACCGGGACCGCGATCCCCCAGGCGATCACGACGCCGGTCAGCAGCGCGAGGCAGGCCCCGATCCCAACGAGGTAGCCGACACCGACCAGCGCCAGCGAGAAGCCGGTCCCGGTGCGGAACGCCGCCCCGCCGAGGCTGATCGCGCCGTTCATGCCTTCGCCCAGGATTTTCAGCCCGGTGGTGGCGAACCCGATCGTCCCGGCCACGCCTGCCGCAGCCAGCAGATCGCGCAGGCCGTGGCCGCCCTCCTCCTCCTGTCCGGTCCGGAGCACCTCGGCAGCGGCGATCCCCTCCGGATAGGGAAGGTCGCTGCCGGCCACGAGGGCGCGGCGCAGGGGAATCGAGAACGCGACGCCGAGCAGACCCCCGAGCAGGCAGACCGCAGTGGTCTGCCAGAACGGGAAACCCTGCCAGTGCCCGATGAGGACGAGGCCCGGCAGCGCCAGGATGACATTGCACAACGTGCCGGCGGCCGAGGCCTGCGTCTGCACGATGTTGTTTTCGAGGATGCCGGCGCCGCCCATCAGCCGGAACGCACCCATCGAGATCATCGCGGCCGGGATCGACGACGAGAACGTCATCCCGGTCTTCAACCCCATGTAGAGGTTGGCGGCCATGAAGACGATCGTGATGGCCGCGCCGAGGGCGATGCCGCGAAGCGTCAGCTCTACGGGACTCTGCTGCGTCTTGGGCGGCGTCGGGCTGCGCGCGTCCATCAGTCCCTCTGGCTGTCATAAGCAAACAGCGCGAGGGTACAAAACTTTCCCGAGACGGCGCTTGCGGCCTTTCGACCAAGCGTTGCAGGCCCCGTTGCTGGCACCTGGGGCGATCTGACCCGGGGCGTCCCGCCGGTTCGATGCAGTCATCCGCCGCCCCGGCGGGTTTGGCAGCAGACCGACTGCGTTGTCGGCTCCGCTCCGAGACAACCCAGACGCCCCATGTGGTATCTCTACGGCCTTGCCCTGCTGGCCGGCGTCGCGAACGCCATCGAGCCGGGCCAGAATGCGACGCTGGCCAAGGCCACGGGTCAGCCGATGCTAGCCGGAATCTTCTGCTTCGCCCTGGCGACCGCCTGCTTCGCAATCATCATGGTGGTAGCCCGACGCTTCGCCCGGCCGGGCGCCGGGCAGGTGGGGGCTGAGGACGTCGCCGCCGTCCCCTGGTGGGCTTGGCCCGGGGGTGTCCTCGGCGCCGCCATCGTCCTGGCGCAGCTCTACGTCTCGGAGCAGATCGGCGCTGCCCCTTTCCTGAGCTGCGTGATCACGGCGGGCGTGATCGGCTCGATCGCCCTCGATCATTACGGGCTCGTCGGGTTCGATCGCCACCCCGCCGGCCGCTGGCGTCTGGCCGGAGGCGTCCTGATGATCGTCGGCGTCGCCCTGGTGGCGGTGTTCTGAAGGCCCCGCGCGTCCCCGCTCCGTCATCAAGGTCTCGGCATGTTGTTCCTCTACGGGTTCGCCCTGCTGGCCGGGCTCGCCAGCGCGGTCGCGCCGGGCCAGAACGCCACACTCGCCAAGGCGTTCGCGCGGCCGCTCCCGGCGGGCGTGCTCAGCCTGCTGGTGAGCCTCGCGACCACCGGGGTGATCATGCTGGCGACCGGGCAGTTCGGCCTGCCGGGGGCGGACCGCCTCGCCGAGGTACCCTGGTGGGCGTGGTTCGGCGGACTGATGAGCGCGGGCCTCATGATGGCGCAGCTCTTCATCGCCAAGAAGATCGGCGCCGCGACCTTCCTTGGGCTGATCGTCACTGCAGGGGTTATCACCTCGACCCTGCTCGATCATTTCGGGCTCGTCGGATTCAAGGTCCACCCGGCAAGCCTGTGGCGCGTCCTCGGCGGCGCCCTGATGATCGGCGGCGTGGGACTTGTCGCGCGGTTCTAAGGGTGGCCGGAGGGATCCCAGTCCATCACTACGGCGTTTTACCCGGTCGCAACCCCTGCCCGGAGCATATCGTGGGGCTCGCCGCTTTCGCTTTCTTCGTGATTCCCTGGATGGCCGTTGCCGCCTGGCTGTTCCTGAGGCCAGGGGGCCTCCGCCAGGGGGTCCCGGCGGCGCCCTGGCGCCCGCTCGCGGATTACCCGCCGCCGGCGCGGGATCAGCAGCACGCAGCCGAGACGCAGAGCCTCGAATCCGGCTCGGCCCACGATGGCAAGCACGCGCCGATCGAGGTCGTCTGACGCCAATATCAGTCGTTGGGATCAATCGTCGGGATCAGTCCTGGGCCTGCAACAGATGCAGGTTGAAGCTGCCACCTTCGGCCTGCCAAAGCGCACGCGGCTGCCAGCCGGCCCCGCGCGCGAGCGCCTGGAACGCGTCCGCCGTGTACTTGTGCGACGTGTCGGTTCGGATGCTCTCGGAGGCCGCGAACGCGATGGTGTGCGCGCCGAGCCGGTAGGTTTCGGGCCGAGTCGCCACGAGATGCGCCTCGACGCGGAATGGATCCGGCAGCAGCCGGATCTGGTGCCGGAAATTATCGGTGTCGAAATCCGCCCCGCATTCGCGGTTCAGCCGGGTGAGGATGTTGCGGTGGAACGCCGCCATCAACCCGTCGGCGGCGCCGTAGGCGCGCTGCAGACGCTCAGGGTCGGCGGTCCCGTCCGCACCCACCAGGAACAGGCTGGGCCCGAGCGTTTCGCGCGCCCGCTCCAGGAACCGGCCGGCCTCGCTGGGATCGAAATTGCCGATGCTCGTGCCCGGATAGAAGCCGAGGATTCCCCCCGGACCGGCAACGTGACCGGCTTCGAGTAATCCGCGCAGACCGGCACCATGGCGATGCCCGGATAGTCCGGCGCGAGCCGCCGGATCGCCGCTTCCAGATACGCACCCGAGATGTCGATGGCGATGTAGGCCGCGGGCTCGGGGAGCGCGTCGAGCAGCGTGCGGATTTTGCGGCTCGCGCCGCTGCCGAACTCGACCACGGTCACGCCCGGCCGGACCTGCCGCGCCACGTCGGCGGCGGCCTGGGGCAGGAGCGCGGTCTCCTGGGCGGTCGGGTAGTAGTCGGCGCTGTGGCAGATCCGGTCGAACAGGTCGGAGCCGATCTCGTCCCAGAGGTATTTTCCGGGCAGCGTCTTCGGCACGGCGGTCAGGCCCGCAAGGGCATCGCGGAGGAACGCGTCGCTCATGCGTGCGACCCCGGGCGCGTGGCCGTGAGGACGACGAGGGCGAGGCGCTCCACGGCGTCGTAAGCCCCGGTCGCCAGCTCCTCGCCGTACGCGTCCGGGTCGAACTCGCGATAGGTCCAGTCCAGGCCGGCGCCGATGCACAGCTCGGCTACGGCGTCGCGGAACGGGTCCTTCCCTTCGACGATGGCCGCGCCAGTGAACAGGACCAGAGTACCACCGGGCGCGAGACGCTCCACCGCCTGCTCGGCCACGGCGAGCGACAGGCCGGCCCCGAACGGGCCGCCGCCATCCCGATAGGCCCGGGCGGCGGGGTCGATCATGAAGGGCGGGTTCGACACGATCAGGTCGAACGAACCCTCGACGTCGCGCAGCATGTCACTGCGGCGGACCACGACGCCTTCGGTCCCGGCGAGGCGAGCGTTGACCTGGGCCGCGCGCATGGCGGCGGGGTTGATGTCGACCAGCACGATTTCGGCGCCCGGCTTACGCTTGGCGATGCAGATCCCGGCGGCGCCCGAGCCGCAGCCGAGATCGACCGCCCGGCGCACCGGGGCGGTTCGACCCTCGACGTGGGCGATCACCGCGCCCACGAAGCGCATCGTGTCGGGGCCGAAGAACACCGCGTCGGCGGCGCTCGGCGGATAGGCGGAATGGGCGAAGAGTTCGCCATCGAGGTTGGAGAACCGGAGTGTGGGCCGCAGGAGCGGCCCGTCCTCCACTACGGCGCCGGCTTCGCGCATCAGCCGCAGGATCGGTTCGGGGAGCAGCCCGGCCCGGAACGGCCGGCTCCAACCGAACACGTCGCGCAGGGCCTGCGCCTCGGCGTTGCGCGGCCGCACGTTGACATGGGCGTGGCTGGCCGGGGTTACCGTGGTGAAGCTGTAGCCCATGTCGCGCAGGGCGCGCGCCAGCGCCAGTACGGCTCCCTCGTCGGCGGGGAACGCGTGTTGGGGAAACGGTTCGGATCGCGTCATCGGCCGGTCCTCAGCTGTCCATCTGGCGCGCCACACAGGCGCCGAACCAGAGGGTCTCGGCCGCCTGCCGGGCGTTCCAGGGTGCGGTCGCCGACCCGCGGGTACGGGCAGGTCCAGTCGTCGGGCAAGGCTGCACCTACCGCGGGCCGAATGGCCGCGGTCTCGCACTTGATTGAATGCCCGGAAAACCGATCGCTCTAGGCGTTGTTCCGACTACAGAAACACCAATTTTGACGATTAATTTATGTTAATACAGTGTTGTTGGATGATAAGACGTCTATGCTTCCCGTCTGCATGGAGTGATCCAGGATGGACCTGCCGATCCTCCGCAGGGTTGCCAAGAATACCCCTTCCGTCAATCCGCAGGATACGGGTCCCACGCCCCTCCCCCGCCGAAGGGCGAGCGGGTTCGCCAATGGGTCTGGCAAGGCCAGTCAGGGGCGAGCGTGGGTCGTGTTTCCCGCTCGGGCCAAGAAATCCGCGCCTGTAGAGACCGAAAGGTCACGCTCACGCCGTCGTGTCCCGGCGACGGACCGGCATTAACGATCCGCTTACCATGAAAACCTAGCGCATCCGATAGAAACGGCGCATCCGCGCCGGTCGGGCGCTGACGATGAACGCCGTCGATTACTTGTCTGTCTGGGCGGTCTCGGCCGCGGCCCATCTCGATCTGTTCGGATCGCTGGGCCTGTGCCTGGGTTTTACGGCCGGCATCATGCCGCGGCGGGACCGGATCCTGCTGGCCTCTGCGGCCTGCGCAGCCGCCTTCGGCGTCCACTATCTGACGCTCGGGGCGCTCACCGGCACCGCCATGTGCGCCATCTCGGTGCTGCAGAGCCTCGTCGCGCTGACCTGCCTCGGCCGTCCGGGCCGGAGCGGCTGGGTGCCGCCCCTGTTCGTGGCCAGCACCCTCGCGGCGGCCTGCCTGACGGCTGCCACCTGGAACGGCTGGCCCTCGGCCTGCGCGGCGTTCGGCACGCTCCTCGCCACGGGGGCCCGCCTCCATGCGTCACCGCAGCCCATGCGTCTGCTCTTCCTCGGCGCCTCCCTGTGCTGGGCCGGGCACAACCTGCTGGTCGGCTCGGTCTTCGGCCTGACCTGCGACCTGCTGACGATCTTCGGCCTGACGATCGCGCTGCTGCGTGCCCTGCCGTCCCGCCCGGTCACGCCGGTCGGCCTGCGGGCGTAGCTAAAGAGTTCTCCGCCGAACTGGACACCGGTGCGGCATAAGAGAGTACGTGACAACACGGGCTTAGAGCTGTGCGCGATGATAACGCGATCGGGCACGGCGCTCAGGATACGCCGCCCCTGCGGCGATCCACCCCGGAAACCCCGCAGGCCTCCGGCGTTCCGGTAAAGCCAATCCTGGCGTGCGAGGCCGCCGGCCTTCCACCGGAGATCCCGTTTGTCAGAGGCCACCTATCCCCCGCTCGACGTACTCAAGCCGGTGGCCGAGGGTGTCTGGATCGTCGATAGCGGCCCGCTGCGCGCCCTCGGCATCCCGCTGCCCGTGCGGATGACGATCATCCGCCTCCGCGACGGCGCGCTCTGGCTGCACTCGCCGACGCGCTACGACCCGCGCCTGCACCGGGACATCGCGGCGCTGGGACCGATCCGCCATCTGGTCGCGCCGAACATCGCGCATTGGACCTACCTGAAAGCGTGGCAGGACCATTGCCCGGAGGCGCTGACCTGGGCGGCCCCGAACCTGCGCCAGCGGGGGCAGGTCCAACGCTCCGGCCTGCGGGTCGACCGGGTGCTGGGAGACGCGGCGCCGCCGGAATGGGCCGCGGATCTACGCCAGACCATCGTCCCCGGCGGCCTCGGGTTCCGGGAGTTCGGCTTCTTCCACGGACCGAGCCGGACGCTGATCCTGACCGACCTCGTCCTCAACCTCGAACCGGCCAAGATGCCGGCGGTGCTGCGGCCGTTCCTGCAGCTGGCCCGCATGACCACGCCCCACGGCCAGCCGCCGCCCTACCTGCGCCTCGTCATCAAGCTGCGTCGACAGGCGGCGGCACGGGCGGCCGCGGAACTCGTCGTGCTGGTGCCGGAACGGGTCATCTTCGCGCATGGATTGTGGTTCGCGGGGGATGCGACCGCGCGCCTGCGCCACGCCCTGCGCTGGCTGGGTCGGTTCACCTGAGAGCGCGCCGGACCGCGACCCTCGTTAAGGGTCGTTGACGAGCTGCCGCAGGATCCAGGCCCGCGCGGCGGCGAGATCCGCGAAGGTCGGCGGACAGATCGGGTCGACCGGACCGAACCCGGCTTCCAGGAACCACTTGCCCGCATCGGCCCCGTGCTGCTCCGAGAGGCGGACCAGCACCGCCACAAGGAAGCCATCCGCGAAGACGAGCTGGCTATCGGCATCGTCGCTCTTCGTCGCGACCTGCGCGGGTTGCAGGTTCAGGATCATGGGGCGCCCGGCTTTCCATCGTGCGTCCGGCGAGCGGATATGCGGCGACGGGACGTGCTCCGCAGCGTTCCGCACCTGCCTGTCCAATCAGCCCCCCACACCGAAGTTCCTCACCGGCACCGCCCCGGAACACGGCCGAGACCGCCCGGCCGGCCGAACTCTCCTAAAGCGCGTCACAACAATGGCTCAGAGCCGCGTTCGATTGCAATGCGATCGGGCACGGCTCCATGCGCGCCGCTGGAACCCGGGCCAACACGGCGGCGTCAGCCGCCGGTCGGCCCCATCACAACGGTGCCGTCCGCCCGGTTGAGGGCACTCACCCGGGGCCCGCGAATCTCGGGGCTGCGTTGCTCCAGGGCGTCGAGAACCGTGTTGGCTGCCGCGATGATCGCGCCCGGCGAGCTGCCCGGAATCTCCGGCCGGATGGCCTCGACCAGCCGGGCGAGCACCGTCTGCTCGATCTGCGAATGGTCCGAGCCCTGCGCCTGCCGCCAATATGCTGCATAGACTTTCTCGGCGATCGTTCGCGCGGTCTGATCGACCTCCGGCGTGTCCTGATTCATCGCGCACCTTTCATCCCGCTGCTCCGAGCGACTAGGGTGGCTCATGGCGCCGCGCCTTCAAGGGCCGTCGCCAGCCTCAGGGCCCGGATCGCCGCTCTCGAGGGACTTGGCGAGTTCGGTCAGCACCTCCTCGACCATGGGGGGCCAGGTTGCGTGCTCCGCATCCATCAGGCGCGCGGCGCTGACCAGGGCGGTGATCTGCGCATCGTAGACCGGCCGCCCGACGAGTTGCGCGTAGCGCACCCGGGCGGCGAGCGCCGTCGCCAGACGCTGGACCTCCGCGAGTTTCCCGTTCGGCGCGCGGATACCCTCGCCGTTGCCCATCCCTGCGCCCCCTTCACGTCCGCGCGCGATCCCTTCCGGTTGTCATAGGCCATGACCGTCGCCCCGTCAGCGGGCCGCGCGACGTCCGCGGGAACTTCCGCCGTCCGCGAGCGTCGATTTCGCACATAGACGCTTGTCGTTTCAGGAGCTTCCGATGCGTACGCCGCTGATCCTCGCACTGACCGCCTCCCTCGCCTTCGCCGTCCCCGCCTTCGCGGATCCGGTGAGCGAGACTGGCACGGGCGGCGGCCCGACCACGGCCGCGAAGGCCCCGCACACCGCCGCGACGGGCCAAACCGTGCCGAGCCCGAGCGCTCTCAACCCGAAAGAGACCGGCAGCATCGACCGGCGCAGTGTCAACGAGCAGCGCAACGATGCCATCACCAACGGCATCTGCATCGGCTGCGCACGCTAAGTGCGAATGGACCCGAAGCGGAGCGATCCGCTTCGGGCCGTTTCAAGGCAGCCATCGTGCAAAGTGACTTGAACGGCCGCACAGCATCGGCCACATCACCGATCCCCAACCCACCACGAACAGGAGTTGACGCGTGGCAAACGAGGCTGTCGATCAGACGACAGAGAAGACCTATTACGGCCTGACACTGTCCCAGCTCGCGGAGCGGATCAGGAAACTGGCGACCGAGCGCGGCCTGACCGGCGAGGTCTTCGACCGCGTGACCGCTAAGGCCGTCGCGATGATCCCGACCATCCGGCTGAACGACAACGGCCAGCGGTAGAGCTGGGCCGGCTCAGCGCTCGGCGCGCAGGCTCTTGATGATGCGGCTCGCGATCTTGCGCACGGCCGCATCGTCTCGCGATTCGCTATCGCCGGTATCCCAGAGGTGATCGAGGCTGCCGTCGAGTTCGTCCAGCAGTTCCGGATGGCGCTGGGCGAGGAAGCGGATCGTCCCGAACAGTAGATGCTCGGTCGCCATTTCGCGGCGGCGGGCCTCGACGATCGGGTCTTGGGGCGAGGTTTGGGCTTGCTCTGTCATGCGGGCCCAACGAGCGGCCTGCGCGCTGGTTCGGCTGGATCGGCGCGGTGCGGTGCCGCGGAGGCCGAGAGCGCGTGCTCGATAAACCGATGCGATGCCCCGGCGCTCAGCGCCGTAAGCCGCCGATCCAGGCTGTCAGCGGTTCCACGAAGGCCGCCCAGGTCCGTGACCAGACTGTCCCGCTCCGGCCGTCCTCGGGGCGGCTGGCCATGAGCGCGGCCACCAGGGCGTCCTCCCGCGGCTTGCATTCGTCCAGGGCGTTGCGCTCGTCCCCAGCGCGGCTTTGCCCCGAAGGCTGATGCGCGGACGCTTCGCGCAGGCAGCGGTGCCAAGCCAGTTCCAGGGCGCGCGGATCAACCGCCTCAGCCGACGGGCCGGCGCGTACCGGGACGGTGGCCAGGGTCAGGATCGCAGACAAGCCGAGGAGAGCCCCCGGGCGCGTCAGCTCCGGAAGCCTTTTCGGACCTGTGTCGCAACGCGCTTCCCACCGCCGGATCACGTCCGACGGATAGCGCTCGGGCAACGGCATGCGCATGCCTGTCCTATGCCCCAAGGCCAAGCTTCTAGATAGAACGGATCGGCAACAGTGGGGCGTGTTCGGCGCCGCGGCTCAACTGCCCCGGCCGGGTCGGGTGACCCGGCAGGTGTGGTCCATCAGCGCTTCGGCGCTTGCCTCCGGCATCCTGTAGGCCAGGACGATCATGCCCGCGCCGGGATCGTCCGGATCGGCGGCGACCGCCGCGAAGCTCGCATCGTGGAGGTTCCCCTGCCAGCCCGGCACGCGGGCAAGCGCCGCGAACGGGTTGAAGTGCTCAACCGCGTCGGCCGGCACCCGCAGGGCGAGGTATTGATCCTCATCCAGGAGCACGGGGAACGGCGCCCAGCTCTCGCCGATGGTGGAGCCATGCGCCTTCAGGGCCGCCATGACGCCGCGATGCATGCAATCGAGGTGGATGTGGAGCTGGTCCTGGCTGCGGCCATCGACGGAGTTCACCCCCAAACCCACCGCGGCAGCCGGCAGGCGCCCCTGGAGGGCGTCCGACACGAAGTGCCGCGCGCGGAGCGCAGCCTGCCAGTACGCGACGCCGCGGGGGCCCTGGAGTACCGGGGCCTCGATCCCCGACACGTTGTCGGTGGGCATCACGACGACGTGGGTCGGCTCGCCCGGCGCGCGCAGCACCGCCGAACCCGGCCGCTCGCCGTCGCCGAGATCGACGGACAGGCACGGGAAGCTTCGACCCGCGGCCTTCTTGGCGAGGACACAGCCCTGCAGCGCGATCCACAGCACGTCCCGCGCCGGATTGGCCGCGTCGGCGACCGGGATCAGCGTGAATGCGAGCAGCGTCCCGATGGCCAGCATACGGCGCATGATCAGACCGTCCGATCCTCGTCGGCCGTTCAGCAACAGGCAACGGCCGGCAAACAGTGTATCCTCAAGCCGTCAGCACGAGGTTACGGACCGCCAATGCTTGAATCGGACACGCGGCACCTGCGTCTGGTGCGGATCGCGGCCTGGATCCTGGTGGCCTTCATCGTGGCTGTGACCCTCGTGCCGATCGGCCTCCGGCCGGTGGTGACCCATAATCCGAGCATCGAGCGGATTGCCGCCTACGCGCTTGCCGGGCTGCTGATGATGGTGGGCTACCCGCGACACCGGCTTCAGATCCTGATCGGCAGCGTCCTCCTGGCCGGCGGCCTCGAGGCCGCGCAGACCCTCACCAGCACGCGCCACGGCCGGTTCGAGGATTTTCTGATCAAGGCGGGTGCCGCGCTGGCCGGCGCGGTGACGGGTCTCGTGGTCGCAACATTGGCAGCCCGACGCCCGACACGCCTCTCGGATCGATAGCGCCCGCGGGCCCCGACGTCGGAGGCCCAACCTCACGAGACAGGCGGTCCGATTTCGGCGCACCGGACCGGTTTCCCCCGGCAACCGCCGATCAACCGGCGCATTGTCTCACGGGGGCGTGACAAGGTTCATGCACGCGAGGATGGCATGTTCGGCGCGGCCAAGCTCACGGGACGGTTCTGGTTTCGCAAGACGTGGACGGGCAAGCTGGTCCTGCTCGTCGAGGAGGAGAAGCCGCGGTGGTTGAGCCGCGGCCGACTCACCAAGCTGCGCTGGCGCGACGCGCGGCTGCTCGATCTGGCGGAGGCGCCGATGCGCACGCTGATGACCCTCGAACGGACGTATCGGGCGGATTACGGTTCGAGCGCTGCGCGGGTGCTTCAGTCAGTCGTCCCGTCCGGGACACGGGGCGCCATAGCCACGCCGCACGGGACGGCAGCCAGCGCCTGACGGCGGCGGAGGAGCGCCGAGCCGCGCCCTTCGGGCCACGACAGCCATCCTGTCTCTGGTGGGCTTGAATGTTCATACATCTCAAGTCGGAGCGCGGGTTCCCCCTCGTCTTGCTTGTGGGAAGAGAGCTTCTCGGATCCGCCGCGGGCGCTTGAGCAGCCCAGCGTTGAGTGGATCAGGTCTCCTCCACAGAAAGGGGCCCCGTGCCCCTTCGACCTCGCGGGTGAGCCCACGAGGCGTTCCTTTGCAAGCTCGCGAGCAGAGTAGGCAGGGGTCGGGCAGACACGTCTTCGAACCGAATGCGTAGACCTAAGGCCCGTAAAGGGGCCCACGCAAGATTGTAACTGAACGTCTCCGGCAAGAGCGCAGCGATTGATCCATGTTGTTATTTGCCGTGCAACCGGTAGATAACAACCGTGATTGGTTATATTCGATCAGACCAGCCCTTGACGGATGGCAGAGAAAGCCACGTTCATGGCGCATTCCCGCGAGAGAGGCGTCGATGGAAGATAACACTTCAGCCCCGCACCAAGACACGATCGATTTCGTCGAGCTGACCGCCGATATCGTCTCGGCTTATGTAGCCAACAACTCCGTTCCCATGCCGGACCTGCCGACGCTTCTGTCCGGCGTCCATGCTGCGCTGTCGAGCCTTGGCCAAGGTTCGACACCTGCGGAGCCGGACTTCAAGAAGGCGACACCCGCGCAGATCAAGAAGTCGATTACGCCGGACGCGCTGGTCAGCTTCATCGACGGCAAGCCGTACAAGACGCTCAAGCGCCACCTGACCGGCAACGGCATGACGATCGAGCAGTACCGGCAGCGCTACGGCCTGCCGCCCGATTACCCGACGACGGCGTCGACCTACTCGGCGATGCGCGCCGAGTTCGCCCGCAATGCCGGCCTCGGTCACAAGCGCCGGGGCCCGGCAGCAAAGGGCGCGGCTACAACCGAGACCGTCGCGGCGGCACCGGAGCCCGCCAAGGCGACGCGGGGCCGCAAGAAGGCCGACGCGTAGGCCTGACCGCTTCGGTCCGGCGATCCCGGGCGATGCGCCCCTGCGCTCGCCCGGGCCGGAACGACGCGTGCGGCCGACCGTTGCCCCTCGATCAGCCCGGAGCCGACATTGAACCGATCGATCCTCGCCCTCCTCATTGCGGCCGCGACGCTCAGCGGCCTGTCGGCGGCTCGGGCGCAGGATCGGACCGGGGCGGATCCCAAGGCCGAGACCGCGACCAAGCCTGCAGCCGACACGCGGGATCCGGGCAAGACGGCAACGGAGGCCGTGACCAACCCCGCCACCGTGCCGCCGACCGAAGGCGCCGTCGGCAGCGGCAAGCCGCCGGCTGCCGGCACGGCCCCCGCGCCGGGCCGATAGGCCGGCCACACACAGGGCCCGCCCGCGCGTCCGCGGGCGAACCATTGCGGCCCTCATGCGTCTGCCCGGTGCGGCCAAGCATCGGCCGCGGGGTGAGCAGAGCCGGATGATATCTCACGAGCGGGTCGGGGCAGCCCGACCCTGGGCCGGCAACCACAATGCGGGCGCGTATCCCTCTTGGTCGCGCAGGCTACGCCGGTCCACCACGGGAATTGCCGCCCCCGATCCCCGGCTCTGGGCCCTGAGCCTCGCCCTTATCGGGATCGACGCCGCCTGGATGCGAGCGGCCGGCATGACGATCGCGCCAACCGGCTTCGTCGTGGCTGCCGCCATGGTGGTGGTCCTACTGGTCGCGGCGGCCTGCCTCGCGACCGTGAAATCGGATCCGCCCCTGCGCGGCATGGCGCTCGCGAGCGCATTCCTGATCACCTTCACCCTACCGGTGGCGGTTCTGCACTTCCTCGCCGCGGGTCTGGGGCTGCCCTTCATCGACGACGCGCTGGCTCGGTTCGAGGCGCGGCTCGGCTTCGACTGGACGGCCTACGTGGCCTTCCTGGCGCACCATCCCACCCTGTCGTGGTGGCTGGCGCTCGCCTATCACTCCAGCGGGCCGCAGGTGGGCGTCGTGGTCATCGCGTTGAGCGCGACCCGCCGGCTTGGGCGGCTCTGGGCCTATATCCGGCTGTTCTCGGTCACACTGCTGTGCGTGATCGTCCTCGCCGCCCTGTTGCCGGCGCTGGGCCCCTACGCCCATTACGCGCCCCGCATCATTCCGTCGGACCATCTGGAGACCGTCGGCGCGCTCTGGCATCTAGAGCCGGTGGCACGGCTGCGGGCAGGGACGCTCGACACGCTGGCGCTCGGCGACCTGCGGGGGCTGGCCACCTTCCCGTCCTTCCACGTGTGCCTCGCGCTCCTGACCGCCTGGGCGCTGGCACCCCTGCCCGTCCTCGGCCCGTTCGCGATCCTCCTCAACGCGGCCGTGATCGTGGCGACGCTGGGCGCGGGCGGCCACTACCTGCCGGACGTGCTGGCTGGGGCGACCCTGGCGATCGCGGCCCTGGCGGTTCGGGCGCGGGTCCGGCGGCGCACGCCGTCCGCCGTCCCGGCCTGTCCGCTTCCTGGGGCGATCAGCCCGGCCGATGCCTGAGCGGGGTTGGCCGCGAACCATCCCACCGCCAGCTGATTAGCCTGACAGGGGGATCCGACGGACCATGCCTGAGACGCGGTGGACGAGGCGCGCCAAGCCGGACGGCTGGCTATCTCACGGGCGCCGCGGCGGAGGGGTTCTGGTCTCTCTCGGAGACGCTGACCGGAACCGCCTGCACGGTCCCGGTCGAAACCCGCCCTGCTTGCCCGCGGCAACGCCGCTCCATAGATCATCCCAATGACGGCACTTCCCTTCGACAACAGCTACACCCGCCTGCCGGAGCGCTTCTACGCGCGCCGCCCTGCGACGCCCGTGAAGGCCCCGCGCCTGATCCACCTGAATCGGGCACTGGCGGACGAGCTCGGGCTCGATGCAGACTGGCTCGCAGGTCCGGACGGGGTGGCGGCGCTGGCGGGGAACACGGTTCCGGACGGCGCCGAACCGATCGCGGCGGCCTATGCCGGGCACCAGTTCGGCCAGTTCGTGCCGCAACTCGGGGACGGGCGCGCAGTCCTGCTCGGCGAAGTAATCGACCGGACCGGCATCCGCCGCGACATCCAGCTCAAGGGCTCCGGCCCGACCCCGTTCTCCCGGCGCGGCGACGGCCGGGCGGCCCTCGGACCGGTGCTGCGCGAGTACCTCGTCAGCGAGGCCATGGCGGCGCTCGGCATTCCGACCACCCGGGCGCTCGCGGCCGTCGCCACCGGTGAACCCGTGGTGCGCGAGACCCCGCTGCCCGGGGCCGTGCTCACGCGGGTCGCGGCGAGCCACATCCGGGTCGGCACCTTCCAGTTCTTCGCGGCCCGGGGTGACGTCGAGGGCCTGCGGGCACTGGCCGACCATGTCGTGGCCCGGCACTATCCCACGGCGGCGGAGGCGGCGAATCCCTACCGGACGCTGCTCGACGCGGTCATCGCCGCCCAGGCCAGGCTGGTGGCGCGGTGGCTGCTCGTGGGCTTCGTCCACGGGGTAATGAACACCGACAACATGGCGGTGGCCGGCGAGACGATCGATTACGGCCCCTGCGCCTTCCTCGACGCCTACGATCCAGGCACGGTTTTCAGCTCGATCGATCAGAACGGGCGCTACGCCTACGGCCAGCAGCCGCGCATCGCGCTCTGGAACCTCACCCGGTTCGCCGAAACCCTGCTGCCCTTGCTCGCTGATGCCGAAGAGCAGGCGGTCCGTGAGGCCGAAGCGGCGCTCTCCGGCTACGCACAGGCCTTCGAAGACGGCTATCACGGCGGCCTCAATCGGAAGCTCGGGCTCGGCGCGGTCCGGGACGGCGACCCCGCGCTGGCGGGCGACCTGCTGAAACGGATGGCCGAGAACCAGGCCGACTTCACCCTGGCCTTCCGGACCCTTTGCGGAGCCGTTGAGGGCGACGGAGCCGTACGCGACCTGTTCGTCGACCCGACCGCGTACGACGACTGGGCGGTTCGCTGGCAGGCGCGCCTCGACGAGGAAGCCCGCGACCCGGCCGAGACCGCCGCCGCGATGCGGGCGGTGAATCCGGCCTTCATCCCGCGCAACCATCAGGTCGAGGCGATGATTGCGGCCGCCGTGGAGCGGAACGATTTCGCACCCTTCGAAACCTTGTTGGCGGTGCTGGCACGGCCCTACGCCGACCAGTCGGAGTACGCCCGCTACGCGCAGGCGCCGGAGGACGGCGGGGTCGGCTACCGGACCTTCTGTGGCACGTAGTGCGCCTTCACGCCTGTGGCCACGTGTAGATCTCGTGCACGGTGCCCGCGGCGCGGAACCAATGCACCCGCGTGGCCGGGTTGAACCCGTGATCCCGGTACGAGGTGGCGATCACCGACACGAGGGAGGCCGCCAGGGAGCGGTCTTGGATGTCATAGGCCAGGAGTTGCGGCGTACGCCCGTCGTCATGGGCAAGATCACGGACGAAGATCGAATACGACATGTGTCAGACTCGGCTCCACCTGGAACAACCTATACGTGCATATATCGCCTGGATCGCTTGGGTTCAGTGCAAGTTCGTGTCAAGGTTAAGCGGTCTTAACTAGATTTTGGAGACTTGATGGAGTCTTCACGAACCAGCGCGCTTCAGGCCGGCCGATACGACCCGGCCGCGCGATCCGGCTCGGTTAGCTGAAGCAGGGTCAGCATCAGCTTCATCGCCGCTGCAGCGGCGACGCGGTCACCTTGGGAAGAGCAGGTGAACGGGATCGCGCGATGTTTCTGCCACGGGGTCGTGTACCGTGATCCGGCCCGGTGCCGATCCTGGGCGGCGCGGACTGGGGAATCCGGATCGATGGGCAAGCGGATCCTGGCCGGACTCGTCGCGCTGCTGATCGGTCTGGCGACCGCGCAGGCAGCGCCCGTCGTGGTCAGTTCCAAGCTCGACACGGAGGGCGGGGTTCTCGGTGCCATCATCCTGCAGGCGCTCGGAGCCAGGGGCATCCCGACGGTGGATAAGACCCAGCTCGGGTCGACATTGATCGTCCGCCAGGCCCTGCTGGAGGGCCAGATCGACATCTACCCGGAATACACCGGCAACGCGGCGTTCTTCTTCGGACGGCAGGATCTCCCGGTCTGGAAGGACGCACAGGCCGCCTACGAGACCGCCCGGCGCCTCGACCGCGAGGCCAACGACTTCGTCTGGCTGGCGCCCGCCTCGGCCAACAACACCTGGGCGATCGCGGTGCGCGACGACATCGCCAAGGCGAACGCCCTCGGGACGATGAGCGATTTCGGCCGCTACGTGGCCGGTGGCGGTCCGATCAAGCTCGCCGCCTCATCGGAATTCGTCTCCGCGCCCGCCGCGCTCCCGGCCTTCGGCCGGACCTACGGCTTCGGCCTCAGGCCGGACCAGCTCGTCATCCTGGCCGGCGGGGACACCGCCGCCACGATCGCGGCGGCGGCGCGGGGCACCTCCGGAACCAACGCCGCCATGGTGTTCGGGACCGATGGCAGCCTCGCCGCCGCCCGCCTCATCGTGATGGCGGACGACCGCGGCGTCCAGCCGGTCTACCAGCCGGCACCCGTGGTCCGCGGAGCTGTCCTCAAGGTGCATCCAGAGATCGCGACGGTGCTCGATCCGATCTTCCGCCGGCTCGACCTCGCCACACTGCGCGACCTCAACGGACGGGTTCAGATCGGCGGCGAACCTGCCTCCACGGTGGCGGCGGATTTTTTGAAGGCGGCGGGGTTCGTGCCGTAAGGCGGAGGCGCGCGGTCTGAGCCGAACCGGTTTCCACTTCGGCGGAGCGCACGCTAAGTCCAAGCGACGCGCGGCCACGCTCCTGCGGCCGCGCCCGGAGCCTCGGGATGGGCCAACCCTCTGCAGCCGGCGCGCGCATTGACGCCCATCCGGCCAGCCGGATCGTATCCGGCCTCGATTTCCTGGGCGTGGCCCTCGCGGCTTTGCTGAGCGTGGGCCTCGTCGCGCTGCCACTGATGGTCGTACGGCCGAACCGGATCGCAGAAGGCACCGCGCTGATGGTTTGGTCGGCGCTGCCGGCCGGTCCGGCGCTCGCCCTTCTCTGCGTCTCCGGGCTCGCCACGCCGCTGCTGGCCCTGCGGATCCCCCCGTCCGTGCGGCTTGCCGCGGGCGCGGCCACGCTGCTGCTCCTCGGCCTTGCGGCCGGGTGGGCAGCCGATCACCTGACGCCGCCCGGCGACCGCTACAGCCGGGTCTCGCCGGAGGCCGGCTGGTGGTTGGCCTTCGGTGCCGCCGGCCTCGCCACCGGGGACGGGCTGGCCCGCCTGCGGCCCGGCCCCGGGATGCAGGTCGCGGCGCTGGCGGCCGTCGCGATCCTGGCGGGGCTCGCCCTCCGATCCGGGTTCTGGGACAACCTCTCGGTGATGCGAGAATATGCCGGTCACGCGGATACGTTCGGCCGGGAGGTCCGGACCCATCTCGGCCTCGCCTTCGCGTCGGTGGCGGCGGCCGCCCTGGTCGGGATCCCGGCCGCGATCCTGTCGCGCCCGGTGCCGGCCCTGCGGCGGGCGCTGCTCGCAATTCTCAACGTGGTCCAGACCATCCCCTCCCTGGCGCTGTTCGGGATGCTGATCGCGCCGCTGGCCTGGATCGGCCGGACGATCCCCGGGGCCGCGGAATCGGGGATCGCGGGGATCGGCCCTGCCCCGGCCGTCGTAGCCCTGTTCGCCTACGCGCTTCTGCCCGTGGCGGCCGCGACCGTGGCGGGGCTCGATGCCGTGCCCGCACCGGTGCGCGACGCGGCACGCGGTGTCGGGATGACCAGCCGCCAGCGCCTCCTCCAGGTCGAGCTGCCGCTGGCGCTCCCGGGCCTCCTCACCGGGATCCGTATCGTGCTGGTTCAGAACATCGGCCTTGCGGTGATCGCAGGCCTCGTGGGCGGCGGCGGACTCGGCGTATTCGTCTTTCAGGGCATCAGCCAGAACGCGGGCGACCTCGTCCTGCTCGGGGCGCTGCCGACCGTCGCCCTGGCGAGCAGCGCTGCCGTGCTGTTCGATGCCGCCATCGCGGTGAGCCGCGGCCGGGCGGCGGAAATGCGCCCGTGATGCCTGATCCGATGATCGAGCTCGCCGGGATCAGCCGCGTCTTTGGGGACCGAACAGTCGTGTCCGACGTGAGCCTGCGGGTCGAGGCCGGCGCCGTGCTGACCATCGTGGGCACCTCGGGCTCCGGCAAGACGACCTTGCTGCGGATGATCAACCGTCTCGTCGAGCCGAGCGCCGGCACGGTCCGGATCGCGGGCCGGGATATCCGGGCGGTCGCCCCGCACATCCTGCGCCGGGGGATCGGCTACGCGATCCAGAGCCACGGCCTGTTCCCGCACCGGACCGTGGCGGAGAACATCGCAGTGGTGCCGCGGCTGCTGGGCTGGGACCGTCGGCGGATCGACGCGCGGGTCGACGCGCTGCTCGGCCTGTTCAACCTCGATCCGGCCGCCTACCGGGACCGGCTCCCGGCGGCGCTGTCGGGCGGCGAGCAGCAGCGGATCGGGGTGGCCCGGGCGCTCGCCGCCGAGCCGCCGATCCTGCTGATGGACGAGCCCTTCGGCGCCCTCGATCCGATCATCCGCCGCCAGGCCCAGGCGGATCTGCGGGCGATCCAGAGGCGCACCGGCACCACCATCGTGCTGGTGACCCACGACATGGACGAGGCGCTGCAGCTCGGCGACAGGGTCGCCGTGATGGACCGGGGCCGGCTCGTACAGGAGGCGGATCCGGCGGCGCTGATCGGTGCGCCGGCCACCGCCTTCGTCGGTGCCCTGCTCGGCGGCGGCGACCAGGCCTTCCAGCTCATGGCGCTGCGCCTCGTGGACGATCTCGTGGAGCCCGGCGCGGCGCCAGGTGCACCGATCCCGGTGGGCACCTCGGTGCGCGCGGCTTTGGCCGAGAGCCTGTGGTCGCAGCGCCCGGCCCTGCCGGTCAGCCGCGACGGCGTGCTGCTGGGCCGGGTGACGCGCGCCGCGCTCGAGGCGCAGGGCGCCCGCCCGTGAGCCGTGCGGGATATCTGGCGCATCTCGCGCTGCTGGCGCTGCTCGGCGCCTTCCTGCTCGCGCCGCAGAGCTTCGCGGGCCTGTTGCGCCCCTTCGCCCCTGGCGACACGGCGCCGATCTACACGCAGACCCCGCTGCTGACGCTCACCGTCAACCACCTCCTGCTGGTCGCCGCCGCGACCCTGGCGGCGAGCGTGCTGGCGATCGGCTTCGCGGTCGCGGCGACTCGTCCGGCGGGACGCGACGTCCTGCCCTTCGCCCGGGCGGTGGCCAATCTCGGCCAGACATTTCCGCCGGTGGCCGTGCTGGCGCTCGCCGTGCCGGTCTTCGGGTTCGGGCCGCTGCCGACCCTCGTCGCCCTCGTGCTGTACGGGCTGCTGCCGATCTTCGAGATGACGCTCACCGGTCTCGAAGGCCTCGATCCGGCGCTGATGGAGGCGGCGCGCGGCATGGGGCTGACCGACCGCCAGCGCCTCGTCCAGGTGGAACTGCCGCTCGCGCTGCCGATGATCCTGGCCGGGATCCGGCTCTCGGCCGTCATCGGCCTCGCCACCGCGACGATCGGCTCGACGGTCGCGGCCAGCACGCTCGGCGAGGTCATCATCTCCGGCCTGCTCACGGGCAACACCGCCTATGTCCTGCAGGGCGGGCTTGTCGTCTCAGCGCTGGCGATCCTGATCGACGCAGCTTTCCACATCCTTGAGCAGGGTGCAGCGCAGCGAACTGGATTGCGTTCCTAGAATCGACTATAAGTCCGGCGGGCCCGTACGCGCGGGTCTGGGGCGTGGAACCCCCTGTCTGATGGTTGGTGCCGACCACAACGGCACCCGCACCTTGACCACACGGTCGGGGAGCCTGCGACGTATGTCCAGGCGTTCCGGCGCTAAAGGTCGTAGGGACCGTTCAGACACGGTTTTCCAACTCCCCGACTCGGGATGGTCGAAGGCTTGTTCGCGGGGGCGTACCGCGGACCAAAGCCGGCCGGGAGGACGGGTCATGGCTCCCATCGATCCCGAACTGCGGATGCGCCAGCTCGCCGAGTTGCGCGCGGCCTACAACGCGAGCCCGTGCGCAACGGACGACCACAGCGAGACCCGGACAGCGTGGCATTCGCGGGTGCTGCTGGGGCGGATCCTCGTCGTCCTGAGCGACTCGGACAGCGGCGCCGGTGCGCGGGAGACACGGCCGGGCGGCAAGGCCTGCGCCGACCTATGAGATTCCCATCCGTCGCGCGCCGGCTCACGCAGCCAGCTGCGCGGTGACGAGCCCGCTGCTATTCCAGGCCTCGGCAATGCCGTCCACCAGCTCGGCGCCGGGCTTCCGCTGAACGGCCCCGGTGGGTGCGGCGGGGGGTCGCAGTGAGGACGGCGCACCTGGGTGGGCTGCTCTCTGCCGAGTTGCTTCAACCCGGCCAGGCGCCTTAGATTCGTGACGACGCTGGATCGCGCAACTCACAGCCAAGTCGTCCGTGATGGTTCGATGAAATTTTCGAATTTTCCGTTACAGGATCGCGCGCTTTATCTTTATTTGTAATGTAAATTGTTCGCATAAAATTCCGTTTCCATCTTGTGAAGGACATTCGCAATTTGGAACCCGGTTGGTATTTTGCACTAAACGGATGACAGAACATCTCGAGAGATCATAAACAGAAATCAATGACGCTGATCGCTTCGGTGTCGCCTACAATGGCGCCCTCCTGTCATGCGCGACACCGCCAATCGAATACAATATCTCTGCGGAACGCTTGAATGAATATCGCGCTGAGATCAATATTTACTCGGCGCCGACGATTCGGCCGGCCTGAGTTGGACACTCGGACCGAAGTCGACCCGTCTTGCATGCGTCAGACTGGGAGGTCGTCATGATGGGCAAAGAATTTGCGTTCGCATCACCCGCGACATGTTCGGCGGCGGCATTCGGCCTGCTGCTCCTCGGCTCCACAACGGCCGGCGCCGACGACATGCCGCGGCAGGGTGATTTCCGGATCACCTACACGTCGACCGTGCTGGCCGCGCCGAAGCCCGTCACCATCGGCGAGAACCGCGTGGCCTCGGCCTCGATCGCCATGATGACCGCGGTCAACGAATCCGGTGGCAAGCTCCTGCACAACATGGCCGGGCGCTGCACCTCCGCGCCGACGATCGACAACGGCGCCAAAACCCTGGAGAACCACGGCTATTGCGACTACGTCGATGCCGACGGCGACCACGTGTTCGAGAAGTGGGACTACCCGCTCCAGCCGTTCGCGGCGGTGAACGAGGGAACCGGCCAGTGGATCGGCGGCACCGGCAAGTTCGCGGGCCTGTCCGGCACGATGACGATCCGCTCGCGCCGGCTGAACACCCTGACGGACGGCGCCGTCCAAGTGGTGGGTGAGAAGCTCGGCAGCTACAGCTTTACCGGCACGGTCGCGAGCGCCAAGCCGGATTGAGAACCGGCGGGACGGCGGGCGATCCGGGCGCTATACGCGCCCGATGACGCCCGCCGACCGAGACAGGTTCGAGAAGTGCCTCGCACTGGCCGCACAGGGCGCGACCATGGGCGAGCGCGCCGCCGCGCAGGCTGCCGCCGCGCGTATCGCTGCGGGCGCCGGCCTGACCCTCGCCGAGGCGATGCGCGCGGCCCGTCCCACGCGGGTGGAGTCGCCGCCGCGTCCGCCGCCCCGGCGCGCCTACGCCTGGGCTCAGCCGAAGGAGCCGGTGAAACCCATCACGGTCGAGGAATTGCTGCGCCAGAAGGCCGAGACCGAGGAATGGCGCAAGCGCGCGGCGGCCCGGGCCAAGCGCCAGAGTCGGCAGGCGCAGCCGGATCAGGACGCCTACGCGGCCGAGCAGCGCGCCCGGCAGGCCGAGCGCGACCGCGCCTGGGCGCAGGCCCGGGCTAAGGCAGCGCCCGACGATGCGTAGGCCCCGGCCTCACTTCTTCACGCGGCTGCAGGTGCTCTCCGATAGGGGCTGGAACGCCTGCTCGCCCGGGATGGTCTTCAGGATTTTATAGAAATCCCACGGCCCCTTGGAGTCCGCGGGCGTCTTCACCTGCGCCAAGTACATGTCGTGGACCATCCGGCCATCGACGCGCAGGGTCGCGTTGCGGGCGAAGAAGTCCTGGATCGGCAGTTCGCGCATCTTGGCCATGACTTTGAGCCCGTCATCCGTCCCGGCCGCCTCGGCGGCCTTGAGGAAGTGGAGCACGGCCGAGTAATCACCGGCCTGCACCATGGTGGGCATCCGGCCGCCCATCCGCTCGCCGAAGCGTCGGGCGAAGGCCCGGGTCTGGTCGTCCATGTCCCAGTAGAACCCGGTCGTCAGGATCATGCCCTGGGCGTCCTTGAGGCCGACGGAGTGGATGTCGGTCAGGAAGATGTTGAGGCCGCCCAGCGTCTGGCCGCCCTGCGGGATGCCGAACTCGCTCGCCTGCTTGATGGTGTTGATCGTATCAGCCCCGGCATTGGCTATGCCGATGATCTTCGCGCCCGACCCTTGAGCCTGCAGCAGGTAGGACGAGAAATCGGGATTGGGGAACGGGTGCTTGACCGAGCCGAGCACCTGGCCGCCCTTCGCCGTCACGACGCGGGTGACCTGCTTCTCCAGATCGTGCCCGAACGTGTAGTCGGCGGTGATGAAGAACCACGTGTTCTTGGGGTCGTCCGCCAGCGCGGTGGCGGTGCCGGCCGCCAGCGAATAGGTGTCCCAGGTCCAGTGCGCCCCGGTCGGCGAGCAGGCGGCGTTGGTCAGCGCCATGGAGCCGGCGCCGGAATTGATGTCGATCTTGCCCTTGGCGCGGGCGACCTCGCGGACGGCCAGGCCCGCCACCGAGGAATTGGTGTCGAAGATCGCGTCGACGCCCTCGGTGTCGAACCAGCGGCGGGCGATCGCGGAGGCGATATCGGCCTTGTTCTGATGGTCGGCGAAGATCAGCTCGACCTTGCGGCCGTTGATCGGGCGGCCGAAATCCTCCACGGCGAGCTGCGCCGCCGTCACCGAGTCCCGCCCGGCGAGGTCCGAATAGCCGCCCGACATGTCGGTCAGCACGCCGATCTTGATGCCGTCATCGGCGTATTGGGCGCGGGCCGGCGCGGCGGTGAGGTAGGCCGCGAAGGCGGTCGTCACCAGGGTCGCGCCCCCGCGAAGGGCCAACTTCCGCCGCGAAATCTGATCAGCCATAGATTTCCTCCCCAATCGTTGGTTGTTTTTAATTTTGTTGATGCCGCGCATCGTCCCGGTCGCGGAGCGCCACAGGACCGACAGCGCCCCTGACCCAGATGATCCCACTCCCCCCTCATCCTGAGGTGCCGGAGCGGAGCGGAGGCCTCGAAGGAGCCCTCCAGAAGCCGCTGCGATCCCTGGAGCCCTCCTTCGAGGCCCGCTGCCGCGGGCGCCTCAGGATGAGGGGGTGGGTTGGATGGCCGTTCTCAATGGGCCTCCTGTCTGGACCATCGCGATCGAATACGGCTCTACGACGCGCGCGTTTCGCCGAAGAACCCGATCAGGGCCTCGTTGAAGCGCTCGATATCCTCGAGATTTGTCAGGTGCGCGCCGCTGAGCTCGCGATACTGCGCGCCGGGGATGTGGTCCGCCAGGAAGCGGCCTTCCGCCGGCGGCGTCGCGAGGTCGTGCATCCCGGCGATCACCAGCGTCGGCACGGGGATCCGCGGAAGGTCGGCGCGGAAATCGGCGTCGCGCACCGCCAGGCAGGCCGCCGCGTAGCCCTCCGACGCCGTGGCAGCCAGCGTCCGCCGCAGGCTGGCCGCCAGCTCGGGTTGGGCGGCCGCGTAGCCCGCCGTCAGCCAGCGCGAGGCCACCGCATCGGCGATGCTGCCGACGCCGTTCGCGCTAACCGCCTCGACCCGGCTGGTCCAGTTCTCAGGCGGTCCGATATACGCGGCCGTGTTGCACAGGGCGAGGCGCGCCAGCCGCTCCGGATGGTTCAGGGCGAGCCACTGCCCGGTCAGGCCACCCATCGACACGCCGGCGAAATGCACCCGCTTCAGGCCAAGGTGATCCAAGAGGCCGACCACGTCCCGGCCGAGTTGGGCGATCGTATAGGGTCCGGGCGTCACCTCCGACTGGCCGTGGCCGCGTGTGTCGTAGCGGATCAGGTGGAAGTGGCGCGCCAGGGGCTCGACCTGCGGCGCCCACATGTCCAGCGACGCACCCAGCGAGTTGGACAGCACGAGCGCGGGGTTCGCGGGATCGCCATCCGCCTTGTAGTGCAACCGCACGCCATCGAGTTCGGCGAAAGCCATATGCGCCCCTCCCTCAGAGATAGCTTCTGCCGTCGAGATAGGCCTTGCGCCAGCGCTTGATCTCGACGCGCGCGAACAGGCCCACCGTGTAGAACGGATCCGCCTGGATCAGCGCCTCGGCCTCGGCGCGGGTCTCGACATCGACGACATAGAGGCCGCCGCCCGCATCGCTGCCGTCGTCGTTCAGCTTGGCGCCGCAGGCCAGGAGGCTGTCCTTGATCCGGTCGAGATAGGCCAGATGCTCGGCGCGGTGTGCCTTGCGGATCTCGAGGCTGCCGGGCTTGTCGAAGGTCTCGATGATGAAGGGCATGGTTTCGACCTGTCAGTTGGCCGCGATGGCTGAGGGATGCTGGGCCAGCGGCGTGACGTGGATCGTCATGTACGGGTAGAGCGGCAGCGCCGTCAGGATGTCGTGCAGTGCGTCATTCCCGGCGACATCGAAGACGCTGTAATTCGCGTATTGCCCGGCGATCCGCCACAGGTGCCGCCACGTGCCGTCCTGCTGCAGTTTCTGCGAGAAGGCCTTCTCCTCGGCTTTCAGACGGTCCGCCTCCGCCTTCGGCAGGGTGGCGGGGATGTCGACCTGCATGTGGACCATGTAGAGCATTACGTCTGTCCTATGCCGACCGGATGTCCGTGCGGGCCGCGACGCTTATCATCCCGAGGCAGGCTGTCGATGCTGTCGCAGCGCGGCTTGAGCGCGGGATCGGCGACGGTCGGGGGCGTTTGTTCGCCATTCCGCCCCGTCGTTGCGGCCATCCGGATGCCAGCCTATTCAGCCGCCCCATAAACCGAAGCTCACAAGGGTGGATGCGTCCGACGATGACGGCACAGGCGACCAATGAGGTGGTGTTCGAGGCGCGCGGCGCCCTCGGCCTCGTCACGCTCAGCCGGCCCAAGGCCCTGAACGCGCTGACGCTCGGCATGATCCGGGCGATGCAGGCCCAGCTCCACGATTGGAAGGCCGACGACCGCGTGACGCGCGTAGTCGTGCAGGGCAGCGGCGGACGGGCCTTCTGCGCGGGCGGCGATGTCCGACGCATCTACGAGGCCGCCAAGGCCGGGCAGACGGAGGCGATGTTCGAGATCTGGCGCGGCGAGTACGAACTCGTCGCCGCGATGGCCCGCTACCCCAAGCCGATCGTCGCGCTGGTCGACGGCATCGTCATGGGCGGCGGGGTCGGCATCTCGGTGCACGGGCCGTACCGGGTCGCGTCCGAATCCTACGCCTTCGCGATGCCGGAGGTCGGGATCGGCTTCGTCCCGGATGTTGGCACCACCGCGCTCCTGCCGCGTCTGGCGGGTCGCAGCGGCACCTACCTGGCGCTGACCGGATCGAAGATCGGCGCGGGCGACGCCCTCGCCCTCGGGCTGGCGACCCATGCGGCGCGCGCCACCGACTTCCCGGCGATCCTGGACGCGTTGGCGGAAGGCGGCCCGATCGAGCCGGCCCTGGCCGCCCACGCCGCGCCTCCGCCGCCGACCGGGCCGGTGATCCGGGAGGCTGCCCTGATCGAAGCATGCTTCTCGGCTAAGAGCGTCCCGGCGATCCTGGCGCGACTCGACGCGGTCCAAGGGTCGGCGTTCGCCGCAGAAGCGGCCCGCACCCTCCGCAGCCGGTCGCCGACCAGCCTCTGCCTCGCCTTCGAGCAGATGCGGCGCGGGGCCGATCTGGACGTGATCGCGGCCATCCGAACGGAGTACCGGCTGGTGACGCACATCATGCGGGGGCACGATTTCTACGAGGGCGTGCGCGCGGTGCTGGTCGAGAAGGACAACCGGCCCGCTTGGCAGCCAGCCACACTCGACGCCGTCGACCCGGACGCCATCCGGGAGGCCTTCGAGCCGCCAGAGGAACCGGAGCCGAGCTTCATCTGAGGCGTGTCGACCACCCGCCGCGCGCCCTGCCCCTCCGCAGATGCTCGCAGATTCAGATATCGGAGACCAATCGCCGCCGTCCCAGAGAGTATGGCCGGGTCCAAGGTGAGAGTTGCTGGATGCAGGTCAGCGGCTCGGCGGACGTCACCGGAAGGGCCGCCAGAGCCAAGGCGGTGCTGTGCGGGATCAGGACCCGCGTTCACCGCCGTGTCGGGCGCGCGTGCCGGACCCTCCGATGGGGCCGGCGATGGGCCCGGGGCGGCGGCGCGACTGTCGGCGCCGCGGCGGGCGGCGGTGCGGCGACCCCATCATGGGCCGCGATCACCCGACGGGCTTCCTCGACGCTCATGTCGCAGGCGCTCGTCATCCCCTGCAACGCCCCGAGGGCGCGATTGTATTCGGGGAGATTGGTGCATCCGGGAACGCCCCAGGCCCAGGCCGGAGCCGCACCCATCGTCGCCAGCGCCAAGCCGGCCAGACCCATCCTGAACGACACGTCCGTCCTCCCGCGGCCGGGGCCCGAATCCCCGGATCCCACCGCGTGCCAAGCGACGAGTCCTGCGATCGGTTCACCCAGCCCGCCCGCGATGCGGCGTTTTTCCAGCACACAGATGCGGAAGGCGTCCGTGCGGCAGCCGGTGGAGGGCCGACGTTCAGGCGGCCTGAAGCAGCGTGCGGGGCTGGGAAAACACGAACTCGCGCTTGTAGAAGTATACGCCACCGTTCCGCATGGCCTTATTGGCGTCGTCCACGTCGAAGCCGAACGGTCGGTCCCGTGCGGTGTCGATGCAGGTCACGTAACGCCACTGCACGCCGTCAATCATCCGGGGGATCGGCTGATCCTGACGAACGGCGCAGAAAAGCTGGCCATCGGAGGACTTGGCGAAAATATAGAAGGTCTTCCGCGCGCACATCAGAACCTCCAAAGCCCTTTGGGGTGTATCCATGACGCAACAATCAAGTTTAAAACTGATTCGACGGCAATAGTCAAGCTTCTGCCACAATCTCGCCACCGATCGGGCAGCGGCTCACTCGGCAGCCTCCTGGAGGGGCTTGCCGTTGTCGACGACGGATACCGACAGGATCTTCACGGTCCTGTCGCCGACCACCGTGTAGCCGGCATGGGGGACGCCGCGCCGGTTGATGCCGCGCTCGCCGGCCGGCCGCTCCTTCGGCGCCTGTCCCAGCACCTGCGCGAGGCCGCCCTCCAGCAGGTAGTAGGCTTCCTCGCCGTTGTGAAAATGCCGGCGCGAGGTCGCCCCCGGCGGGATCTCGACCAGCTGCATGACGATCTCGCGGCTCTCATCACCCGAGACTGGCTGACGACCGAGCTCGGTCCGCTTGACCTCCTGAGCTGCGGCTGCACCTGCGATGACCAGGGCGCCCGCCGCAATCAGGTATCTCCCAGCCGATGGGCGGCGCGCCATGTCGTTCTCCCGGATCTTGTCTGTTTCCAAAAGTATGACATCGCCTGCTCCGACCGAGAATAGCTGGCCATGACGTTGCATTACAGTCTTGCTGCTCGCTTCACCCCAGCCGGTTCCAGCGCGAAGCTCTCGGCGCTCGTTGTGACGCGCTCGCTCGCGGCGAACCGGTGTCCACTTCGGCGGAGCGTGATCTAAAGGCAACCGATACGCCGCAGGGCGCCAATCAGCTTGCGGCCGACCCGGTAGCCGTTGAGGGATTCGGATCCGAGGATCTGAACGGTCTCGGTCTCGGCAGTCCGGCCGTAGAGGAACAGGTGGAAGCTCGGCGCCGCCTGTTCCGGCGGCGTCGCGCTGACCTGACCGCAGAACGCGATGTCGTGGCCGGTCTCGCCCGGCATCGGTCTGACCTTTCGGAACCGGACGCGGGGCGCATCCGGGAACTGGGCGGCGACCCTGGCGCGCATCCCCGTTTCGAACGGCGCCCCGAATTCGGGCGCGTCCGGGGCGATCAGCCCGAGCGTGTCCTGCCCGCGGACGGCGGACGGCGCGAGCAGCAGCACGAGGAGCGGTGCGACCCGCAGGCCGGCGCGTCCCGCCCCCGCCAGGGCACGGTTCGAGGCCCATGGTTGAGACCAACACGCGGCCGGCTCTCCGGCCTGTCGATGCGAGGACAGGGGATCCGCTCCCTGAAGAGACTTCGCACTGCACGAAGATTGTATTGAATCACGAAGCCCGATCGAGAGAAAGCGGCCGACACTGCGGCGCGCCGACCCGTGCCCCGCGCAACGCGGGACCGCACCGGCCGCCTCCCCACGTTGACTCCGCATAATGTATGAGTATTGCCGTTTGTATGCGTTTTGACGGGAGATCATGATGAATCGGCAGGATGCAAATCCGTCTCAACCCGATTTCCGGCGCGCGATAGATGACTTCGCGGTGCGCGTCGTCGCGGCGTATCTCTCGCGCAATGCCGTTGCGCCGACCGGCCTGCCGCAGATCCTGACCAGCGTACACGCCGCACTGATGGCACTCGTGCCACCGGCCGATAGCCTGCCGGCGCCCGTCCGGCCGACGCCGGCCGAGATCCGCAATTCGGTCCAGCGGGACGGCCTGATCAGCTTCATCGACGGCCGCGCCTACAAGACCCTGAAACGCCACCTCAAGGCTAACGGCCTGACGCCCGAGCGGTACCGCGCGCGCTACAGCCTCCCGAGCGATTACCCGATGGCGGCCCCCGGTTACGCCGCGCGGCGCGCGGAGATCGCGCGGGCGATCCAGTTCGGTCACGAGCCGGCCCGAACCCACACGTGAGGCCACCTCACAGAACGCGTGCGAATCCCTGAATTGTCCGGTCCCCGCCACGGCGATACGCTCGGTCCGGGGGGAGAGGACGGGTTTGGGCGACATGGACGCAGAGACGGACCTGCATGCCGGCCGGTGCCATTGCGGCGCGGTGCGGTTCGACGTGGCGCTCAGCGACGGCTTCCGATCGATCCGGCGCTGCACCTGCTCGTACTGCCGCATGCGCGGCGCCGTCGTGGCGATGGCGGAGGCGGGCGGGATCCGGATCCGGCAGGGCGCGGAGGTGCTGACGAGCTACCGCTTCCACACCGGCGCCGCAGAGCACTTCTTCTGTTCCCGCTGCGGGATCTACACGCACCATCAGCGGCGCTCGGACAGCACGCTCTACGCGGTCAACGTGGCCTGCCTGAAGGGTGTCAGCCCGTTCGATTTCCCCACCGTACCCGTGATGGACGGCGTCAACCACACGAACGACACCGGCCAGCCGACGCGCCGCGCGGGGACACTGCGCTACGAGCCCGCCGATTGATCCTGCGCCACGCTCAGCCGATCCCGAAGCGGCGGATGAGCAGGACCGCGATCGCCAGGAGCACGAGGAGCAAGGCGGTGACCGCCAGCGTCACCCGGCCGCCGACCCGGGTCAGGACGCGAACATCGCCCCGAGGCCCAGCGCGGCCATCGAGACGATCGCGAGGAAGCCGGCGATCCGGGCGACCGCGCCGTCCGGGACCAAGCCCAGCGAACGCAAGGGGTCAAGCCGCCGCCGGCTAGCGCAGCGACGTCCTGTGCCGCGCAGGCGCCCAGGCCAGATCGTGCGCCGCCATGCCGATCAGCATGGCAACCACGAATACCAGGACCGGCGCCGCACCGGTCGAGAGTCCGGCTATAGCTGGTCCCGGGCAGAAGCCCGACAGGCCCCAGCCGACCCCGAACAGGGCGGCCCCGAGCACCAGCGGCGGATCGATCCGCCGCGCCGTCGGCAGGTCGAAGGTCTCGGCGAGTACCGGGCGCCGGAATCGGCGGGACAGGGCGTAGCCGAGGGCCGACACGCTCACCGCCCCGCCGAGCACGAAGACGAGGCTCGGATCCCAGGCGCCTCCGACATCGAGGAAGCCGCGCACGCGGGCGGGGTCGAGCATGCCCGACAGGGACAGGCCGAGCCCGAACAGCAGGCCGGCGGCGAGCGCCGCCAAGGCATGCGTCGCGACGGAACGCGCCGCGCCGCTCACGACGCCACCCGCATCATCGCCACCGTCAGCATGCCGGTGGCGAGGAAGACCAGCACCGCCACGATCGAGCGCGGCGACAGCCGGGCGAGCCCGCAGACCCCGTGCCCGGAGGTGCAGCCGGAGCCGAGCCGGGTGCCGAAGCCGACCAGCAGCCCGGCCAGCGCCAGGACCGGCCATCCGGCGGCGATCCGCATCGCCGGCCAATGCCCCGCCAGCAGGGCGAAGACCGGCGGCCCGAGGACGAGCCCAATCAGAAAGGCGGCATCCGCGCGCCATCGCGCGCCCGGTCGCGTAAGTCCGGCCACCAACCCGCTGATCCCGGCGATGCGGCCGTTGAGCAGAAACAGCATCGCGGCGGACAGGCCGATCAGCAGGCCGCCCCCGAGGGCCGGAAGATACGCGTCCATTGTTGAGAATCCCGGTGTCTCTGGCGTCGGGATATCGCCGGGCCGCCTCTGGAACAAGCCTTGCCAAACGGCGTTGGATCGATAATTATCAAGCGATAACAATGGCTTAGCGAATAACATGCTCTACTTCGGGCAAGTCGCGAACGAAATCGTCTCCGCCGAGCCGGAGGACGCAGAAGGCCTTTCCTCGGGAGGGACTCCGCTCCCCCCCGCCAAGGCCGAAGCCAGGAATCACGACCGGGCACCCGGACCCGGCAGCAAGGAGGACCGGATGCCGGCAGCAGCGATCAGGCGGGGGGATCAGGTGGTGTTCGAGCGCCTGGACCTCGCGGAGGCCCTGGGGATCTGGCGGCACGCCAGGGGCCGAATCGTCCGCATCCACGGTCGGGACGGGCGCTCGGGCACCGTCGATGTCGCGTTCGACGGCCATGCCGTCCTGGAACGCTATCTGCCGGACTTGTTCCGGCGGGTGCACTGATCGGCCAGCCCCCGTGACCGCACGCGCCATCCTGCAGCCGCCCCTGCGGGCGATCAGCCACAGCACCGAAGAGGCGGAGGTCTGGGCGGAGCTGCGCGCGGAGGCTATGGCCGCCCTGATCGAGGAACCGCTCTACGCAGGGCTGATCCAGGCGACGATTCTCGACCAGCGCAGCCTCGCCCAGGCGCTGGCCTACCGCCTCGCCCACCGGCTCGGCGATGGCGACCTCTCGCGTCTGTCGATGCGCGACCTCTGCCTCAAGGCGTTCGAGGCGGATTCCCGAGCGAGCGCCCACGCGGTGCGCGACCTGGTGGCCATCCGCGAGCGCGACCCGACCTGCCGGCGCTACCTGGACCCTTTCCTGTTCTACAAAGGCTTCGCCGCGCTCGAAGGCTACCGGGTCGGTCACTGGCTGTGGCACCAGGGACGGGCGACCCTGGCGCTGCACGTCCAGAGCCGCATCTCCGAGGTGTTCGGCTGCGACATCCACCCGGCGGCCCGAATCGGTTCGGGGGTGTTCATCGACCACGCCACCGGGGTGGTGATCGGCGAGACCACGGTGGTGGCCGACGACGTATCGATCCTCCAGTCGGTCACGCTCGGCGGCAACGGCAAGGAGAGTGGCGACCGGCATCCCAAAATCGAGCGCGGGGTCCTGCTCAGCGTCGGCGCGAAGGTGCTGGGCAATGTCCGCGTCGGCGAAGGGGCCAAGATCGCCGCCGCCGCGGTCGTGCTGGCAGACGTGCCCGCGCACACGACGGTCGCGGGCGTGCCGGCCCGGGTCGTCTCGCGCCTCCGCGCCGATGAAGAGCCGGCGCTCAGCATGGATCAGTCGTTCGGCTTCGGTGACGGGATCTGATCCGTCCAGAAAAATCCTTCTTTTGAAACGTTGTCCTCAGGTTGCTCCGGCGCGCGCCGGACAACAGAGAATGAATTTCTTTGCTCTCCGATTTTTCTTCACTTGCATTCTCCTTTCCGGACGAACGAGAGGCCATCATCCCATCGAGCAAGGTAAAATAGGAATTCTCTTCCGTTGACCATCGAGCCATCCGAGTCGTACTCAAGCGTTGCTGGTTCTGCAGCAGGCCGATTCAGTCAAAATAGCGACGCAACATTTCAGGCTTACACCGAAAAATTTGATTCATTGGACCGTATCCTGCTCGAAAGCTGATCCGGCCCTTACGAAATCCTGCGCCCGGCCCGTTTCGACGACGCGGCCGCCCGCCGATGCGCGGGCCGATGGGGCGCGCCCGCAACCAGACGGAGACAACGAACGATGAGCGGACCGGGTTTGAGCGTCAGCGCCACAGCGGCACGCAATCTTGCGACGGCCACCGTCACGTCGGTCCAGAACGCGGCCAACACGCCGCGTTGGCTCCTGCGGCTTCTACCCTTCGTGGACGTGGCCGGCGGCGTCTACCGCGTCAACCGGCGGGCCGTCGTGCTGGCCAAGCCCGGCCGGGTCGAGCTCACCGCCGAGGAGAACGGCCGGGTGATCCGCTCCGGCTCGCTCCGCTCCGTGCCCCTGTTCAGCCGGCTGGGCGATGCCGAACTCGCGACGCTCGCGGGCAAGTTCAAGGAGAGCCGGCACCAGGCCGGTGAGGTGATCCATCAGGAGGGCGCCGCCGAGCGCAGCCTCACCGTGGTGGCGGACGGCACGGTCGAGCTGACGCTGTCGGGCCCCTACTCGGGCCGCCTGCGCCAGGGCCTGGCCACGAAGGGCGATTATTTCGGCGATGCCGGACTCGCCGGTGAGAAGGCCCCCGCCCCGGCCGTGAAGGCCCTGTCGGCTGTGACGCTCCTGACCCTCGACGCCGCCGCGGTGGAGAGCGAGGAGATCCGCTCCAAGATCGCCCAGTATCAGGAGGAGCGCGAGCGCCTGAAGGGCCACTCCAACGCCTACGGTGAGCAGGGTATAGAGCTCCTAGCGGTCCATACCGGCGAGCCGCGCCTGCCGACGACCTTCGTGGACTACCAAGTCGATCCGCGCGAATACCACCTCTCGACCATCCAGACGATCCTCAACACCCACACCCGGGTCACGGATCTCTACTCCAACGAGATCGACCAGCTGCGCGAGCAGATCCGCCTGACGGTCGATGCCGTGAAGGAGCGCGAGGAGTGGGAGTTGCTGAACAACGCGCAGTTCGGCCTGCTGGGCGAGGTCGGCCCGCGCCAGCGCATCCCGACCCGCGGCGGCCCGCCCACCCCGGACGACCTCGACGAACTGCTGACGCTGGTCTGGAAGAAGCCTGCCTTCTTCGTGGCCCATCCCCGCGCGATCGCGGCCTTCGGCCGGGAGGCGACCCGCCGCGGCGTCCCGCCGGTGGTGGTGCACCTGTTCGGCGCGCCGTTCATCACGTGGCGCGGCGTGCCGCTGGTGCCGAGCGACAAGCTGCCGATCGACATCGACCCGGTGACCGGCGCCCAGACCACCTCGATCCTGCTCCTGCGCGTCGGCGAGGGCGAGCAGGGCGTGGTCGGCCTGCAGAAGTCCGGCGTGACCGGCGAGATCGAGCCCGGCCTGTCGGTGCGCTACATGGGCACCAACGACCATTCCATCGCCTCGCACCTCGTGACCCGGTACTTCTCGGCCGCCGTGCTGGTCGAGGACGCGATCGCCCGCCTCGATAACGTGCTGCTGGGCAACTACCATGACTACGCCTGAGGTGCCGGCGATCGGCATCCCCACGGGGAACGTGGGCGATCTCGCCCACGCGGATCTCGTCGGGCGTCTCGCCCGCGAGATCTACGGCCAGGGGCAGGCCGCGAGCCAGCCCTTCGCCCCCACGATCCCGGCAGGGCCCCAGGCGCCTCAGGCTCTGGAAGGCCTGCCGCAGGGCTTCGGCGGCGCCAAGCTGCCGAGCGCCTCGGTGGGAACCCCCTCGGCTCCGGCCGGGGGGCTTCCCGCGGGCTTCCAGCCTGAGGTCTCGGGCCTGGGCGCGCGCTCCTTCGGGGCGCCGCCGGTCGGCGTGCCGGGCCTTTCCGGCCCGACGCTTCCGAATCTCGCACCCGCGAGCCCGGCCTTCGCCGATGTGGCGGCGATCCCGCCGATCCACCCGGCGAGCCCGCGTTCCGTCCTGCCGGACTTCTCCTTCCCCGGCGGTCCGGAGCTGCACCGGCAGATCGCCGCGGACCATCCCCGCGCCAACGCCTTCGCGCACGCGCTGGCCCCGCATCTCGTCCCGGCCGCGCCGACGCAGACCGGCGTGGATGAGGCCCCGGTGGGCGACTACTACTTCCTGAACTTCGGAGCCCCGGCCCGCCGCGCTCCGGCGAGCCCCCGGGTGGAACCCACCCGCCATCCCGGCCCCGCGCCGCGGCTGACGGCGCAGGGATCGAGCCCGGTGGCGGCGCCGTTCGACGTGGAGCATGTCCGCCGGGATTTCCCGGCCCTGCACCAGAGCGTCAACGGCCATCCGCTGGTCTGGCTCGACAACGCCGCCACCACCCACAAGCCCCAGGCCGTGATCGACGCGACGAGCGAATTTTACGGCCGGCACAACTCGAACATCCACCGGGCCGCCCACACCCTGGCGGCGCGCTCGACGGACCTGTTCGAGGGCGGCCGGGAAGCGGTGCGCCGCTTCATCAACGCGCCCACGAAGGACGACATCGTCTTCCTGCGCGGGACCACGGAGGCGATCAACCTCGTGGCCGCCTCGTTCGGCGGGGCTAATATCGGGCCGGGCGACGAGATCATCGTCTCGACCATCGAGCACCACGCCAATATCGTCCCCTGGCAGTTGCTGGCGCAGCGCACCGGGGCGACGCTCCGGGTGATCCCGGTCAACGACCGGGGCGAGATCATCTTCGAGCAATACGCAGCCCTGCTCTCGGGGCGGACGAAGATCGTTTCGGTGACGCATGTCGCCAACGCGCTGGGCACCGTGAACCCGATCCGGGAGATCATCGCGCTGGCCCATGCCTACGGCGTGCCGGTGCTGGTCGATGCGGCGCAATCCTCGCCGCACATGCCGCTCGACGTGCAGGCGCTCGATGCCGATTTCCTGGTCTTCTCGGGCCACAAGGTGTTCGGGCCGACGGGGATCGGCGCGCTCTACGGCAAGACCGCCCTGCTCGAAGCGATGCCACCCTGGCAGGGCGGCGGCCATATGATCGAGGACGTCACCTTCGCCCGGACGCTCTACAAGGGCGCCCCGGAGAAGTTCGAGGCCGGTACCCCGGACATCGCGGGTGCGGTCGGCCTCGGCGCGGCGCTGGACTATCTGGAGAGCATCGGCCTGCCGGCGATCGCCGCCTACGAGCACGACTTGCTGGAGTACGCGCAGGGCGGTCTGGCCGAGGTGAAGGGCCTGCGCCTGATCGGCACGGCGCACGAGAAGGCGAGCGTGATGTCCTTCGTGATCGAGGGGCAGGAGAACCAGGCGGTGGCCCACCACCTCGACGCGCACGGCATCGCGGTGCGCTCGGGCCATCACTGCGCGCTGCCGGCCCTGCGCCGGTTCGGCGTCGACCAGTCGGTGCGGGCTTCGCTCGCCTTCTACAACACCCGCGCGGAGGTGGACGTCTTCCTGAAGGCGCTTCACACCCTGCCGCGGCACTGAGCCGAAGCGCGCCGGTCCCAGGGGCCGGCGCGCCTATCGCTCCCCGGGCTTGAACGGCGGTTCCTTGCCGGGCGGCCCGCCCTCCTCGGCCATGCTCAGAAGCATGGCGACCGTCACGTAGGTACCGCTCAGCGCAGTCAGGTCGACCACGCCCTGCTCGCCCAATACCGCCTTGGCCCGCGCGAAAGTCTCGTCCGAGATCGCGTGCTGCGTGGAGAGCTCCATGCAGAAATCGTACACGGCGGTTTCGTCCGGCTTCATGCCCTCCGGTCGCTTGTTCGCTTTGAGGTCGGCCGCGACCTGCTCGGAGAGGCCGGCTTTGATGGCCAGCGGATAATGGGCGAACCACTCTACCTGCGAGCGCCAGAGCCGCCCCTGGATCAGGATGGCGAACTCGTTCAGCCGCGTCGGCACGGAGGTGTGCCAGCGCAGATAGTCGAGCAGGTCGTACATCCGCTGCGCCATCTCGGGGCTGCGAATCATCGGGTTGTAGGGGCCGGCCAGCCCGACGCTCGAGACCTTGAGGATCTTCTCGCCGACCGGGCGTTGCGCAGGCGTGAGCTGCTCCAGGGTCAGTTGCGGAAAGCGCGGCGGGTGCGCGACCGCCTCACGCGTCCCCTGCGCCGCCAGCCAGCCCCCGCCTGCCGCGAGGACGGCCACAGCCGCACTGCCCCAGATCCCGAGCCTGCCCATTGTCGATCCCTCCGCCATGCGGGCGCGCGTCTCCGCGCCTCTGCACCGGCAATGTCGGCGGGTCTGATGCCGGGGTCCAGCGGTTTCGAGGGGGTTCGCGATGCCGTCGCAGCGCTTGCCCGACCGGGCACACTGGCCAGGATCGATCCGGCGGGCGAAGGGTTGGCGACCCCGGTAGGGCTCGAACCTACGACCTGCCGCTTAGAAGCATCCCGCTCGACATATCGTCAACCTACTGCTGCATTTCACTTTTTCGGTCGGAGACCATAACGTCTCGGGACTTTTCTCGGGATTTTGTGCGACGGGCCATGTTGTCGGCCGATGTCTCCATCATCGCGTTGCGTAGGTCGTCGAGATCGGCGTGAGCATACTTTTCAGTCACGCTGAGCGAGGAGTGATTGAGGAGCTTCTGCACGAGCTTCAGGTTCTTCGTCGCTCGAAGCGTGCGAGTCGCGCAGGTGTGGT